>NZ_JARWGH010000011.1:0-142705 GCF_036528765.1 Rhizobium sp. BR 362 | reverse complement strand
GCCAAACTCCTATACGAGGTCACCGGCCAGAACCGGGCCTCAAGATGGTCGTTCGGTAGCAGGCGAAGGCTAATCTCCTTAACAGGGTCCAATGCCCTAATTTTCGATCCAGCCTGAAACCTATCCGCCTCTCCCAACACCTTTAACAGCATCGGGCGCATCTGCCGCTCACCGACCATTCATGCCATCTCCTTATTCCTTAGCGCAGTCACGACCTACATCCTCCTGTTGAGCGGACCGCAGGTGCCGTCCTTGCTTTTCTGGTTGGCCGGCGGCTTTCAGGGACGTTCGTGGACGCAGCTCGCATACATGGCCCCATGGGTTTTTCTGGGCACCGCCGGCGCATTGGCATGTCAGCGCGTGATCGGGCTTCTCGCGCTTAGCGAACAGGCGGCGGCCGGGATGGGATTGCAGCTCTCGTTTTGGAAGCCATTGCTGCTTCTTTTCGCGGTTTTTCCCGTGGCTGGCGTTACGCCGGTAGCCGGTCCCGTCGCCTTCGTCGGCTTGGCAGCACCGCATATCGCCCGGCTTTTGGGGCCGAAGGGTCCTGGATGGACGATTGGGCTGACCGCGGCAATCGGCGGCCTGATGGTAGTTGCCGCCGACGTGATTGCGCGAAGCGTTGCCGCTCCCCAGGAACTTCCGGTTGGCATCGTCACGGCACTGATGGGAGGGCCGTTGTTCATCTACCTCGTGCAAAGCCGCAGCTTCTCCTTCAAGGGAGAAGCGTGATCATGGCCATCTCCTTGTCGCTCCGAAACACCGGCAGCACCGGGTTTCTGCTTGCCTTTGTCGTCATCGCGCTCCTCTCGTTCGTGCTAGCGGTGTTTGTGGGCGTCGCTGACATTCCGCCATCGGATGTCATCGCCGTGTTTACGGGAGGCGGTTCGCAGCAGGCGCAATCGGTCATCATGGATATCCGCCTGCCTCGCATCGTGACGGGAATACTGGCCGGCATTCATCTCGCCGTTGCCGGCCATATTCTCCAAAGCGTTACCCGCAACCCGCTCGCCGATCCATCTATTATGGGTGTCTCTCAGGGAGCAACGCTTGCAGTCACCATCTTCCTGCTGTTCACGGTCTACTTGCACTATAGCGGCTCGACCACCCTGCCCGAGCTCCCACTTGAGTGGCTGCCGGCCGTCGGCACGGTGGGTGGCCTTCTGGCAGGCGGCATCATCTATCTGCTTGCCTTTCGCCTCGACCTGGGGCCGCTTCGCATTACGCTTTGCGGCATCGCCGTCGGGGCCGTGTTGCAGGCCCTGGCCATTGGATTGATCGCGGGCTGGGGCTCGGCGCGGATGGAAGTGCTGCTGGAATGGCTTTCCGGCAGTCTCTACGCGCGAAGTTGGGAACATGCTGCCTTCCTGTTTCCATATACGCTTGCCGGTCTCGCCGTCTTGCCGATGATCCGAAGGCCACTGGAACTTCTGCGCTTCGATGCTTCCACGGCCCGATCCTTCGGGCTTTCCTATCGGCGGCAGTTCTCGCTTGCGCTGCTTCTGTCCTGCGCACTTGCGGCAAGCGCGGTCGGCACGGTGGGCCCGATCGTTTTCATCGGGCTCATCGTCCCTCACCTTGCCCGCTTTCTCGCCGGCAAGCGTATCGCGCTCGTGCTGCCGCTGACGATCGCCCTCGGCGCTGTAACCGTTACCTTGGGAGACCTTGTCGGCCGACTCATAGGGCAGGCCGACGAAATCCCGATCGGCATTGTCACGGCCATCTCAGGCGTTCCCGTGCTTATCGCGCTTCTTCGCAAAACCCCATGAGGATGCCATGCTGCTGTCCTGCTCCCGTCTATCCGTCGCCTATGGTGCTCGAAGAGCGCTGAATGCCCTCGATCTCTCCTTCAGACCGGGCGAAATCCGCGCGCTGATCGGACCCAACGGCTCCGGAAAGAGCACGGCCCTTCAGGCCCTTTCCGGTCTGATCAAACCGGCGGGAGGAAATACGGAAATCGATGGCAGGCCGATCGCATCCATGTCGCGGCGGCAATTGGCCAAGCACCTGGCATTTTTGCCGCAACAACCGACCGCACCTGACGAGATGACCGTGGCGCAACTGGTGCGGCAAGGTCGCTTCGCGCATGTCGGTCTGTTCCGGAACTATGGTCCGCAAGACGAAGACGCCATTCGCTGGGCTTTGGAAAGCACTGGCCTTCTGAGCTTCGCTAACAGGAGCCTGCGGGAACTGTCCGGCGGCGAGCGCCAGCGGGCCTGGATCTCGGCAGCGATTGCACAGGAAGCACGAATCCTGCTTCTCGATGAGCCGACATCGTTCCTGGACATCGGCTACCAGGTGGAAGTCCTCGATCTTGTCTATCGGCTGAGCCGGGAAAAAGGTGTCACCATCATCATGGCGATCCACGATCTCAACCAGGCAATGTCCGTCTGTGATCAGATCTCGTTGCTCGATAAAGGCAATCTGGTCTTTGACGGTGACCCAAAGGTGTTGGCCGACACAGGGCTGATCGAAAAAGTGTTCCGGGTGAAAGGTCGTTTCGTGCCGATCACCTCCGATGCGCCCCCGCATTTCGATGTCGAGCTTGCGCATCGGTATCATTAGGGGAAGGCGGCGTTGCAGAGCGCCGGCAGCATCGTTTCATCGACAGGACATCCCGAAGCAGTGCTGACGGAAAGCAATGCCGGGATACAGAACGTGGCGGTCGGCCGATCATGGCAAGACAATCATGATCCGGCGCCAAACTTTTATTCGCAGGGCGCGTTCCTATATATACGAACAAATGGTGTTTCTGCCTAAGGACAAGAGAAACAATGTTACGTGCAGTTCCGCGTTTCACTAAGCTTGCAGCCATCGTCGCTCTGGCCGTCGTCACGTCCCTTGCGAGCTTCGGCGATGCCGATGCGCGTCGTGCCGGCAGTTTCGGCGGATTTGGCAGCCGCGGTGCGAGAACCTTTGACTCTCCCGCGATAACGCGCACCGCTCCGACCCAGGCCGCTCCCATCGATCGGTCCATGACGCCCCGGCCGCAGGCCCAAACGCAATCGCCGATCAATGCGCAGCCGCGTCCCAGCCCCTTCAATGGTTTCGGTCGGTCGATGATCGGCGGATTGATCGCGGGCGGCCTTCTCGGGATGCTGCTTGGACACGGCTTCGGCGGCGGCTTTGGCTTCCTTGGCCTGCTGCTGCAGATCGGCCTGATCGTTGCCGCGATCAGCTTCGCCATGCGGTTCTTCGCAAGCCGGCAGCGAACCTCCTATTCCGCATCGGGATCGAACGCGTCTTATAATATGAACGCGCCACGGCCCTCTTCCTTTTCCATTCCGTCGATAGGGAGCGGAGCTGCAGCTCCGGCACAAAGACAAAGACATGCCAATGACGAGATCGGGCTGTCGCAAGCCGATCTCGACCGTTTCGAACAGCTTCTAACGGAAGTCCAGTCGGCTTATGGCGCTGAGGATTACAACACGCTACGCCGTCTCACCACGCCCGAGGCAATGTCCTATCTTGCCGAAGAGCTTGGAGAAAACGCGACTAAGGGTGTCCGCAACAGCGTCACCGATGTTCGTCTGCTGCAGGGCGATATCTCGGAAGCCTGGCGCGAGGGCAATGCCGAATATGCCACTCTCGCCATGCGCTATTCGAGCGTCGACGCGCTGCTCGATCGCACGACGGGAAGACTTGTCGACGGCGACGATCGCAATGCGTCTGAGACCACCGAGGTCTGGACCTTCGTGCGCAAGCCTGGTTCCGACTGGAAGCTTTCGGCTATTCAGGGAACAGAACTCCATCACGCTTGAGCCTGCCTCGGCAGGCTCAAGTCTCATCGGCCGATCTCACCACCCAAAGTCAGACCGTCAGGTAAGACAAAGCGTCTGCCGCGGAATCGTCGCTGGAGCTCGTCGTCAACGCGGCGAGCTGTGCCGAAGTCATGGAAGCGAGCTGACCTGACGTAAAAGCCTCAGCCTGGGACGTCGACAAGGCCGCCAGAGCACTGGTGCTCAGCCCCGAGATCGCGCCCGTAGTCAGGGAGATGATCTGCTCGGTTGAAAAGGCTGCGAGGTCAGTACCATCCAGTGCCGCAGCCTGCATGACGTCGAATGAACTGACCTGCGATGCCGACAGCGCTCCGATTTGCGCAGTACTCATTGCCGCCACCTGGACGTAGCTCAGCGAAGCAATCTGGCCTGTCGTCAAAGCCGCGACTTCGTCGGAGGACAGGGACGCGATGGCAGTCGTGGACAAGCCCCTGATCGCCGTCGAGCTGATCGCCGCAAGTTCGTCGGTCGAGAACGTTTCCAGATCCGTGGTGGTCAACCCAGCAAGCCCGGCGGAGCTCATTGCGGCGATCTGACTGGTGGAGAGCGCTTCGACCTGTTCCTCGCTAAGAACTTTGACCTGATCGCTCGTCAATCCGGAGACGCCTGCAGTACTCAAAGCGGCAATTTCATCGGTCGAAAGCGTGGCGATGAAGTCCGTGGACAGCCCCTTTATCGAGCTTGAGCCAATCGCAGCAAGTTCTTCCTGCGAGAAGGTGTCCAGCATATCCGTGGTGAGCCCCTTGAGTGCGTCCGAACTCAATGCAGCTATCTGGCTGGTCGAGAATGTTTCGACCTGCTCAATGGTCAAGGCGCCGGCCTGGGCGCTGCCGAGGCCCGCGATGCCTGCGGTGCCAAGTGCCGCGACCTGCTCGACCGAAAGCGAGGCGATGTCGGTGGTACTCATCGCCGCAATTTGCTTGGAGGTCAGAGCGCCGACCTGCGCCGTCGTCAGGGCATCCACCTGATCCGTGCTGAGGACGGCGATCTGGCTGGTAGTGAGGCCCGATATGGCCGCCATACCCAGCGCCGCGACCTGGGCCGCCGTCAGCGAGGCGACCGTCGCCGTCGACAAGCCCGAGATCGCACTCGAACCGATGGCGGCAATCTCCGCGGTCGTAAAGGTATCCAGATCGTCTGCACTCAGAGCAGCAACCTGTTTCGAGCTGAGCGCGCTGATCTGCGCGCTGGTCAAGGCCTCGACCTGATCGGTGCTGAGCACCGCGATCTGGTCGGTAGTCAGGCCCGCGATACCTGCCGTGCCAAGTGCCGCGACCTGCTCGACAGAAAGCGAGGCAATGTCGGTGGTACTCATCGCCGCAATCTGCTTCGAGGTCAGAGCACCGACCTGAGCCGTTGTCAGGGCATCTATCTGACTTGTGCTCAGAACTGCAATTTGATCGGTGGTCAGACCCGAAATCGCCGCCGTACCCAGCGCTGCGATCTGGGTAGGCGTCAGCGAGGCGATCGTTGCCGTCGACAAGCCCGATGCCGCGCTGGAACCGATCGCGGCCATCTCCGCGGCGGTGAAAGTATCCAGATCCTCCGCGCTGAGGGCGGCAATCTGCTTCGAGCTCAGCGCACCGATCTGCGTACTGTTCAGCGCCTCGACCTGATAGGTGTTCAGGGCCGCGATCTGATCGGTGGTCAGCCCCGCAATGCCCGCCGTGCCAAGGGCCGCGACCTGATCCAGCGAAAGCGAGGCAATGTCGGCGGTATTCAGGGCCGCAATCTGTTTCGATGTCAGAGCGCCGACCTGGGCCGTCGTCAGGGCATCCACCTGATCGGTGCTGAGAATGGCGATCTGGTCGGTGGTCAGCCCCGATATGCCCGCCGTGCCCAGTGCTGCGACCTGGCTTGGCGTCAGCGAGGCGATCGTTGCCGTCAATAAGCCCGAGGCCGCGCTGGAACCGATCGCTGCCATCTCCGCGGTAGTGAAGGTATCCAGATCATCCGCGCTGAGAGCGGCAATCTGCTTCGAACTGAACGCTCCGACCTGGGTAGTGGTCAGGGCCTCGACCTGATCGGTGCTGAGCACCGCGATCTGATCTGTGCTCAGACCCTCGATGCCTGCCGTGCCGAGAGCCGCGACCTGCTCTACGGAAAGCGAAGCGATGTCGGTGGTACTCATCGCGGCAATCTGTTTCGATGTCAGAGCGCCCACCTGCGCCGTTGTCAGGGCATCCACCTGATCGGTGCTGAGGATGACGATCTGATCGGTAGTCAGACCCGCTATGCCCGCTGTGCCCAAGGCTGCAATCTGGGTGGGAGTCAGCGACGCGATCGTTTCCGTCGACAAGCCCGAGACCGCGACCGAACCGATCGCGGCCATCTCTGCGGCGGTGAAAGTATCCAAATCCTCCGCGCTGAGGGCGGCGATCTGCTTCGAGCTGAGGGCACCGACCTGGGTACTGGTCAGCGCCTCGACCTGATCGGTGCTGAGCGCTGCGATCTGATCGGTGGTCAGACCCGCCATGCCCGCCGTGCTCAAAGAGGCCATCTGGCTCGCCGAAAGCGAAGCGATCTCGCTGGTGCTCAGGGCCGCAATCTGCCTCGAACCGAGCACGCCGATCTGAGAATTGGTCAAAGCGTCCACCTGATCGGTGCTGAGAGCGACAATCTGCTTGGTGCTCAATCCGCTAACGCCTGCCGTACTCAAGGCGGCGATCTGAGCCGTCGTCAAAGCGGCGATCACATCCGTCGACAGTCCGGGGATGGCATTCGAACCGATCGCGGCAATGTCCTTGGTCGAGAACATGGCGATGTCGTCAGACCCCAGCACCGTAAGCTGTGCGGAACTGAGGGCGCCGATCTGCGTGCTGGTCAAAGCCTCGATCTGAGCAGTGTTCATGGCCGCGATCTGCCTGGTGCTCAGCGTATTGATGTCTGCCGTGCTCAACGCTGCGACCTGGGCGGTCGACAGGGAGGCGATCGTGTCCGTCGACAAGCCGGCGATGGCATTCGAACTGATCGCCGCAATGTCCTTGGTCGAGAAGGTTGCTATGTCATCCGCGCTGAGGATGGCGATCTGTCTCGAACTCAGCGCCCCGATCTGGGTACTCGTCAAAGCCTCCACCTGAGCGGTGCTCAAGGCTGCGATCTGCGCGGTACTCAGAGCGCTGACGCCTAGCGTACTCAGGGCCGCGATCTGAGCCGTCGTCAAGGAAGCTATCGTCGCTGTCGAGAGCCCCGGGATCGCACTCGAACTGATCGCCGCAATGTCCTTGGTCGAGAAGGTTGCTATGTCGTCCGCGCTAAGCACGGTAATCTGCGAGGAATTGAGAGTGCCGACCTGGGCGCTGGTCAAGGCTTCCGCCTGGCTGGTACTGAGCGCCGCTAGCTGCTTGGAGCTCAATCCCGCAACACCACCGGTGCTCAGGGAGGCAATCTGGGCCGTTGAAAGAGCCTCTATGTCGCTTGTGCTCAAGGCAGCAACTTGCGCCGAACTCAGCGCTGCTATCTGCTTGGTCGACAGGAGCGAAATCTGGCTGGTGCTGAGAGCAGCGATCTGGCTGGTCGAAAATCCAGCGACGCCGGCGGTGCTCAGGGCTGCGATCTGGGTCGATGAAAGCGATGCTATATCGCCCGTGGTCAGTGCCGCGACTTGCGTCGAGCTGAGTGCGCCGATCTGGGAACTGGTCAAGGCATCGATCTGACTGGAGCTGAGGGCCGCGATCTGATCGGCTGTCAGGCCCGAAACGCCCGATGTACTCAACACCGCAATTTTGTCGGTAGACAAGACTGCAACATCGTCGCCAAAGGCGGCGACTTGCGCCGAACTCAACGCCTTGACCTGCGCGGCGGACAGGAGACCGACCTGAACTGTACTCAAGGCGTCGACCTGATCGGTCGTCAGGCTGGCAATCGCGCTGGTGCTCAGCGAGGCGAGCTGATCTGTGGTGAGAGCGGCGATAGCGTCCGCGCTCAAGCCCGACATGCCCTTGCTGGCGATCGCCGCGATATCGGCGGTCGAGAAGGTCGCTATGTCATCCGTGCCCAGAGCCCCAAGTTGCGTTGAACTCAGCGCCGTCACCTGCGCGGTGGACAGGGCTTCGACCTGATCGGTGGTCAAAGCTTCGATCTGATCGGCCGTGAGGCTCGCAACCGCGCTGGTGCTCAGCGCAGCAATCTGTGTGGTGGTGAGAGCTCCGATAACGTCAGCGCTGAGGCCCGGCATGGCCTTGTTCGTGATGGCCGCGATATCGGAGGTCGAGAACGCTGCTATGTCGTCGGCGCTCAGGGCCGAAAGTTGCACCGAAGTCAGCGCCTTGACCTGCATTGTGGACAGGGCCGCGACTTGATCGGTGCTCAAAGCATCAATTTGATCGGCCGTCAGGCTTGCAACCGCGCTGGTGCTCAGCGCAGCAATCTGAACGGTCGACAGGGCTTCGATCTGATCGGCGCTCAAGGCCTGAAGTTGCACGGTCTTGAGGGCATTGATCTGGAGTGTGGTCAACACGGCAATCTGATCGTCGGAAAGCGCCGCGACAGTGTCGGTGCTCAAGCCTGTCAGGGCTTTGCTCGTGATCGCTGTGATATCGGCGGTGGAGAAGGTCGCTATGTCCTCCCCGCTCAAGGCTCCAAGCTGCGTCGAAGTCAATGATTTCACCTGTACTGAGGACAGGGCTTCGATCTGGCTCGTGCTCAAGGCCGCGAGTTGCGCGGTTTTGAGGACTGCGATCTGCAGCGTCGTCAACGCAGCGATCTGATCGGTGCTAAGCGCCGCAATAGTATCCGTGCTCATGCCCGGCAGGGCTTTGGTGGTGATTGCCGCCATATCGGCGGTCGAGAACGTCGCTATATCTTCCGCGTTGAGGGCGGCGAGTTGTGTCGAAGTTAATGACTTCACCTGTGTCGGCGATAACGCCTCGACCTGATCGGTGCTCAACGCCTGGAGCTGCACTGATGTGAGGGCACTGAGCTGGGCCGTCGTCAACGAGGCGATCTGACCTGTCGTGAACGCCGCAACAATCTCCGTGCTCAGACCCGGCATGGCCTTGCCTGCGATCGCCGTGATATCGGCGGTCGAGAACGTCGCTATGTCCTCCGGACTTAGAGCAGCAAGTTGTGTCGAACTCAGAGCCTTCACCTGCGTCGACGACAGGGCTTCGACTTGGCTCGTGCTCATGGCCGCGAGTTGCGCTGTCTTGAGGGCTGCGATCTGCAGCGTCGACAAAACCGAGATCTGCTTCGTGGTGAGCTCTGCGACAACATCCGTGCTGAGGCCCGGTATGGCTTTGCTCGTGATCGCCGCGATGTCCGTGGTCGAGAACGCCGCTATGTCATCCGTGCCCATTGCCGCAAGCTGCGTCGAACTCAGCGCCTTCACCTGTGTTGTGGACAGGGCCTTGACCTGGTCGGTGCTCAAAGCTGCGATCTGATCCGTCGTCAGGCCTAAGATAGCAAGAGTGCTCAGAGCGGCGATCTGATGGGTGGAGAGGGCTTCGATAATGCCCGTACCCAAGCCCGAGATGCCCTTGCTCGTGATCGCTGCCATATCGGCGGTCGAGAATGTCGCTATGTCATCCGTGCTGAGAGCGCCAAGCTGTACCGAGGACAGGGCTTTGACCTGCGCCGTCGTCAGGGCTTCGACCTGATCGGTGCTCATGCTCGCGATCTGATCGGTGGTCAGGCTTGCGATCGCACCGGTGCTCAAAGCAGCAATTTGCGTGGTCGACAGGCCATCGAGCTGATCGGTGTCCAACGCCTGGAGCTGCGTTGTCTTTAGGGCGTGGATCTGAGCTGTCGTCAATACGGCAATCTGATCGGAGGACAGCGCTGCGATAATGTCCGTGCTCAGGCCCGTCACTGCCTTGCTCGCGATCGCCGCGATGTCGGCGGTCGAGAACACCACTATGTCCTCCGTGCCCAAGACAGAAAGTTGCGTCGAAGTCAGCGCCGTCACTTGTGCCGGCGACAAGGTTTCGACCTGCTCCGCGTTCAAGGCCGCGACTTGCGCCGTCGTGAGGCTGGCAATCTGAGCCGTCGTCAATGCAGCCATCTGATCGGTGGAGAGCCCCGCGATGATGTCCGCACCCAGACCCGGGATGGCCTTATTCGTGATCGCTGCAATATCGGCGGAGGAGAAGGTTGCTATATCCTCCGAACTCAGAGCGGAGAGCTGCGTTGAACTCAACACCTTGATCTGCGTCGACGACAGGGCATCGACCTGATCGGGACTCAAGGCCTCGACCTGATTGGTCGTCAGGCTTGCAATCGCGCTGGTGCTGAAGGCAGCGATCTGATCCGTGGTGAGGGCTGCGATCATATCCTCACTCAAGCCATGCACGGCCCTGTTCGTGATCGCCGCGATATCGGCGGTCGAAAATGTCGCTATGTCATCCGTGCCGAGAGCCTCAAGCTGCGTCGAACTCAACACTTTGACCTGTGTCGACGACAGGGCTTCGACCTGATCCGCACTCAAAGCCACGATCTGATCGGTCGTCAAACTTGCAACCGCACTGGTGCCCAGAGCGGCGATCTGGCCGGTGCTGAGCCCCGCGAGAATTTTCGTACTCAAGCCCAAGATGCCCTTATTCGTGATCGCCGCGATATCGGCCGTCGAGAATGTCGCTATGTCATCCGAGCCGAGGGCTGCGAGTTGCGTCGAGCTCAGCGTCTTCACCTGCGCCGACGTCAAGGCCTCGACCTGATCGGTGCTCAGGACAGCGATC
This sequence comes from Rhizobium sp. BR 362, assembly GCF_036528765.1. Classification (NCBI taxonomy): domain Bacteria; kingdom Pseudomonadati; phylum Pseudomonadota; class Alphaproteobacteria; order Hyphomicrobiales; family Rhizobiaceae; genus Rhizobium; species Rhizobium sp. BR 362. Next base: position 132,252 of record NZ_JARWGH010000011.1, on the reverse strand, counting down.
TGATCGCTCGTCAGGCCTGCGATTGCGCTGGTATTCAAGGCAGCAATCTGATCGGTCGACAGGGTCTCCAACTGTTCGGTGTCCAGGGCCTGGAGCTGCGTCGTTTTAAGGGCACTGATCTGGCCTGTCGTGAATGCAGCGATCTGCTCGGAGGAGAGCGCCGCGATAGCATCGGTGCTCAGGCCCGACATGGCCTTGCTGGGAATCGAGGCGATATCGGCGGTCGAGAACGTCGCAATATCATCCGCAGTCAGAGCCGAAAGTTGCGACGCTTTGAGGGCGCCAACCTGAGACGTGGTTAGCGCCTCCGCCTGATCTGTCGTCAGACCATGAAGCTGCGTCGTCGTCAGCGCCCAAACCTGGCCCGAACTCAGACTTTCGATGGCAAGCTTATCGAGAATGCTCAACTGATCCAGCGTCAGACCAATGATGGCGCCTTGCGAAATAGCGCCCAACTGCTCGGTGTCGAGGACTTTGACATCCTCCGTATCCAGAGCTGCGATCTGAGCCGAAGAAAGCGCTGCGATCTGAGCTGTGGAAAGCGACGCCACATCTTCGGTGGACCAAGCCGCGACCGTCGCCGTCGACAGAAGTCTGATCTGATTGACACTCAGGGAAGAACTGATCGAAGTCATGCCCACAAATCCTAAACGTGAAGTCCACCGTCTCAACAACCGACACGCGGTCTTAATGTCCAAGCTCTCAACGAGCATCGGCCATGCGAGTCTGCCATCCTGTCAATGCTGAGTACGAAAAGGGGCTTGCCTGAACCTGAAGTTGACTGGCTTTCGCTGAGCTCCCTTTCAAGGGCTCTCCGAACGATTTTCCATCGCAAAACCAAAGAGATCGAGGCATTCCCCGATACCGGGCCAGCCTCGATCCTGCTGGGGCGGGCAAGAGGTCCCCAGCGGCTCTTCCGATTCCCTTATGATTTGGGGTCTGCCGTTATGGTTTCGCGCGGTCGGGATGAGCCGTCTGAAAAGCGGGCAGTTTGGCGCACTTGCCATCGATATCGACGATGCGCTTGAAATTGCTCAGGTCCACTCCCCAGCGGCGGGCGTTGTAGACCTGCGGAACAAGACAGAGATCCGCCATCGTCGGCTGATCTCCAAAGCTGAATGCTCCATTGAATTCACCCAGCATTGCTTCGACTTTGCGAAGTCCGTCCGAGATGAAGTGCTTCATCCATTCGTCCCGAGCGTCAGCCTTACCCGTTATGGTCGTGACATGCGCCACGACATGCGTATTGCATATGGGATGGACGTCCATGGCGATCGCGTAAGCAAGCGCCCGGACGCGTTGCCGGTCCGCAATGTCCGGCGGCATCAATCCGCACTCCGGCCGAAGCTCCGCCAGATATTCGATGATGGCGAGCGACTGCGTCAGCGTCCTTCCATCGATCACCAGCGTCGGCACGAATCCCTGCGGGTTGAGCGCCAGATAGTCCGCGCTCCTCTGCTCGCCTTCCAGCAAGTTGATCGGCACGGTCTTATAGCCGATCTCAAGCATGTTGAGCGCGATGCGGACACGATAGCTCGCCGATGATCTCCAGTAGTCGTAGAGAACCACCTCATTCATTGTGGCTTCGACCCTTCATATCTCTCGACCGTCTGCTCGATCGCCCCGAAGATTGAATGCCCGCCCCGATCCTTCATCTCGATGCGGACCTCGTCTCCGAACTTCATGAAGGGGGTCTTCGGGGATCCGGTTTCAATGGTCTCGATCATCCGAATCTCGGCGATGCAGGAATAGCCGTCTCCTCCGTTTTCGATCGGCTTGCCCGGACCGCCATCCAACTTGTTGGAAACCGTTCCCGAGCCGACGATCGTTCCGGCAGCAAGATTGCGAGTCTTGGCGGCATGGGCGATCAGTTGAGCAAAATCAAACGTCATGTCGATGCCCGCGTTTGCCTTGCCGAATGCCTTGCCATTCAAAGTCACCAGCAGCGGCAGATGCACCTTGCCGCCATCCCACGCCTCTCCAAGTTCGTCCGGCGTCACCGCGACGGGCGAAAATGCCGATGCTGGTTTGGACTGGAAGAAACCGAACCCCTTTGCCAGCTCTTCCGGTATGAGGCCGCGCAGAGATACGTCGTTGACGAGCATCAGCAGGCGGATGGCGCTGCGGGCAGCCTCCGGATCGGAGCCCATGGCAACATCGCCAGTAATGACGGCAACCTCGCCTTCCATGTCGATCCCATAAGCCTCGTCAGCCATAACGATCGGATCGCGCGGGCCAAGGAAACCGTCTGAGCCGCCTTGGTACATCAGCGGATCGACCCAGAAGCTCGCCGGCATCTCGGCATTGCGCGCCGTGCGCACCAGCTCCACATGGTTGACGTAAGCCGAACCGTCGGCCCACTGATAGGCTCGCGGCAAGGGGGATGCGGCCTCATGTTCGTGGAACCTGATCGTCGGCTGGGCTCCGGTCTCGATACCCTCCGCGATCAAGGCAAGTCTCGGAGCCACATGCTCCCAATCGTCGAGAGCTGCCTGCAGCGTGCGGGCGATGTGACCAACCTCGGAGCAGCGGGTCAGGTCACGGGAGACGACGACGAGCCGGCCGTCCCTTGTGGAGTCTTTTAAAGTCGCAAGCTTCATGTCCCAATCCCAGTGTTGGAGAACGTTTGGCCAGACTTCACTTGACGCCCGGCGTCCCGTCAAACCGTCGTTCCAGGCCGTCCCAGCACTCCAGATAATTGTCCTGCCGCGTTTCAATCTCGGCCGCGTATTTCGTCACTTGCTGCGGAAAGCGGGTTTCGAACATGAAAGCCATGGTCTGTTCCAGCTTGACGGGTTTGAGTTCGGAATTGGATGCCTTTTCGAAGCCCGAGGCATCCGGCCCATGCGGCAGCATCATATTGTGCAGGCTCATGCCGCCCGGCACGAAACCCTGCTCCTTTGCATCATATTGGCCGTGAATCAGGCCCATGAACTCGCTCATGATGTTGCGATGGTACCAAGGTGGGCGGAAGGTGTGTTCCGCCACCAGCCAGCGCGGCGGAAAGATCACGAAATCGACATTCGCCGTGCCGGCGCTTTCGGTCGGAGCGGTCAATACGGTGAATATCGACGGATCGGGGTGGTCGAACAGGATCGCGCCGACCGGGGCAAATGTCCGCAGGTCGTATTTATAGGGGATATAGTTGCCGTGCCAGGCGACCACATCGAGAGGTGAGTGGCCGATTTCCGTGACGTAGAACTTTCCACACCATTTCACATGCACGCGGCACGGCGTTTCCTTGTCCTCGAAAGCGGCAACGGGGGTCTTGAAGTCGCGCGGGTTTGCCAGGCAGTTCGCGCCGATAGGCCCGCGATCCGGCAGCGTGAATTTCGCGCCGTAGTTCTCACATATATATCCGCGCCAGACTTTCTCGTCGCCAATACGCTGCGCCTTGACCATCATGCCGCGCGGGATTACGCAGATTTCCAAGGGATCGATGTCCATCACGCCCATCTCGGTGAACACCCTGATAGCACCGACCTGCGGAACGATCAGCAACTCGCCATCGGCGTTGAAGAAATAATCATCCACCATGTCCTCGTTGAAGACATAGGCGTGTGCCGCCATGCCCGTCTGGGTCATGACATCGCCGGCGGTCGTGATCGTCCGAATCCCGTCGAGAAAGGTCAGCCTCTCGTTTGGAACGGGCACGGGGTCCCAGCGAAGCTGGCCGAGGGGAAGCGAATGTTCATCGAGGCAGGGCGCGGATTTCCAGAGCGGATAGGAAGCGTTCGAAAAGCGGCGGGTATGGCGCACGCTCGGGCGAATACGATAGAGCCAGGACCGTTCATTCGTACCGCGGGGAGCGGTGAACGGCGAGCCGGAAAGCTGCTCGGCGTAAAGACCATAATTGCATTTCTGCGGGCTGTTCTGGCCTTGCGGCAACGCGCCGGGAAGCGACTCGCTTTCGAAGTCGTTGCCGAATCCCGGCATATAGTCCAGCTTAGGCGCCGTCGCAGCCGCGCCATCCGAAGGCCGGGTTACTGCCTGTTCCATCATCAAATTCCTCCCGAAAATCGGGCGACCCCACATAGGCGCGGGGTCGCCGAAAGATCACTCCGCCGCGGTGCCGATGACGCCGCGCTTGATCTGATCCGCCTCGATCGACTCAAACAGGGCACGGAAGTTGCCCTCCCCGAAGCCTTCATCGCCCTTGCGCTGGATGAACTCGAAGAAGATCGGACCAATGACGGTTTTGGAGAAGATCTGGAGCAGGACTTTCGTCATGCCGCCGTTCACCACGCCTTCGCCATCGATGAGGATACCATGTTTCTTCATACGTTCGATGGGTTCATCATGACCGTTCACGCGGGCATAGGACATGTCGTAATAAGTTTCCGGAGGACCCGGCATGAAGCGGAGGCCGTTGGCGGCAAGCCGGTCGGTGCCGCTATAGATGTCTTCCGTTCCGACGGCGATGTGCTGGATGCCCTCGCCCTTGTATTTCTTCAGAAACTCCTCGATCTGGCTCGTATCGTCCTTCGATTCATTGAGCGGAATGCGGATTTTGCCGCAAGGCGAGGTGATGGCGCGGCTCACCAGGCCGGTGATACGGCCATCAATATCGAAGAAGTGGATCTGCTTGAAATTGAACAGCTCGCGATAGAAATCCCACCACTTGTCCATGTTGCCGCGGAAGACATTGTGCGTGAGATGGTCGAGATAGTAGAAGCCGACGCCTTCGGGACGCGGATCGCGCTCGCCAAGCCAATCGAACTCGGCGTCGTAAGCCGATCCCTTTTCACCGTAGGTCTCGACAAAATACAGCAGCGAACCGCCAATGCCGACGATCGCCGGAACGTCGAGCGCCTTGTCATTGCCTTCATAGGGAGTGGCGCCTTTTGACACCGCGTGGTCGAACGCATGTCTGGCGTCAACGACGCGCCAGGCCATTGACGGAGCGCAGGGACCATGCTCGGCAACGAAACGAGCGGCATGGCTGCCCGGCTCGGCGTTCAGGATATAGTTGATATCGCCCTGCCGCCAGACGGTGATGTCTTTCGTCTTGTGCTTGGCGACCGGAACGTAACCCATGCGCGTGAAGAGTTCGCGCAGCTTCTCGGGCTCCGGATGAGCGAATTCGACGAATTCGAAGCCATCGGTGCCGGCCGGATTGTCGGGGGTTATTTCCGAAGGCGGCGCATCATGCGGGAAAGGACCCATTTTCTTTCTCCTTCAGAGAGGATGAATTTGACTATGCAAAGTGTGGCCCAAAACACGCGCAAAGTTCTTGCATTCTTCATGCTTCAAGAAGATATTCTGCACAAATCGTGAGAATTTTTGAGATTTTCCGCAATGGATGAACAGCTCGACAAAATGGATTTGCGCCTGCTCCAGGAGCTTCAAAAGGACGGCAGGCTGACGAACAATGAATTGGGCGAGCGGATCGCGCTTTCACCCTCGCAATGCTCGCGCCGGCGGACGAGATTGGAGGCTGAAGGATATATTCGCAGCTACCAGGCCAACTTGGACCGGCAGAAACTGGGCCTGGATATGCTGGTGGTCATTTCCGTGACGCTCGCCACTCACAACAGGGACAATGCCCGCCGATTTTCGCAACTGATCAACGGACTGCCGGAAGTTCTTGAAGCCTATGCGCTGACGGGTGAAATGGACTATCACCTGAAGGTCGCGACCCGCGGGCTCAACGATCTCTCAAGGTTCGTCAACGACGTTCTGCTGCCCCACGAGTCCGTACAGCACGTGAAGACGTCGATCGTCCTTGATACGCTCAAGACATTCGAAGGATTTCCGGTGCTCATGCCGCATACATGGCATGGGGATAGTGCGCGTTGAATGCGATGTTAGATCGGCAACTCGGTCGAGAATTTCAGCTCGCGCAGCACAAAGCTCGATACGACCGTGCGCACATGCGGATTGCGCATGAGATATCGGGTCATGAAGGCTTCATAGCTTTCCACATCCCTCGCCCGGATCTTCAGCATATAGTCGAAGGCGCCGGATAGCGCATAACACTCCATGATCTCCGGCCGCTCCAGCACCACCGAAGCGAAAGACGCCACCGCCTCTTCGTGGTGATCCTCCAGCGTGACATGCGCGATTACGCAGAGCTTGAGATCGAGTTTTCCCGGATCCAGCAATGTCACGCGCTTGCGAATGACGCCATCGGATTCCAGCTCCTGGATCTTCCGCCAGGCCGAACTCTGCGACATGCCTGCGCTTTCCGCCAGGTCTGCCAGCGAGAGGCTGCCATCGGCCTGGATGAGCTGCAGAAGCTTGCGATGAAAATTCCCAGTTTCTTTCATTTTCGGCGCCATATTCGGGAATATTTCCCATCAATATGGCGATAGCCAACACAAAAGAAAAGAAAATCCTCAAAGGCCGGAGCATAATTGCAAGAGTACCGCAGTGCCTGGGAGGATTAGAATATGACCAAGGAAAGCACCTACACCGCCAAACTGCCCGGCCCGGACGGTTTATACGACTATACCGCCGAAGAAGATGCGATCTGGGGCGAACTTTATCAGCGTCAGATGAAGCTATTGGCCGGGTTGGCTTGCCGTGAATATCTGGACGGCGTCAAAACCCTGGGACTCAAGCCGGAAAAGGTGCCGCAGCTTCGCGACGTCAACCGGCGCTTGAACGAGACCACGGGCTTCGGCGTCGAAGGCGTGCCAGCGCTCATTCCGCCCTCGCGCTTCTACGAACTGCTGTCGCAAGGCAAATTCCCGCTCGCAACCTTTCTGCGCCGTCGCGAGCATATCGACTATATCGAGGAACCGGACCTGTTCCACGAGGTTTTCGGCCATTGTCCGCTGCTGACCAATCAAAGCTATGCCAATTTCGTGCGGCATTTTGGCGAAAGCGCCGTCCGCCTCGGCAAAGGCTATTCCTGGCATCTGTTCCGAATCTTCTGGTTCACCGTCGAATTCGGTCTGATCAACACGCCGCAGGGCCGCCGCTGCTTCGGCGCTGGTATCGTCTCATCGCCGAGCGAAACGAAGGCGGCAATGGAAGGCACGGCATGCGAATTTCGGCCGTTCGACCTGCTAAGCGTCCTCAGAACGCCCTACCGGATCGATATCGTCCAGCCGATCTACTATGTCATCGACAGCTTCGCCGACCTTGAAGCCATCGTCGAGCAGGATATTGAAGGCCAGATCCTCAAGGCAAAGTCGCTGGGTGATTTCCCGCCCGCCTTCGAAGCCAAGGCCTCCTGAGCCGGCGGCTGCGGTCACAATATCCGCTGACATCCACCGCTGACGGGGCGAGCAATGCCGCGCAACTCGCCCCGAACGGCGTCCTCCGGCGACGCCGCTTTATCGGTTTTGCCAGCAGCGCCTTGCTCGATTAATGTGCACCGCAGCAAAGGGCGCCCAAGATTTGACCATTCCGTCATCGAGCCACCAATCTTATTCCCCATTGATAATGCTAGGTTTTTTCACGCGCTGAATTTGGCACGCCGCTTGCTTCCTTATTTTTGAGGCCGATAAGGCTCACCAATTGGCGTCCAACGAGGGGCGCCCCAGGCAAAGCTGCTGATCAGGATTGACGAACGCGCTCTCAGCGTGCGCGAACCCTGGCCAGCAGCTTTTTTGTTTCAATTCGAACCTAGGAAGGCGCGACGTTGTCGCGCACGGAGAAGCTATGCCTGCTTTTGACCAAACGCCGACATCGTCCTCTGACCGTCCTCTGACGGTCCACAGCGCGCACTGTGGATATCGACAGTCGCATTCACGCTCTGTTTTGCGGTCTGGACAATCTTCGCGATCATCGGCATCCGTATCAAACAGGAGCTCGGCCTGAACGAGGCCGAGTTCGGCTTGCTGATCGGCACCCCCGTTCTGACCGGTTCGATCGTCCGCATCGTCCTCGGCATCTGGACCACTCGCTATGGCGGCCGACTCGTCTATACGCTCACCATGCTGGCCGCCGCATTGGCGACCTTCCTGCTCTCTTATGCGCATACCTATACGCAGATGCTGATCGCCGGCCTCGGCGTCGGCCTTGCCGGCGGCTCCTTTGCGGTCGGTGTCGCCTATGTCTCGCCCTTCTTCCCGCCCGAAAAGCAGGGAACGGCACTTGGCATCTTCGGAGCCGGCAATGTCGGTGCCGCAGTGACCAAGTTCGCAGCCCCCTTCGTCCTCCTCGCATGGGGATGGCAGGCAGTCGCTGAGATCTGGGCGCTGGTGCTTGCAGCCATGGCGGTCATCTTCTGGTTCACCACCACGGACGATCCGGCCTTCCGCGCCCGTCGCAACGGCGGCGCCTCCTCCAAGAGCCTGCTGCAGGAATTCGCGCCATTGAAGAATGTGCAGGTTTGGCGCTTCTCGCTCTATTACTTCTTCGCGTTCGGCGGCTTCGTCGCCCTGTCGCTGTGGTTGCCCCGTTATCTGGTCGGAGTCTATGGCTTCAACCTTGAGACTGCCGGCATGGTCGCTGCCGCCTATTCCATCCCGGGCAGCATCTTCCGCGCCTTCGGCGGCATGCTTTCCGACAAGAAGGGCGCTCGCAGCGTCATGTACACGATGCTAGCGGTATCGGCGCTCGCAACCTTGATCCTTTCACTGCCGGCTGCCACGGCCGCAGGCCCGGCCTTCGGCATCACGCCGGCCATCTTCATCGTCGTCATCTTCGTCCTTGGCTTCTTCATGAGCCTCGGCAAGGCGGCCGTCTACAAACACATCCCCGCCTACTATCCCGGCGCTGTCGGCGCTGTCGGCGGTATCGTCGGCATGATGGGCGGCCTTGGCGGCTTCATCCTGCCGATCGCCTTCGGCCTGCTCAAGGATATGACCGGCCTCTGGTCGAGCTGTTTCATGCTGCTCTTCGCGATCGTCGCCATCTCGATGGTATGGATGCATCTCTCCATCCGGCAATTGCAGCGGAACAGCGCATCGACCGCAAACACCAGCGTTTTTGCCCAGTAATTCGGATCGGAATTCCCTCATGACCCAGAAACTCATCATCATCGGCAACGGCATGGCGCCCGGCCGCATGCTGGAACATCTCCTCGAAAAAGCGCCCGGCCGCTATGAAGTGACGATCTTCAACGCCGAGCCGCGCGTCAATTACGACCGCATCATGCTGTCGCCGGTTCTTTCGGGCGAAAAGGACTATGAGCAGATCATCATCCATGGCGATGGCTGGTACATCAAGAACAACATCACCCTCTACAAGGGCCACAAGATCGTCGCCATCGATCGCGCCGCCAAGACCGTCACATCGGACCATGGCGTCACCGAAAGCTACGACAAGCTGGTGATTGCCACCGGTTCCGTACCCTTCATCATTCCGGTTCCTGGAAACGATTTGCCTGGTGTCTTGACCTATCGCGATCTGGACGACGTCAACGCCATGCTGCTTGCCGCGCAATCCCGCGCAAAGGCTGTCGTCATCGGCGGCGGTCTGCTCGGCCTCGAAGCTGCGGCAGGTCTCAGCTCGCGCGGCATGGACGTCACCGTGCTGCATGTCATGCCGACGCTGATGGAGCGCCAGCTCGATCCTGCTGCAGGCTACCTTCTGCAAAAGGCCGTCGAGGAACGCGGCATCAAGGTCATCACCAAAGCCAACACCAAGGCGATCGTGGGCGATGGCAAAGTCGAAGGCGTGGAATTGGCCGACGGTACCATCGTGCCGGCAACGCTGGTGGTCATGGCAGCCGGCATCCGCCCGAGTGCCGGCCTCGCGAAGGACGCCGGCCTCGCCGTCAACAGAGGCATCGTCGTCGATGCCGGCATGGGCACGTCAGACGGCGATATTTATGCGCTCGGCGAATGCGCCGAAGTGGGCGGTCAGGTCTACGGCCTGGTGGCACCGCTCTACGAGATGGCGCGCGTTGCCGCCGCGCAGCTTGCCGGCGATACCTCTGCCGGCTTCGTGCATTCCGATACGCCGACCAAGCTCAAGGTCACCGGCATAGATCTCTTTTCGATCGGCGACTTTGCGGACGGCGACGATCGCGAGGAAATCGTGCTGCGCGACGCCGCTGCCGGCGTCTACAAGCGCGTGATCCTCAAGGACAACCGCATCATCGGCACCGTGCTTTATGGCGAGACGTCTGACGGCGCATGGTTCAACGATCTGAAGAAGAAGGCGACCGATATTTCGGAGATGCGCGAGACGCTGATCTTCGGCCAGGCCTACCAGGGAGGGTCCGCGCTGGACCCTATGGCGGCCGTTGCAGCCTTGCCGGATGATGCGGAAATCTGCGGCTGCAACGGCGTTTGCAAGGGCAAAATCACCTCGACGATCACTGAAAAGGGCCTGACGTCCCTGGACGAGGTGCGTGCCCATACCAAGGCATCCGCCTCGTGCGGCTCCTGTACGGGACTCGTCGAACAATTGATGTCGATCACGCTTGGCGACAGCTATAACCCGGCCGCCGTCCAGCCGATGTGCGCCTGCACCGAGCTCGGCCATGACGATGTGCGCCGGCTGATCAAGGCCAAGGGGCTGAAGACCATCCCCGCCGTCATGCAGGAGCTGGAGTGGAAGACCTCCTGCGGCTGCGCGAAATGCCGGCCGGCGTTGAACTATTACCTCGTCTGCGACTGGCCGGATGAATATGCCGACGACTATCAGTCGCGCTTCATCAACGAGCGTGTTCACGCCAATATTCAGAAGGATGGCACCTATTCGGTCGTGCCGCGCATGTGGGGCGGCGTGACCAGTTCGAACGAGCTGCGCGCCATCGCCGATGTCGTCGACAAATTCGAGATCCCGATGGTGAAGGTGACCGGCGGTCAACGCATCGACCTGCTCGGCGTTCAGAAGGAAGACCTGCCCGCTGTCTGGGCCGATCTCGGCAAGGCGGGCTTCATCTCCGGCCAGGCCTACGCCAAAGGTCTGCGCACGGTAAAGACCTGCGTCGGCTCCGACTGGTGCCGCTTCGGCACGCAGGATTCGACCGGCCTCGGCATCCGCATCGAGAAGTTCATGTGGGGTTCGTGGACACCGGCCAAGCTCAAGATGGCGGTTTCCGGCTGTCCGCGCAATTGCGCCGAGGCGACCTGCAAGGATATCGGCGTCGTCTGCGTCGACAGCGGTTTCGAAATCCATTTCGCCGGCGCCGCCGGGCTCGACATCAAGGGCACGGAAGTGCTTGGCCTCGTCAAGACCGAGGATGAGGCGCTGGAGCATATCGTGGCGCTGACGCAGATGTATCGCGAGCAGGCCCGCTATCTCGAGCGCATCTATAAATGGGCCAAGCGCATCGGCCTCGACGAAATCCGCCGCCAGATCATGGAAGACGGTGAAAAGCGCAAGGCATACTACGAGCGCTTCGTCTTCAGCCAGAAATTCGCCCAGGTCGATCCCTGGTCGGAGCGCGTCTCCGGCAAGGACAAGCATGAGTTCAAGCCGATGGCGACGATCGGTTACCCGCAGGCCGCCGAGTAAGGAGATGGACATGAATTGGATTGAAATCGGCGACATCTCGGACATCCCGCTGCGCGGCGCGCGCTGCGTGAAGACACCGCAGGGCAAGGTCGCGGTCTTCCGCACCGCCGAAAACGAAGTCTTCGCCATCGAGGATCATTGCCCGCACAAGGGCGGACCGCTTTCGCAAGGGATCGTGCATGGCGCAGCGGTCACCTGCCCGCTGCACAATTGGGTCATCTCGCTTGAGACCGGCAAGGCGCTTGGGGCGGACGAAGGTTCGGTTCGGACCATACCGGTCCGCAATGAGGACGGCGTGCTGTCGATCAGGCTCGATAGTCTCATGATGGCGGCGGAATAGATGGTTTTGCGCCCAGCTCTATCTTCGGCTCTTGGAGGACACCGCAATGTCCGCTGAGACCAAAACGACCTGCCCCTATTGCGGCGTCGGCTGCGGCGTCATCGCCAGCGTCGATGATCACGGCAAGGTTTCCGTCAAAGGCGATCCCGATCATCCCTCCAATTACGGGCGCCTCTGTTCCAAGGGATCGGCGCTGGCGGAGACGATTGATCTTGAAGGCCGGCTTCTCTATCCGGAAGTCGGCGGTCAACGTGCGAGCTGGGACGAAGCCCTCGATCTGGTGGCGAACCGTTTTTCCGAGACCGTGGCCGCACATGGTCCGGATTCGGTCGCCTTCTACGTTTCCGGTCAGCTTCTGACCGAAGACTATTATCTCGCCAACAAGCTGATGAAGGGCTTTATCGGCTCGGCCAACATCGATACCAATTCGCGCCTCTGCATGTCGTCATCGGTGGCGGGTCATCGCCGTGCCTTCGGTTCGGATACGGTGCCAGGCACCTACGAGGACATCGAACTGGCCGATCTGGTGATCCTGACCGGCTCCAATCTCGCCTGGTGCCATCCGGTCCTCTACCAGCGCCTTGCCGCGGCCAAGGCTGAGCGCCCGGGAATGAAAGTGGTCGTCATCGATCCGCGCCGGACGATGACCTCCGATATCGCCGACCTGCATCTGGCAATCCGCCCAGATGGCGATGTCGCGCTATTCACGGGTCTGCTTGCTCGCCTCGCCCAGAGCTCCGCGATCGACCAGAATTTCATCGCGACCCACACAGAGGGCTTCCCGGAGGCTTTCGCCGAAGCCTCGGCGCTAAGCTTCAGCGATCTGCTCGACAAGACCGGTCTGCCGGCGATGCAACTGCGCGAGTTCTTCCGCCTGTTCGAGACGACGGAAAAGGTCGTGACCTGCTATAGCCAGGGCGTCAACCAATCATCCTCCGGCACCGACAAGGTCAACGCCATCCTCAATTGCCATCTGGCCACGGGACGCATCGGCCGTCCCGGCATGGGGCCGTTCTCCTTGACTGGCCAACCGAATGCCATGGGCGGACGAGAGGTCGGTGGGCTTGCCAATATGCTCGCCGCCCATATGGCGATCGAAAATGCGGATGATCGCGATCGTGTGCAGCGCTTCTGGAACTCCCCCGTCATTGCTGCGCGCCCAGGGCTGAAGGCCGTCGACATGTTTCGCGCGGTCGCCGATGGCCGGGTCAAAGCCCTGTGGATCATGGCGACCAATCCGGTGGTTTCGATGCCGGATGCCGACGCCGTCGAAGCGGCAATCAAGGCCTGTCCCTTCGTCGTCGTTTCCGATGTGCTGAAGCAGACGGATACGGCACGGCACGCGGACGTGTTGCTGCCCTCGCTCGGCTGGGGCGAGAAGGATGGCACCGTCACCAATTCCGAACGCCGGATTTCCCGGCAGCGCGGCTTTCTCCCCTCTCCCGGCGAGGCAAAAGCCGACTGGTGGCAGATGGCCGAAGTCGGTCGTCGGATGGGATTTTCCGAGGCTTTCTCGTTCCGCTCGCAGACCAGCATTTTTGCCGAACATGCCGCCCTTTCCAGCTTTGAGAATAACGGCAGCCGGGATTTCGATATCGGCGCCTGCGCGCAGATTGAGGCCGACGATTATGACGCGCTTTCGCCTTTCCAATGGCCGCAGCCTGTGGGTACGGCGCCGCAGACGACGCGCTTCTTCGCCAAAGGCGGATTTTTTCACGCCGATGGCAAGGCCCGTTTCGTGCCCGTGAAGATGCCCGTTTCGGACCGCACGAGCGCAGAATTCCCGTTCACGCTCAATACCGGCCGTATCCGCGACCAGTGGCACACGATGACCCGCACCGGCAAAAGCGCCCGGCTGTCGGCGCATATTGCCGAGCCCTTTGCCGAAATCCATCCTCGCGATGCGATGGAAATCGGCGTCAGCGACGCCAGTCTAATCGAGATCGAAAGCCCGCAAGGTAAGGTCATCGTTCGGGCATTGGTGACGGAACGGCAGGCGCGCAGCAACCTGTTCGTGCCCATGCATTGGAATGACAGTTTTGCCGCCAAAGCGCGCATCGATACCCTCGTCGCGCCCGTGACCGATCCCTTTTCCGGCCAGCCGGCATCGAAAAATGTCGCTGTTGCGGCGCGTCCTTTCGAGGCATCGCACTACGGCTTTGCAGTCTCCGTGGCAAAGCCGCAGCACCTCGAAGCTGCCTATTGGGCGCTCGCCAAGGCCGATGGCGGATGGCGGATGGAACTGGCTTTCGACAATGCCGTGGAAGATTGGGCGGACTGGTGCCGCACCACATTCGACATTCCTCCAGATGTCGAACCGCTCGGTTACGCCGATCAAACCTCCGGCGATCTGCGTCTGGCCTTCTTCGACGGAGACCGGCTGATTGCGGCGCTGTTTCTGGCGCGCCAGCCGGTGGCCGTCGCCCGCAACTGGGCGATAGCGCAACTCTCCGCATCGCACGGCAATATGCGCAAACGCTTTGCCCTGGTCGCCGGACGGCCGGGCGCCAATACTCCAGATCCCGGTGCAACGGTCTGCTCGTGTTTCGGCGTCGGCGTCAACCAGATCGTCGGTGCGGTTCGCAATGGTTGTCATAGCGTCGAGGCTGTCGGCAAAGCGCTGAATGCCGGAACCAATTGCGGTTCCTGCCGCGCCGAAATCCGCGGGATCATCGATGGCTGTCTTGCGACGGCGGCGGAATAGCCGACGCAAAGGCTGGTCGCGGCGCGGAACAAAGCGTCAAGTCTCCCGTTTTGAAAACCGGGAGATCGACACATGGCGCCGCGTTCCTTCTGGAAAGGTTATCTCAAACTCTCGCTCGTGACCTGCCCGGTCGCGATGACTCCGGCCGTGTCCGAGAATGAAAAGATCCGCTTCCACACCCTCAATCGCGAAACACGGAACCGCGTCGTCAGCCAGTATGTCGACTCCGTCACCGGCAAAGCCGTGAAGGAGGACGACGAGGTCAAAGGCTATGAGCGTGGCGAGGGGGACTATGTGCTGATCGAAGACGACGAGTTGGAATCCGTCGCGCTCGAAAGCACCCGCACCATCGATATCGACGTCTTTGCTCCGCGCGATTCCATCGAATGGATCTGGCTCGACCAGCCGCACTATCTGACCCCCGACGACCCCGTCGGCGAGGAAGCCTTCTGCGTCATTCGCGATGCCATGGAAGCGACCAAGACGGTCGGCATCTCCCGCCTGGTGATGTATCGCCGCGAGCGGGCCGTCATGCTCGAGCCCCGCGACAAAGGCATCGTGTTATGGACATTGCGCTATGGCGACGAGGTTCGGGATGCCGCCGCCTATTTCGAAACAGTCAAAGCGGACAAGATCGATCCGTCTTTGATGTCGCTCGTCCTGCAATTGATCGACGAGCAAAAGAAGCCTTGGACGCCTTCCATGGCGAGCGATCCCGTACAGGACAGGCTGCACGATCTGATTGCTGCGAAAAAGAAGGGCCGGAAACGGCCGGCCAAATCCAAGCCGGAGGCCGAAGCGCCGCCGAGCAATGTCATCAACATCCTGGATGCCTTGAAAAAGAGCGTTGCGGCCGCCTCGAAAGCCAAGCGCTAGCGCACTTTGCTCTTTTTGGATTTTGCTTGTTCCAAAGATGCCGCGGCTGCCTGAAAATCTTCCCAAGGGTCGGAGCGAAGTGCCGCTAGCCGGTTGGGGGTATTGTTGACCGTGAAATAGGCCGGCCCGATCGCGGGGCTGAGTTCTTCCCAGGCAAGCGGCATCGAGACCGCAGCGCCCGGCCGTGCTCGCGTCGAATAGGGCGCCACGGCCGTCGAACCGCGCTGATTGCGCAGATAGTCGACCAGGATTTTGCCCTGACGCTTCGATTTGGTGATAGTGGAAACGTAGCGTTCGGGGCTGTCCGCCGCCATCTGATCGGCAATGGATTTCGTGAAGGCTTTGACCGCCGGCCAGTCGGCCTTAGGCTTCAAGGGCGAGACGACATGCAAGCCCTTGCCGCCTGATGTCTTGATGAAGGCGGCGAGCCCAGCCTCTTTCATTCGATCGCGCGTTTCCTCCGCCGCTTCTATCACCCGCTCCCACGGCACGCCCGGGCCAGGATCGAGATCCATGATGATCATGTCGGGATGTTCCCAATCGGCAATCGTAATGCCCCATGGATGGAGTTCCAGCGAGCCCGCCTGCACGAGACCAAGCAGGCCATTGAGATCATCGATGCTGACAAGCGGGTCCTCATCCTTTTCCTTCGGATCGTGGATGAGGACGATATTCTTGTTCAGGCCTTTCCACGCATGCTTCTGAAAAAAACTCTGGCCGCTGATGCCATCGGGGCAACGCAGCAGCGCCAATGGCCGCTGGACGAGGAAAGGCGCCATGTATTTCCACACCTCGGTGTAATAGTCGGCGAGGCCTTCCTTGGTCACCCCCTCATCCGGCCAGTAGATGCGGTCGGCATGGGTGAGAACAACCGTCCGCTTCGGCAGCTCAGCTTCGGTCGCCGTATTGGCAGAAGTTTCACCGACAATTTCTGTTGCCGGCTTGTCTTCGCGCAAACCTCGGAATGCCGCATGCCGGAGCAGGCCATCTCCGGTCCAGGTGCGGAACTCGATTTCGGCAACCAGTTCCGGACGAACGAAACGCACGCCGCGCGCTTCCTCGGCGTTGAGGCGTTTATCGAACGGGCTTTCGTCAGCGCGCATGCCTTCGAGCTGAGAATAGAGATCCTCAGCAACCTTGTTGGTAAACCCCGTGCCGACGCGGCCGACATGCTGCAGCTTGCCTTTGTCGTAAATGCCAAGCACGAGGGATCCAATTGCCTTGCGCGCCGTCGATGACGGTACATAGCCTGCAATCACGAACTCCTGCCGGAAGGAACACTTCGATTTCAGCCAACCTTTGCCACGGCCGGAGCGATAGGGTTCGTCGGCGCGTTTCGACACGATGCCTTCCAGGCTCAAACGGCATGCATGCTCCAGCATCAGGTCGCCATCGGCATCGAAATCACTGCTGAAGCGGAGTTTTCCACTCCCGGAGGTTATGATTTTCTCCAGTATTTTCTTTCGTTCGATCAGCGGGGCAGCGCGCAGATCATATCCGTCGAGATAGAGGAGATCGAAGACATAGAGGACGAAACGATCGTTCCTGCCGTCGCTCAGATCGGCCTGCAGAGCTGAGAAGTCCGATGCGCCGGAACCGGTCTCGACTACCAACTCGCCATCCGCAAGCATCGTTTTGACGGGAAGGCCGGCAAGCTCGGCCAAAAGCGTTTTCCCAAACTTGTCCGACCAGTCGAGACCGCTGCGCGTCAGCAATTTGACGCGGCCGTCCTCGATGCGGGCTTGCACGCGATAACCGTCGAACTTGATCTCGTGGAGCCATTGCTTCCCACTTGGCGGCTTTTTCGTCAGCGTCGCCAATGTCGGCGGCACGAAATCGGGCAAAGCCGTCTTTTTAGCCTTCTTCGCAGACGAAGGATCAGCCGCGGTTTTCAATGCCAGCCGTTGGGTTTGCTTAGGCTTGGCGGTCGGCTGCTCGATCTTGCCCGTCTTCGAAGACCATCCGGGGCTTTCTCCTTCAAGCTCTTCGATCAACCGGCCGGTCTTCACGGATTCCGGCCGCTCTTCGAGAATGTCACCCGCACCCTCGGGACGGGCGGCCTCATCATCGCCTTTGATGAGCAGCCAGTTGTCCTTCTTTTCCCGAGCGCGTCTTGCCATGCGGATCAGATGCCAGCGCCCGTGCAGCTTTTCGCCATGCAGCTCGAGTTCGATGTGACCCTTTTTGAAACCCTTATGCGGATCGCCATCCGGCTCCCAGGTGCCGCGATCCCAGACGATCACCGAGCCGCCGCCATATTCGCCCTTGGGAATGGTGCCTTCGAAATCACCATAGTCGAGCGGGTGGTCTTCGACCTGAACCGCGAGGCGTTTGTCGCTTGGAATTAGGCTCGGACCTTTTGCCACCGCCCAGCTCTTCAAAACGCCGTCAAGTTCCAGGCGAAAATCATAGTGCAGGCGGCGCGCCGCATGTTTCTGGATGACGAAGCTGTTGTGACCGGCGCTCTTGCGCGTGCGTCCCCTCGGTTCCGATGTTTTCGAGAAATCCCGCTTTTCGCGATAGGTCTCAAGCGCCATGGATCAACCTGCCTTTCGCTGCCGGGAGGCATTGGAAGCGGCTCGTTTCGGCGACGGCTTCTTTTCTGCCTTCACGCCGGCGCTCTGGCGAAGCGCCTCCATGAGATCGACGACCTTTTCCGGCTTGCGCTCCTTGCGAGCGGCAATTTTGCGGCCTTCGAGCTTCGCCTTGATCAGTTCGGTGAGTGCCGCCTCATAGCGATCATCAAACGTCTGAGCGTCGAACGTGCCGCTTTTCGTGGTGATGATATGCTTTGCCAGATCGAGCATTTCGCCCTTGATCTTGATATCGGGGATTTCGTCGAAAGCCTTGTTGGCAGAGCGGACCTCGTAGTCGAAATTCAGCGTGGTCGCGAGCAGGCCCTTGTCGTAGGGACGGATCAACAAAGTCCGCAAGCGCCGGAAGAGCACCGTCCGTGCAATGGCGGCAACCTTCTTTTTCTGCATCCCGTCGCGGATCAGTGCGAACGCCTCTTCGCTGCCGCGATCGCTCGGCGCGAGATAGTAGGGTTTGTCGAAATAAAGATCGTCGATATCCGAGCAGGCGACGAATGCCTGGAGATGAAGGGTCTTGTCGCTTCCGGGGACAACGGAGGCGATTTCGTCGGGCTCCAAGATCACATAGTCGTCCTTGCCGACTTCATAGCCTTTGACCTGGTCCTCGCGAGCGACAGGTTTCCCGCTGCTGCTATCTACGAATTCGCGCCGGACACGATTGCCCGTCGCACGATTGATGGTGTGAAAAGAGATGCGCTCGGACGTCGACGCCGCAGTGTAAAGCGCCACCGGGCAAGTCACCAGACCGAATTGCAAATAACCTTTCCACTGCGCACGCGGCGACATCCCAGAAATCTCCGGTGAACCCAATCGAATTGAACGATATCTTGCGAGCTTTGTTCCGGCGCCAGAGCCAGTTTTGTTAGCCGGCCCCTCTCCCGGCAAAAAGAAACAGGGCGCAAAGGCTACAGAGTTCAATCAACAAGCCGGTCTCCATTTGCGCAAGACTTCGTGACTGTCTTGACGAATGCAGCTTATTATGAGAACATATAGTGAACAAATGGAGGTATCCATGACGAAAACCGAGCAAGTCATAGAACGCGCCATGACCTTTGTTGCCGTCTCGAAAGCGCTGCGGGAACGCGAGCAGGAACGGCGCGCCGCCTGGAAACGCCGCGTCGATATCAGCCGGCCGCTGCCGCCGTTGCCGCGCGGCTTGCAGCTTTCCCTCAAGTTGGATCGGTGATGCGGCCGATGAGGCTGTGCGAACAAGTGGACTATGAAGCGGAATTGGTCGCTCAATTGGGGGTCGCTTAGGGAACCGCGACGGAGCGATGGCGTTTCCTTAGAGGAGGACAACACCATGGCAAAATATGATCCAACGTCACCCCCCGGCCCAGCTCCGGAAGCGGGGCTCCCAAATCCCATTCAGCCACCATCGGTAGAGCCGCCTAAGATAGACACTGCGGCAAATGATGCTGACGCAGACGACGATAATGACGAAGCTGCCTATGCACGCGGAGCTGAAGCCGGCAGAAGAGAGGCGCAGGCCGAGAAAAATCCCTATCCGGAGGAAACCAGTCGCGCAAAGGCATATGAGCACGGCTATCTGGATGCGCAGAAGATAAGAAGCGACGACAAGCCGCCGGCTTGAACTCATATCTCTCTAATCGTTCTCATGAATACGGCAGACCGCGCCGGTCTGCCGCGGAGAGCAGTTGCCTGACTTATTCCTCCGGCCTGTCGGCAAAGTGAGAAACGGCAAATTCGGCGACTTTTCTGTTCGATTTGCGTGCATCCTCTATCCAGAATGGGAATATCTGCCATTGATGGATCATGCCCGGCCAAACCTCCACGGTGACATCGACCCCGGCCGTGCGTGCCTTGTCTTCCAGCCGGCGCGTGTCGTCGAGCAGCGTTTCGCGCGAACCGACCTGCAAGAGCAGGGGCGGAAATCCGGTCATATCGGCATAGAGCGGCGATCGTTCGGGATCGACCGGAGATTTGTCGCCGATATAGGCGTTGCGTATGATCTCCAGCTCGGCTTTGCCCATGAAAGGATCATTGTCGGCATTCGTGGTCATGGAGTCACCCGCCGCGGCTAAATCGGTGACCGGGCTCATCGCGACCACGGCGGCCGGCAGGGGTCCCTTGATCCGAAGCTGGTTAAGGGTAGCCTCGATTGCCAAAGTGCCGCCGACGGACTCTCCGGCAATCACCACGTTTTCAGGCCTGTATCCTGAGGCTAGAAGCCAACGATAGGCAGCCAGAGTGTCATCGATCTGGGCCGGAAATCTGTTCTCCGGCAACAGGCGGTAGCCGACCAGGAGAACATCGGCGGACGCCGCCTTGGCGAGCGAACCCGCTATATTCCGGTGCGTCCTGAGCGAGCCGCTGTAGAACCCTCCTCCGTGAAGATAAAGGATAGCGCGCCGGCCAATCGGATGGTGCAGTCGTGCGGGCCATATCAGGTCGGCATTGACCCCGTTTGCATCGACATGGCGGATCTGGACGCGCGTCGGATCCGGCGTGGACGCCATAAGCCTTTCGAAAGCGGCCCGCCGCTGGCGAAGATCTTGAGCGGCATAGCTCGGACGCAAGGCCTCGATGAGTTTGTCGATTTGATTGTTGGAGGCTTTCGTCTGTGAAGCGGCGTCAAGCGCATAGCCCGATGAGATCGTTAGCACCGGCAAAAGGACCATGGCGACCGTAGCGATCAATGCCGCCACAAAAAGGCGCATGAAGCGAAAAAACCAAAATCCGTTCATACGATTAGCCTTTCTGCCATGAAAACCCGGCGCAGCATTACGATGCCACGGTCGCAGAATTGATGTCTGAGTCAAGCCTCATGGGCGCGGTCAGAGCGCCGGCCACCAGCAGCAACTGTGGCCTCTTCCTTGCACGATCGTGACAATGCATTCCCCGCCTAAAAATGCCCGTGGAATCATGCAACTCGAACTTAGCTATAGTGCACCACCGAAGTGACATCGCCAGCGTTCCAAATCTTTGATCGATTTGAGAAACCGCTGGCGACGCGCCAAGACGAGGTTGTTCTCGGCAGGCTCCAAGTGCCGCTTACGCCGGTTCGTGCCGAGAGGTCAGGCGGGCGATGATAGCCTCTCGTGCCGTCCGTGAACCGGCAAGACGCCGCTTCGTCCTAGCGATCACATCGGCTGTCGCCTGCTCGGGGGTGCCCGAATGGAACGGCGGCGCGGGTGCGTATTCCAGCGATAGCTGGACCGTTTCCGCTTCTTCCTGGCCGATGAGAGCCGCAACCACCACCAGCCCGAAGTCGATGCCGGCAGTCACTCCGCCCGCCGTGATGAGATTGCCGTCGCGGACGATGCGTCCGGCGGTCGGAATAGCGCCGAAACTTGCAAGAAAATCTTTGGCGTTCCAGTGCGTCGTCGCCTTCCTGCCCTTGAGCAGACCGGCGGCGCCCAGCACCAGAGAACCGGTGCAGACCGAGGTGATGAAACGCACCTGCTCTGCCCGTGCGCGAATAAAGGACAACACGATCTCATCCTCGAGCAGTGCATTGATTCCGCCACCGCCGGGCACGCAGAGAACATCGAGTGGCGGGCAGTCATCGAAAGTGGTTGTCGGCTGAAGCGGCAATTTCGTCGCGGAGATGACCGGCGAGGTATCCTTCCAGATCAGATGGACCTCCGCACCTTCCGTCGAGGCAAAGATCTCATAGGGGGCTGTCAGATCGAGTTGTTGAATGCCGGGAAAGACAAGCAGTCCAAAGCGAATGGTCATAGTGCGTTCTCCGATGGTTGACTCCGGCGAACTTACCCGATCACTATCTGGCGTATTTGCCAAAGTCCCCTCGTTTTGAGCCAACCTATGCGCCGCGTCGAAATCCTTGCCTTCGAAGATGCCCAACTGCTCGATATAACCGGGCCCTTGCAGGTGTTTACCAGCGCCAACGAGGAGGCGCTCGCGGCCGGTCAGCCGAGGCCCTATGACGCGATCGCCGTTGCAACAAGCACGCAGACGGCAACGACCTCGGGATTGACGCTTGCGACAGCATTGCTGCCTCATGACGATGAGGCGATCGATACGTTGATTGTCGCGGGTGGGATCGGAGTCAATAAAGCGTGTGAGGATAAGGGCCTTGTCGACTGGATCGGCCGGCGTTCAGCCAAGGCGCGGCGGACCGCCTCGGTCTGCAGCGGCGCCTTTCTTCTCGCCGAAGCCGGGCTTTTGGATGGGCGACGGGCGGTGACGCATTGGCACCGATGCAGGGAGTTTTCCAAGCGTTTCCCAAAGGTCCGACTGGAACCCGATCCGATCTTTATCCAGGACGGCAACACGTGGACGTCGGCAGGCGTCACGGCCGGCATCGATCTTGCGCTCGCGCTGGTCGAGGCCGATCTCGGCCGAAAGCTGACGCTCGCCGTTGCACGCGAACTCGTCGTCTTCCTGAAGCGGCCGGGCGGTCAGGCACAATTCAGTACCATGCTGTCGCTGCAGGAAAGCGGCGATCGTTTCGACCGGCTGCACGGATGGATCATCGACAATTTGCGCGCCGACCTTTCGCTGCCGGCACTCGCCGAGCAGGCAAGCATGAGTGCCCGCAGCTTTTCGCGGCATTATCGCCAGGCAACGGGGCGCACGCCAGCCCGGGCAGTCGAGGATATCCGTGTCGAGGCCGTACGGCGTCTCCTGGAGCAGGGCTTGTCTGTTCGTCAGGCACGTATCCGCTGCGGCTTCGGTTCGGAAGAGACCATGCGGCGGAGTTTCCTCAGAGCATTCGGAACCACGCCGCAGGCTTTCCGGGATCATTTCGGATAGCCAGCCGTCGTCAATGATCGGAAGACGGTCTCCTCGTCAAATGCCAAAATGCCTCTGTCTTAAAGACGCGCACGAAGCCGGCCGCGTCATTTTTCTCATTCCGCAGATCGTCTGACACCGCAAGATGACTGGACATCTCGTCTCTTTGGGATCACCATTGATGTGGGCTGAAGTGCCATCGAAGGGGACCAACTATCGCCAAATAGGAGGCCGAGATGAAGCAGCATGCACGCGATGACTTGCAGAAAATTGCAAAAGTCGATCAGGATTTCCTTAATCGAGAGATGTCGCGAAGCCAACGGCTCGAACGTTGGATAGATCTTCTCGAACGGAGTCCCCGACAGTTTCTTTCCACTTTGCGCGAAACCGAATTTCAGCCTAGCGAAACCAGGGCGGCAATGCGGACGGACAGCTCCCCGATCTCCGTCGCCTTTGCAGATCCTGTTCTTCGCGCCGCTGGTTTGGAAAACGACAGCTATGGAGAAGCCAAGCGCTTCTTTGAACTCACGGATCATGAGCTGCACGGAATTGTCTGCTACTGCCATTTCGGCGAGACGGTCAGTTCTGCCGTAGTCGCACGCTCCATCCGTCCGCTGGTCGCCGGGCGGCCACCGAGCCTGTTTGCCCGTTTGCGCAAGGCATTGTCGATATAGACCATACCTTCGGCAATACCGGCTCCGGCTGACGGACTTTAGCGATGTGTCCAACTTGGCTACATCGCAAAGGTAACACCCCGGCAGTCGAGCGTTGGCTTGGCAATCCCTGAGGCAGAGATCCTCAAGGATCGCCTTGCCCGACGCTTGGCGGAGGGCTATCGCGGATAGCAATCTACAGCGAGAGAATAAGAAGCCTGCAATATTGTTGCGAGCAAGCCGGCCTTCGGCTCGATTCCAAGCGTAAAACGAGAAAGGGCGCTCAACCCATTCGGGGAGCGCCCTTTCCAACCCGGACAGCCTGAAACGCAGCGACTGACGTCGAGCAGCAGACCATCAACACGGGAAGTCACGCTTACATACGGTTGCGCGTTTCCGATTTCAAGTGGCGGCAGCATGAATAGCGTGCCAGGCAGTTGAATGTTGGAGCGATCTTGGCATCAAGTTTGGCGGAATGAGCTGGTCGCGTTTTTTATTTTTTGCATCAATCCTTTACCGCGATGCCCGCCGAAACGGCGGCTGCCAAAAAGGCATCGCATGCTTCATCAACCGACCCTTGACTATGGTAGGTGCTGATCAGTGTTTTCTTGGCCATGGCATGGATGCGATCGGCTTTGCCCGGCGGCCATTCGCGAAGAAGAAATTTAAGGGCCTGTTCGGTGTTGTTGATCGTTACGTGGTGGCCGTTCTGCGGGGTGACGACCGTCACCGAACGATTCCACAAATATTTGGACATGTAAGTGTTTCCTCCGCCCGTGAAACGGACACTCTTCGCCTTGGTTCCAGACGGAGCGAAACAATCAAAAATATATTCATCTGAGAATGCTGCTTAACACGCTCACGCCCCGGCGCCCCTCTTGTCGCAATTGCTTCGAGGTTAAGCCTGGGTGTGGATGAAACAAAATGGGCTTTGTCTTGTTTGACCTTTCATAGGAAAGGAGCTCGACATGACGCAGTCTCGAAAGCCCAAAACACTATCGCGCGAAGAAGACTATCGCGATTATGAGGATCGCAATCTTCGGGATGGCTGGCCCTACTCGGACGGAAGTGGAAGTGCCTCGCAAAGCCCCGAGAACAGGGGATATGGCGATACCGACGCCAATTTCGACGAGGAATCAACTGGCGATTTCATCATAGATACAGCCGATCAGACTGGCCTCGAGCGCGCCGAGGATTATACATCGGGGCCTCTGCCGACGGACCGCATTGACAGCGATGAGCTGGAAGCAGTCATTACCGAGCGGCTCGAACAGAGCGGTGTCGACATCGACAGCATCGACGTACGCGCCAACGACGGCGTTGTGACGTTGGAGGGTAGTGTCGAGACGATCCCGTTGGCTCGTCACCTCGAAGCCATCGTTCGGTCCATTCCCGGAGTTGTGGAGGTTCAAAATAACCTTCGGACGACGGGCGTCGATGCGCACATTCCGGGCGACGAATAGCGCCAGGTTTGGCCATGGAAACGGAGTCAATGCCGCAGGAAATTCCGGATCTTTTTCAGATCCTGGATGAAGGCCAATCGGCTCCGTTCCTTCTCGTCCGCTTCCCTGATCCTCAGAAGTGCTGATGGATGAATGGTGACAAGAATGTCGAGTTCGCCGGGTGGATGAAGGATGCTGCCGCGGTCGCGCATCACCCGCACCTTCGATCCGAGCAACGAGGATACGGCCGTCGCACCAAGCGCTACGACGAGTTTCGGCTTCAACAGTTCAAGTTCGGCGCCGAGCCACCAGGCGCAGCGTTGTATCTCACCGGCGTTAGGCCTGGAATGCAGCCGCTTCTTGCCGCGCATCTGATACTTGAAATGCTTGACCGCATTGGTGACATAACAGCGGTCGCGATCGACACCCGCCTCCTCGAGACATTGATCCAGCAGGCGGCCCGCCGGCCCGACGAATGGCCTGCCTGACAGATCCTCCTTGTCGCCGGGTTGTTCGCCAACCAGCACCACCTCCGCGGTGCCAGGGCCTTCACCGAAGACGAGATGCGTCGCATGGCGATAGAGGTCGCAGCGCGTGCAGGATTCGGCCTGGTGCCGGAGTTCGCCAAGCGTCGCCGCATCGGCATGATCGGGCTTAAGAGAAGGACCGGTATCGGGCGAAGAGTGTTTATCGAGCATGGGGGGCTCGCTGCAATTTTGAACGTTACACCCCTCGTCAACCGATCCCCGCTCTCTTTGTTCCGTGTCGGCGGGATGCAATCCCCAGTCTTCACCAGGCGTATCCATCATCCGGTATCAGACGCGCTTCGAGGCAGGCCATGACAAAGGCTTCGCGCGCAGCTTCCAGGGTGGCGCGATGCGAAACGGCTGCGAGGCACTTTTCCTTTGCCTCCACATAATATGAGCCTCTTTCGGACGGCCATCTGACGGATAGGAAATGGATCGCGTCTTCCGGCCCGTTCACGAGCGAGACGAAACGACCGCCTACCGCCACGCAAACCGGTGCGTTCCAGAGCATTTTGAATTTGACGTCGATGATCTCGTTCATTTGCTCCCCCTATGTTCCGCCTAGCGTTCGGCCACCAAACCATGCCTCGGGATGATTGTTCCCGTGGAACGGAGCGCTATTTGCCGGATACGGCATCGCATCCTGCAGTGCCGGCACGTCGCCGCTTCCTGCAAGCTGAGGCATTACGTTTCGCAGCGCGATTGAGATCGTCTTGCCGGCTCGGGAACAACCGTTGCCTTTGAATGTTCGTGGATCTGAGGGGCAGTTTCTGGATCGAAAGATGAATGACTCGACGGTGACATATAGCCAGATGTTTTCGGGCAAGCGGCTCTTGATCGTCGAGGACGAATATTTCCTCTCTGAAAAGACGCGCCAAAAATTACGGGAGCTTGGCGCTATCCTGATCGGCCCCGTCCGGAACGCCGAAGAGGCTCTCGAACTCATCAAAGGCAAGAAAGTGGATGCGGTGATCCTTGACCTGCATCTCGACGCTCGACATGCTTTTTCGATGGCCGAAACGCTTGAGAGGCTGAAGCTTCCCTACATCTTCGCAAAAGGGAATGGCCCACCCATCGTTCCCGGCGGATTTCCCGGCTTCATCCTAAGCGAAAAAGCCACCGAGATCGAACAGATTGCCAAGGCGCTGTTCGGCAGGCGAAAGCGAAATCTTTGATAGATCAACGCGCAAGCTGTCGGCGGGCTTGGTCGACGCGGCTCTCCGAGCCGATGTTGATTACCGTTCGATCGTGCCGCTGCGGCGGATTTTGCGCTGGAGAAGCAGGATGCCATAGAGCAGCGCTTCTGCCGTCGGAGGGCATCCGGGCACATAGATATCAACCGGAACGACCCGGTCGCAGCCTCGAACGACGGAATAGGAATAATGATAATAGCCGCCGCCATTGGCGCATGAGCCCATTGAAATCACATAACGAGGTTCGGGCATCTGGTCGTAGACCTTGCGAAGGGCCGGCGCCATCTTGTTGCATAGGGTTCCTGCCACAATCATCAGGTCCGATTGTCTTGGACTGCCGCGTGGCGCGGTGCCGAAGCGCTCGACATCATAACGCGGCATCGACATCTGCATCATTTCGATTGCGCAACAGGCGAGCCCGAACGTCATCCACATCAGTGACCCCGTTCGCGCCCAGGTGATGAGTTCATCGGTGCTTGTGACAAGAAACCCTTTATCGGCAAGCTCGTTGCTGATGGTGCCCATAAAAGGGTCGCGGATAAGCGCCTCGCCGGGAAGTTGGAAGTTGCCGATGCTTTGATCGTGATCAAGCGGAGACATCGTTTGCTCCTCCGTGAAACAATATCCCTAACTTCATTCGGGGACGCGTGTTCCGGAGGTGAGCTTTTCCAGTCCCATGCAAAGACATTGCCTTTGCAGATGCAGGACTATTTGGCAGCTTTCGACGAAAAATGATCGTCTCTACTTGGTATAGAGGGCCCTCGACCGCTCCAGGTGTTTCAGGACCGCCGCCTCCGCACCGTCGGCATCGTGGACGGAAAGCCGCTCCAATATTTCTTCATGTTCGACAAGCGTAAACTTTTCCTTGCCGGTCCAGATGAGCATCTCCGTGTGGTAGGTCTTCAACCACGCCAGCATTGCCTCGCTGACCCCAACGAAGATCGGGTTTCCGGAAATCTGGGCGATCCGGGTGTGAAACTGCATGTCGGCGGAAATGAATTCTTCGGCATGCCCCAGCGACGCCCGCTGACGTTCGATAATATCCCTAAGATCGGCAATATCCTTTTCGGTTGCGCGCGGTGCGGCCTCCCGAGCCATGCCGCGCTCGAAGAATATGCGCGCGCTCTTCAGATGCTCGAGCGAGTCAGACGACTGCGACAGCATGATCTTCGCGGTCAGATCAACCTGCCGGAAAATGGATTGCGCCGTCAGTTGCAGGACCTTTGCACGTTCCCCATGCGAGATGCTGACCAATCCCCTATTGGCGAGCGATTGCATCGCCTCGCGGATCGCCGGACGCCCTACGCCGAAGCGCTCCATGAGA
Source organism: Rhizobium sp. BR 362 (assembly GCF_036528765.1). Classification (NCBI taxonomy): domain Bacteria; kingdom Pseudomonadati; phylum Pseudomonadota; class Alphaproteobacteria; order Hyphomicrobiales; family Rhizobiaceae; genus Rhizobium; species Rhizobium sp. BR 362. The sequence continues at coordinate 104,516 of NZ_JARWGH010000011.1, read as the reverse complement.
ACACGCTCCGACGGCATCTCATCGCCGGGCTTGAGTTCTCCCGACGTGATCAAACGTTCTAATCGGTCGAATACTTCGTCAGAGAGCTTCCGACGTACAATCTGTTCGATTGGCTGACTCATGGCATCTCGCTGGCTCAAAGCTTTTCTCCCTTATGCAATGTCAGACAGCGCCGAGAAAGCCCGTTCAGAATAACTGAGAGCCTCCTTAACAAAAAATCGTTGCACAAATTGGAATACTCATTATACCAGATCACAAGTTGACGCCACGCCAAAATCGTCGGCGAGAGGAGTATTGCCTGCCTATGAGCATCACCATCACCTACCGTATAGAGACGCCTGGCAACATCGAAGCGATGGCAGCCAAGATTGCCAGCGATCAGTCCACGGGAACCTTCGTGCCGGTTCCCGGCGAAACGGAAGAGCTGAAATCGCGGGTAGCGGCACGGGTACTGGACATTCGGCGGCTGGAGGATGCAGAGCGGCCGACATGGCCGGAAGTTGCCGCCGGCCACGGTCCTCTTCATCGCGCCGATGTCGACATCTCCTTTCCGCTCGATGCGATCGGCACGGATCTTTCGGCCCTGATGACGATAGCGATCGGCGGCGTCTACTCGATCAAAGGCATGACCGGCATCCGCATCGTCGACATGAAGCTGCCGGGCGCCTTTTATGGTGTGCATCCCGGTCCGCAATTCGGCATTGCCGGCAGCAAGTGCCTGACGGGCGTCGAGGGACGTCCGATCATCGGCACGATCGTCAAGCCGGCACTCGGCCTTCGCCCTGCCGAGACTGCGGAACTGGTCGGCGAACTCATCAGCTCCGGCGTCGATTTCATCAAGGACGACGAAAAGCTGATGAGTCCTGCCTATTCGCCCCTCAAGGAGCGCGTCGAGGCGATCATGCCGCTGATCCTCGACCACGAACAGAAGACCGGGAAGAAGGTGATGTATGCCTTCGGCATTTCCCATGCCGATCCCGACGAGATGATGCGTAACCACGATCTGGTCCTGAAGGCCGGGGGCAACTGTGCCGTCATCAACATCAATTCCATCGGTTTCGGCGGCATGAGCTTCCTTCGCAAGCGCTCGGGACTGGTGCTGCACGCCCATCGCAACGGCTGGGACGTGTTGACGCGTCATCCCGGCGCCGGCATGGATTTCAAGGTCTATCAGCAGTTCTGGCGTCTGCTCGGCGTCGACCAGTTTCAGATCAACGGCATCCGCGTCAAATATTGGGAGCCGGACGAAAGCTTCGTCGAGTCCTTCAAGGCCCTCAGGACGCCGCTGTTCGATCCGTCCGATTGCCCGCTCCCCGTTGCCGGCTCGGGACAATGGGGTGGCCAAGCGCCGGAGACCTACCAGCGCACCGGCCGCACCACCGATTTGCTCTATCTCTGCGGCGGCGGCATCGTCAGCCATCCCTTCGGACCGGCCGCCGGCGTCCGCGCGATCCAGCAGGCGTGGCAGGCCGCGGTCGCGGATATCCCGCTCGAGGACTATGCAAAGGACCATCCGGAACTCGCCGCTTCGATCGCAAAATTCAGTGACGGCAAGGGCGCATGATGGCGGCGGGCAATCTTCTGATCAGCTATTACGGGGACGATTTCACCGGCTCGACCGACGTGATGGAAGCTCTGGCTTCGAACGGCGTTCCGACGGTGCTTTTTCTCGGCATCCCCGACGCCGCGCTCCTGGAGCGTTTCAGGCAGTGCCGGGCCATCGGCATTGCCGGCACAAGTCGTAGCGAGACCCCGGAATGGATGCAGCAGCATCTCGTTCCGGCATTGCGATGGCTGAAGGGGTTCAAAGCGCAGATATGCCATTACAAGGTCTGCTCCACCTTCGATTCCAGTCCGCGGATCGGCAATATCGGCAAGGCAATCGAGATCGGCAGGGAGCTTTTTTCGCAATCCTCCGTGCCGGTCGTCGTCGGCGCGCCTCAGCTCAAACGTTACACGGCTTTCGGCCACCTCTTCGCGGCCTATCAGGGTCAGGTCTACCGCATCGATCGCCATCCGGTCATGAGCCGCCATCCGGTCACGCCCATGGACGAGGCTGATCTGGCGGTGCATCTTAGCAAGCAGACTTCCCTCCCCGTCAGCCTCGTTGATCTCGTAACCTTGCTGGCCAAGGATGCGGACCGGCTGGTCGACGAATGCGCGGATGAAACGGCTGGAATCATGCTGATCGACGTCGACAGCACCGAAACCCAGGCCGCTGCGGGGACTCAGCTTTGGCGGCGCGCAACAAAAGACGGTCCCTTCGTCGCCGGCTCCTCCGGCGTCGAATACGCGCTGCTAAATGCCTGGCACCGGGAAGGTCTGATTGGCGAACGCCCCGATTTTGCGCTCCCGGGCAAAGTCGAGCGTCTGGCAGTCGTCTCGGGCAGCGTCTCGCCGACGACGGAACGGCAGATACGTCACGCGATGACGGTTGGCTTCGACGGCATCGACCTTGATCCCCTCGCACTCATCGGCGAAAGCGCTGACCAGGCGATCGAAGATGCCGTCCACGCCGGCATTTCCAGGCTGAAGGCGGGCCGCAGCGTCATTCTGCACACGGCCCTTGGCCCCTCGGCCGATCGTGGCAGCGCGATCGATCGTGTTCCGGACGCGCGGCATCGGCTCGGACAAGCCCTCGGCATCATCCTGCGTCGCCTCATCGAAAGCGAAAAGCTCAGCCGTGCTGTCATCGCCGGCGGCGACACCTCAAGCCATGCGCTCAGAGAATTGCGCGTGCAAGCACTGACGACGTTGCTGCCTCTCCCGCAGACGCCGGGCTCGCCGCTCTGCGTAGCTCATGGCAGCTACGCCCCGACCAATGGGCTGCAGATCGCGCTGAAAGGCGGGCAAGTCGGAACCGACGGCTATTTCTCGCAGATCCGCGACGGAAGAAGCGTGTAGAAAAATGCGTTTTACGCCCTTCTGAGTAATGGTGTGCTTATTGACTCATCATACCACTTGCGATACCACAATTCGAAATCGATGAGGTAAAAAACATGACTGCAATTGCTCTTTTCGGTGCCGGTGGGAAAATGGGGTACCGGCTCGCCAAAAATCTCAAAGGTTCGCGTTTCGATGTCCGCCACGTCGAGGTGAGCGATGCCGGCAAGGCGCGCCTGAAGAACGATCTCGACCTGTCATGCGTTCCCGTGGACGAGGCCCTTGACGGCGCCGAAGTCGTCATTCTGGCGGTACCGGATACAGCGATCGGCAAGGTTGCCGCCGGGATCGTCGACAAGCTGAAGCCTGGGACGATGGTGGTCGCTCTCGACGCCGCAGCACCCTTTGCGGGCCACCTGCCGAAGCGCGATGACCTGACTTATTTCGTCACCCATCCCTGCCATCCACCGATCTTCAACGACGAAACCGATATGCAGGCGAAGAACGACCATTTCGGTGGGCTATTTGCCAAACAGCACATCGTATCCGCGCTGATGCAGGGGCCGGAAGCTGCCTATGCGCTCGGGGAAGAGATTGCCAAGGTGATCTGGGCGCCGGTCATGCGCTCGCATCGGGTCACCGTCGAGCAGATGGCGATGCTCGAACCAGGGCTTTCGGAAACGGTCTGCGCATCGCTGCTCGTCGTCATGCGCCAGGCCATGGACGAGTGCGTTGCGCGCGGCGTTCCGGAACAGGCCGCCCGCGATTTCCTGCTCGGGCACATGAACGTCCTTGGCGCCGTGATTTTCAACCAGGTCGAGGGCGTGTTCTCGGATGCCTGCAACAAGGCAATCGAATTCGGCATCCCAGCGCTGATGCGCGACGATTGGAAGAAAGTCTTCGAGCCCCAGGAGATCGCAGAAAGCATCCACCGCATCACCTGACCCAAATCCCGGGAGGGCTCGCCCCTCCCTATCTTCGCCCTACTGGGAACAGGGCCGTTTCATAATTGGGAGGAAACCATGAAACTGACACGCAAACTCACTCTTGCCGCCTTTGCCGGCGCTCTTGCATTGGGCACCGCAATGCCTGCCTTTTCGGCAGATCTGATCGCCATCATCACGCCCGCGCATGACAATCCGTTCTTCAAGGCCGAAGCCGTCGGTGCCCAAGCCAAGGCGAAGGATTTGGGCTACGAAACGCTCGTCATGACGCATGACGACGACGCCAACAAGCAGTCGGAAGTCATCGATACGGCGATCGGCCGCGGCGCCAAGGCCATCATTCTCGACAATGCCGGCGCCGATGCGACCGTAGCCGCGGTCAAGAAGGCCAAGGATGCCGGCATCCCCTCCTTCCTCATCGACCGCGAAATCAATGCGACCGGTGTCGCCGCCGCCCAGATCGTCTCCAACAACTATCAGGGTGCACAACTCGGCGCGCAGGAATTCGTCAAGCAGATGGGCGAAAAGGGCAATTATGTCGAGCTCGTCGGCAAGGAATCCGACACCAATGCCGGCATCCGCTCGCAGGGCTACCACGACGTCATCGATGACTATCCGGACCTGAAACTGGTCGCCAAGCAATCGGCGAACTGGAGCCAGACGGAAGCCTATGCGAAGATGGAAACCATTCTGCAGGCCAACCCGGACATCAAGGGCGTGATCTCGGGCAACGACACGATGGCGATGGGTGCGATCGCGGCACTTCAGGCCGCCGGGCGCAAGGATGTGATCGTCGTCGGCTTCGATGGCTCCAACGATGTGCGCGACTCCATCAAGGCCGGCGGCATCAAGGCAACCGTGCTGCAGCCCGCCTATGCCCAGGCCCAGATGGCGGTTGAGCAGGCCGATGCGTATATCAAGAACAAGACGACCCCGAAGGAAGAGAAGCAGCTCATGGATTGCGTTCTCATCACCGCGGCGAACGCCGACAAGCTTGAGACCTTCGCGCTGAAAAATTGAGGGCGGACCGAGCACTGCGGAGGGCGTGGCAAAGCCACGCTCTCCTGACGTTTTCTGTGAGATGGGGTGCATTGCATGTTGAGCATCAGAGGCGCCGTCGTGGCCCTCACATTGGCCGCAGCACTGCCCGGCTGTAAGATCATCAAGACACCGACGGCCGAGGAAAAGGCGGCGCAGGCGGCAAAAGGCGCCTTCGACCCTGCGGCCAAGGTCGACGCAATCTGGCAGTCGCAAGCGGTACCGGACCTTGAAAAGCGGGCGGGCGACCTCAAAACGGTGATGCAGGCTGCGGCATCTAACCCGGACGAGGCCGGCGCAAAATATGGCAATCCGCGCAAGCAGAGCACCTCGCCCTGGACCTATGCCGTGAAGCTCAAGGGCAAGATCGTCGCCGCCGACACGGCATCCCGCGCCGCAACGCTCGACGTCGATGTCGATGGCGACGGCAAGGCCGACGCCAAGGTTCAGATCGGCCCGGCAATCCGCGGCACCGCGCTGCGCGACGCCTTGGATTTCGTGGACTTCAACGAATTCAAGAACCAGATCGAATGGGCGCAATTCGGCAAGGCGTTCAACGAGAAGGTGAACACGTCCTTTCTCGTCGCTTTGCCAAGGGATGGCATGACCGGAAAGACGGTCGCGGTAACCGGCGCGTTTCCGCTGCCCGCATCCGGTCAGCTCCCGCTGATTACCCCGTCGGCGCTGACCTTGGGACAATCATCATGAGCGATGCGACCCAGGAAGACATCATCCTTCGTCTCGAGGACGTGTCCAAGGTTTATTCAGGCATCGTCGCGGTCAAGCGCGCCAACCTCGAACTGCGGCGCGGCGCGGTCAATGTGCTGGTCGGCGAAAATGGCGCCGGCAAATCGACGCTGATGAAGATCATCGCAGGCGTTGAACGCCCGACCGCCGGCCGTATCCTCCTGGAGGGCGAATCGGTTCATTTCGACAGTCCGGCCGACGCGCAGGCGCGCGGCATCGGTATGATTTTCCAGGAACTCAATCTTTTCGCCAACATGACTGTCGCCGAAAACATTTTTGCGACGCGCGAAATCACGCGCGGCGTCTTCGGCATCGACCACAAGGCGCAGATTGCCAAGGCCAACGAATTTTTGAGGAAGCTGGATGCAGGCATCAGCGCCGAGACCATGGTGGAAGATTTGCCGATCGGGCAGCAACAGCTTGTCGAAATCGCCAAGGCTATTTCGCTGAATGCCCGCATTCTGATCATGGACGAGCCGACATCCGCGCTTTCGGCGGCAGAGGTCGACATCCTGTTCAAGGTAATCGCCGAACTGAAGGCGCAGGGTGTGGCGATCGTCTATATCTCCCACCGGCTTGAGGAGCTGATGCGGATCGGCGATTACATCACCGTGCTGCGCGACGGGCAGATCACCGGCCAGGCGATGGTTCGCGATATCGATACGAAATGGATCGTCCGGTCGATGATCGGATCGGATGCCAAGGATTTTGCGAGGGACGGCGGCCACACGATCGGCAAGGAAGCTTTCCGCGCCGAAGACGTCAGCCTGCCACGGCCGACCGGCGGCCTTGCGGTGGACCATGTCTCGCTCTCCGTTCGCGCCGGCGAAATTCTCGGCATCTACGGGTTGATGGGCGCCGGCCGCAGCGAGTTTTTCGAATGCGTCATGGGCCGGCACATGCACTCGACCGGCAAGATATTCATTGACGGCGTCGAAGTCCGCGAACGCGACACGACCCGCCGTATCCGGCGCGGCCTGGCGCTGATCCCGGAGGACCGGCAGCGCGAGGGGCTGGTGCAGGTGCTCTCGATCGCCAGCAATCTGACGCTTGCGAGCCTCGGCCGCTTTGCACGCTTCTTTTTTCATATCGATGCTGGTGCCGAAAGGAAGGCCACTCGCGACATGATCCGCGATCTTTCGATCAAGGCGCCCAATCCCGATTTCGAAGTCACATCGATGTCCGGCGGCAACCAGCAGAAGGTCGTGATCGGCAAGGCGCTGATGACCGATCCCAAGGTCCTTCTGATGGACGAGCCGAGCCGGGGCATTGACGTCGGAGCCAAGGCCGATGTCTTCCGCACCATGCGCAAGCTCGCCGGCAAGGGTCTCGCAATCCTGTTTTCAACCTCGGACCTTGAAGAGGTCATGGCGCTTTCCGATCGGGTCGCTGTCTTGAGCAACGGCCAGTTGATTGCCGTCTTCGACAGAAACGAAGCGACGGAAGAGGCCATCGTCGCAGCATCTGCCAAGGGACACGGACATACAAGGGAACTCGCGTCATGACCGCGGACACATCTTCTTCTTTTGCGGCCAAGCGGTCGAACGGCTCCATACTCCTGACGTTGATGAAGCTCAGGACCTTTATCGCCCTTTTTGCCGTGATCATCTTCTTCGCCATCTTCGCGCCGAACTTCACCTCGACGGCAAATATGATCCTGATGTCGAAGCATGTTGCGCTTAATGCCTTCCTGGCCATGGGCATGACCTTCGTCATCATCACCGGCGGCATCGATCTTTCGGTCGGCTCGATCGTCGGCCTGTGCGGGATGGTCACCGGCGCGCTTATCCTCAACGGCGTCGAATTGCCGATCGGATATACGGTCTACTTCAACCTCTATGAGATCGTGCTGATCACGCTTGCAGTCGGCCTCGTCATCGGGCTGATCAATGGATTGCTCATCACCAAGCTCAACGTTGCGCCCTTTATCGCGACGCTTGGAACGCTGTACATCGCGCGCGGCATGGCATTGTTGTCTTCGGATGGCCAGACCTTTCCGAACCTGGTCGGCAGGCCGGAATTCGACACGACCGGCTTCGACGTCTTCGGCGCCGGAAGGCTGCTCGGCCTTCCGGTCTCCATCTGGATCCTCATCGTTCTGGCGCTGCTCGCCGCTTATGTCGCCCGCTCGACGCCGATCGGCCGGCACATCTTTGCAGTCGGCGGCAACGAGCGCGCGGCGCGCATGTCGGGCATTCGCGTCGATCTGGTGAAGATCTTCGTCTACATGTTCTCCGGACTGTGCGCAGCCATTGTTGGCATCGTCATTTCGTCGGAACTTATGGCGGCGCATCCGGCGACCGGCGAGAGCTTCGAACTCAACGCCATCGCCGCGGCGGTCTTAGGCGGCACCTCCATGTCCGGTGGACGCGGCACCATCGGCGGCACGATCATTGGCGCTTTCGTCATCGGCATTCTCTCTGACGGATTGGTGATGATGGGCGTTTCGTCCTTCTGGCAGATGGTCATCAAAGGGCTGGTCATCATCATTGCGGTTGTGGTCGATCAGGCGCAGCGCCGTCTGCAACAGCGGGTGACACTCATGCAAATGGCAAAGGCAGGTTGAGAATGACGGAACTCAAGGGTGCGCTCATCGGCTGCGGCTTCTTCGCAGTCAATCAGATGCATGCGTGGAAGGACGTGGATGGCGCTGAGATCGTCGCGATCTGCGATCGTGATCCCGCGCGGTTGAAGATCGTCGGCGACCAATTCGGCATCGAGCGCCGTTACAGCGATGCGGTGGCGCTTTTCGCCGATGGCGGCTTCGATTTCGTCGATATCGCGACGACGGTACAAAGCCACCGCGCCCTGGTGGAAACGGCGGCGGCCCATAAAGTCCCAGCCATCTGCCAAAAGCCTTTTGCGAAGACGTTGGGCGACGCCAAAGCCATGGTCAAGGCTTGCGCCGACGCCGGAATTCCTCTTATGGTTCACGAGAATTTCCGTTGGCAGACGCCGATACAAGCGGTGAAGTCCGTTCTTCAATCAGGGAGAATCGGCGAGCCGTTCTGGGGCCGCTTTTCCTTCCGTTCCGGCTACGATGTCTTTTCCGGCCAGCCCTATCTTGCCGAAGGCGAGCGCTTCATCATCGAAGATCTGGGTATCCACACACTCGATATCGCACGCTTCATTCTCGGCGATGTCACGACGCTCACCGCGCGCACCAAACGCGTCAATCCGAAGATCAAGGGTGAGGACGTCGCCACCATCATGCTCGACCATCAGAATGGCGTGACATCGATCGTGGATGTGAGCTACGCGACCAAGCTTGGGACGGAGCCCTTTCCCGAAACGCTGATCGAGATCGACGGAACGATGGGAACGATCCGGCTCTCGCAGGGCTATCGTCTCGAGGTTAACAGCGCAGAGGGCACGACGGTCTCGGATGCCTCGCCCAAACTTCTCTCCTGGGCTTCCCGCCCGTGGCACAATATCCAGGAAAGCGTGCTCGCCATCCAGCAGCATTGGACGGACCGTCTCGCATCAGGCGGCGAAACATCCACCTCAGGTGCGGATAATCTGAAAACCTTCGCGCTTGTCGAAGCCGCCTATGACAGTGCCGCTCATGGGAGGACAGTCGATATTGGGGCAATGCTGCGATGACCGCTGAAATCGACCCGTTTCAACTTTATGGTACGCGTGAGACTGAGATTCGGCCGCAGCGCCTCATTGCCGGCAGGCTCGCCGTCGACTTCAAGGACGGCAATCTTCGCACGATCACCTATGATGGAACCGAAGTGCTCCGCGCCGTCGCCTATCTCGTGCGCGACCGCGATTGGGGGACTTACGCTCCGCAATTATCGGACTTGAAGATCGATCAGGCTAATGACGGATTTTCGGTAGGTTACCTCGCGCATTGCACGGGTCCCGAGAATACGGACCTTGCGATCCGCGTGCACATCTCCGCCAAGACCGCAGGTACTGTGATCTTCGAAGCGGAAGCGACGTCGAAAACAGGCTTCGAAACGAATCGTTGCGGCTTCTGCATTCTCCATCCGATTGTCGGCGTTGCCGGTTCGCCGGTCTCGGTGGAACATGTCGACGGTCGCCGCGAGGACACGCGCTTTCCCGATCTGATCGAACCGTGGCAGCCCTTCAAGGATATGCGGGCGATTACGCACACCGTCATGCCGGACGTCACGGCGGAATGCCGCATGGAAGGCGATACGTTCGAGATGGAAGACCAGCGCAACTGGTCGGATGCCTCCTACAAGACCTATGTCCGCCCCCTTGCCCTGCCCTGGCCCTATCGGATACCGGCCGGCCAGGCTGTCAGACAGCGGATCGTCCTGAGTTTTGCCGACAAAAGGAAAACGCTGACCGCCCCTGCATCCGTCCAGCCCGACAGCCGTGCAGTCACCATCACGGAGGGAAACAAGCGCGGCGCCATGCCGTCGATCGGCCTTGTGATCACGCCGGAAGAGGCGAAGGCGACGCTTGACGCGCGAGATGTTCTGGCAGAGATCGGGCCGCAGGAATTGCTCTTTCATTTCGATCCGAATGCTGGTCATGACGCTACCGCCTTCAAAACCTTCAGCACCATCGCAGGACTTCACGCCGGCACGTCGACCCTCGAAATCGCATTGCCGTGCCGAAAGTCGCCGCTTGCCGAAGTACAGGAGATCGCGACTTGGATGAATGCGGCCGGTTTCAAACCGAACGCGGTCGTCATATCCCCTTCCGTCGACAGGCAATCGACCCCGCCGGGCAGTCAATGGCCGGAATGCCCGCCGCTGGAAGAGGTCTATGCGGCGGCACAATCCGCCTTTCCCGGTCTGCGGCTCGGCGGCGGCATGCTCAGCTATTTCACCGAACTCAATCGCAAGCGTGTTCCTTCCAAACCGCTCGATTTCATCACTCATTGCACGAACCCGATCGTCCATGCCGCCGACGATCTCAGCATCATGCAGACGCTGGAAGCGCTGCCGTTTATCACCCGCTCGGTCCGCGCCATCTATGGCGACATGCCCTATCGCATCGGCCCGTCCACCATCCCAATGCGTCAGAACCCCTATGGCAGCCGGACGATGGACAATCCGGCTGGTCGTCGCATTCCGATGGCAAACAGGGATCCCCGGCACAATGGCCGTTTCGCGGAGGCCTTCGCACTTGGCTATGCGGCTGAAGTGCTCGATGCCGGATTGGAATGCCTGACGCTTTCGGCGCTGACGGGGCCGTTCGGGCTGATCGCCGGCAAGGACGAGCCGTCGCCAGTCGGCGGCAGGCGCCCGATCTTCAACACGGTCGCTAGCCTTGCTCGGCTCGCCGGCAGCCAATGGCGGGAATGCATCTCATCCGATCCGTCTGCCGTTCTTTCCTTCGTTGCGGCGCCAGCCAACGGGGCGCCGCAAATTCTGCTGGTGAACATCACGGCCACAGCACAGCCGGTCGAACTTGGATCCTTCCGCTTGGCCGAGAAACGCGAGAGCGGAAGGCTGACGCTGCAACCTTTTGCCGTCGGTTCAATCACGCTGATGGATTGACCGGACCGCCGAGAAGGGCAACTTAGTCTTCCGAAACGAGATGACGGGAGGACTGACGTGAAGACGAAGAAGCTTATCAATGACGGCGCGGCCGCCGTGGACGAGATGCTGGCGGGCGTTCTGGCGGCCCATCCCCGCCACCTGCGTGCCGTCGAGGGATCACCGCGGTCGATTATTGCAAATCACGGACCAAGGCCTGGCAAGGTCGGCCTGGTCATCGGCGGCGGCTCAGGGCATGAGCCAACCTTTTTGGGTTACGTCGGCAAAGGGCTTGCCGATGCGGCAGCAATCGGAAATGTCTTCGCCTCTCCGCCGCCGGATCCGATCATCGAATGCGCCAAGGCTATCAACGGCGGCGCCGGCATCCTGTTCCTGTATGGCAATTATGCCGGCGATGTCATGAATTTCGATATGGCTGCCGAGATGCTGGCCATGGATGACATCGAAGTCCGCACCGTGCTGACGACGGACGACGTCGCCTCCGCCCCCATCGACCAACGGGAACGCCGGCGCGGCGTCGCCGGCAACGTCTTTGTTTTCAAGGCGGCCGGTGCAGCCTGCGACCTCATGTACAGCCTCGACGAGGTGGAGCGGATCGCACGATGGGCGAATGACCGGACCTACACGATGGGTGTTGCGCTATCGCCCTGCTCCCTTCCGCAAACACTAAAGCCGAACTTTCAGCTTGGCGACGAAGAGATGGAAATCGGCATGGGCATTCATGGCGAGCCGGGCGTTGCCCGCGGTCCGCTCAAGCCGGCCGATCAAGTGACCACCGAACTGCTCGACAAAATCCTCGGCGAGATGAAGGCCGAGCGGGGGGACCGTGTGGCCGTGCTCATCAACTCGCTCGGCTCGACGCCGCTGATGGAACTCTACATCATCATGCGGAAGGTCAAGATGACGCTCGATGCTGCGGGCATAGAGATCCACCTGTCGCTGGTTGGGAACTACTGCACCTCGCTGGAGATGGCCGGCGCCTCGATCACGCTGATGCATTTGGACGACGAATTGCAGCGGCTGATCGATCATCCCTGCGATTGCGCGATGTTCCGCTCAGGCGAGGCTCTGCAATGACGACGGTTACAACGGAAGACCTGAAGGGCCTTTTCGTGCGGATTGCCGAGGCGATGACCCGGGAAAAGGATCGCCTCTGTGAGCTGGACGGCGTGATCGGCGATGCCGACCATGGCATCGCCATGGAGCTCGGTTTTTCGGCCGCCGCCAAGGCGGTTTCGGAGCTGGATTCGACTGCTGCCGATCCGACCCTGGTCTTTAATACCGCGGCGAAATCCTTTCTCAATGCGGTGGGAGCCTCTTCCGGCCCGCTCTATGCGACAGCTCTGATGCGCGCCGGCGCAGCGGTAAAGGGGAAACCATCGCTGAACGACGACGATATGGTCGATGTGTTTGCAGCCTTTGCGAAGGGCATTCAGGACCGGGGCAAGGCAGAGATCGGCGAAAAGACGATGGTCGATGCCTGGGCGCCGGCTGCCGCCGCCTGCCGCGCCGCCCGAGATCAAGGTTTGTCGCTTGCCGAATGTTTGGCGGCCGGCCTCAAGGCTGGCGAGACAGGGGCTGAAGCGACAAAGAGTATGATCGCGGCAAAGGGCAGATCATCGCGCCTTGGCGAGCGGGCCCTGGGCCATATGGATCCGGGAGCGGCTTCCGCCGTGGTGATCATATCCTGCTTTGAGGCGCACTTCACATCAGAATGATGATGACCTCATCATACCAGTTGACATGTTGATAGCGATTTGTCAAAACCACCTCAGCTTTGCTCAGAGGAGGACGGGAGATGGCTATCAACTCCAAATATGCGCGTTGGTTCGGTGCCGCTGCGATTGCTGCGGCAGCCTTTTCAGCGACGAATGTCGCCGCGGAAGACCTGACGCTTTGGACGCTCAACTTCGACAACGGCGCAGCAAATGGCGCCCTCAAGAAAGTGGCGAAGGATTTCGAGGCGGCCAATCCCGGCACCCATATCGAAATCGTCCAGCGCGGCGTCGATGAACACAAGACCGCCCTTCGCGTGGCGGCCGGCTCCAGCAAAGGCCCCGATATCTATTTTAGCTGGGCCGGACTTGGTCTTGGCGGCGAATATGTGAAGGCTGGCCTGTCTCTGCCGCTCGACAAGTACTACACCCAGTACAAATGGAACGACGAGCTGCTTCCGTCTGCCGCCGCCTTTGCCGATCTCTATCCGGGCGGCAAGCATGGCGTCCCGTTCACCTTCAAGGGCGAGGCGATCTATTACAACAAGAAGCTCTTCCAGAAGGCCGGCATCACGCAAGAGCCGAAGACCTATGACGAACTGCTGGCGGCGGCCGACAAGCTCAAGGCAGCCGGAATTCCGGCCTTCACCTTCGGCGGCTCGGTCAACTGGCACGTCATGCGCCTGATGGATGTGCTCCTGGAAACCAAATGCGGCGCCGACAAGCATGACGCGCTGATGGCCATGAAGACCGACTGGACCAAGGAGCCCTGCGCGACCGAGGCCTTCACCGAATTTGCCAAGTGGACCAAGGATTACACGCTGAAGCCCTTCATGGGCATCAGCAACCAGCAGTCCTATACGCTCTTCGTCGCCGGCCGCGCCGCGATGATGCTCGAAGGCGACTGGCTGGTCAGCCAGTTGAGTGGCAGCGGCGTCAATCTGGACGACTACGGCGTCGTGCCTTTCCCGACGAATACGAACCGTCTCTACGGCTTTGCCGAATACAACTACGTCAGCACCAAGAGCAAGGCTCCGGATCTCGCCGCCAAGTTCCTCGACTACTTCCTGTCCACCAAGGTCCAGCAGGATCTCGTCGGACAGATCAGCTCGATCTCGGTCAACAAGAATGTCCAGTACACCAACCAGAAGCCGCTCGAAGCGAAATGGCTGGATATCTTCAAGACCTACAGCAAGGTCTACATGAATGGCGACCAGGCATTCCCGCTTGATGTGACCACCGAATACTTCCGGGTGATCAACGACGTTGCTTCCGGCAATATCCAGCCGGCCGATGCTGCCAAGCAACTTCAGACGTTCATCGCGGGTCGCACCTGACCTATCGAGGGGCCGCCGCTCCGATTGCCAATCGCGGCGACGGCTTCCCTCACCTCCATGCCCATGCGTCAGTTGCCGCCGGGAGCAATCAGAATGTCATTCCGCAATCGAACACATGATCCCCGGGTTCAGGCAGCGATCCTGCTTGCTCCGGCCATGTTGATCTACGCGATTTTCGCGCTCTATCCGATGCTGAACGTGGTGGTGCTGAGTTTTCAGAAATGGAACGGCCTCGATCCCCAGCGCCCGTTCGTCGGTCTGGCGAACTATCAATATATCTTCACGCAGGATCCCGTCTTCTGGGTCGCCTTTCGCAACACGGTGATCTGGACGGTCATGTGCGTGATTTTTCCGCCGATGATCGGCCTGCTGCTGGCGCTCAGCCTCAATCAAAAGCTTTTTGCCCGCAATACCTTCCGCGCCATCTTCTATCTCCCCGTCATTATCGCTCCGATCGCCGTCGCGACCATGTGGAAGTGGATGTATGATCCCTTCTTCGGCCTCTTCACCGAGATCCTGACGTCGATGGGGCTGCAGGACTGGATCCAGGATTGGCTCGGCAATAAGGACATCGCACTCTATTCGGTCTTCGTCGCCTATCTCTGGCAGTCCGTCGGCTTCTCCATGGTTCTCTTTCTTGCAGGCCTGCAGAATGTCTCGCAGACGCTGGTCGAGGCCGCACGCATCGATGGCGCCGGGCGCTGGAACATCTTCCGATACGTCACCCTCCCCGCACTGCGCACCACGCTTACCATCGTACTGGTGCTGTCGGTCATCTCCTCGCTGAAGGCCTTCGACATCGTCTATGGCCTGACAGGCGGCGGGCCGGCGCAATCCACGCAGATGCTGGCGCTCTGGGCCTTCACGCAGGCCATGCAGATCTTCGATTTCGGCCGCGGCGCTGCGATTTCCGTTGTTCTGCTGCTCATTACCATCGCCATCGTCATTCCCTACTTGCGATGGACGCAAAAGCATGAGGAGGCCGAACAATGACGGCAGCATCGGCCACATCCATGTCTGACGGCTTCGAGACGATCGCCCCGGCAAAACGCAAGCGGGATCCTGTCCTGATCGGCTTGTGGATCGCGCTGCTCCTTGTCGCCGCGATCTGGCTCGCACCTTTCGTCTTCATCGTCTTCACCTCGTTGAAGACGCAGGCAGACGTAACGACGACAGGCGCCTTCGTGCCACCGCTCAATCCGGCCTTCGAGAATTATTCGAGCGCCTGGGGCCGCGGCAATTTTGCCACCGCCTTCCTGAACAGCACCATCATCACCGTGATCAAAGTGCCGCTCGGGCTCATCCTGTCGGCGATGGCGGCCTATGCGCTTGCCAAGATCCGGCTGAGGTTCAGCAAGCTGCTGCTGCTGCTCGTCGTCTTCGGCACCATGATCCCATTCCAGGTCATGCTGGCGCCGCTGTTTACGCTGGTCAATTCGCTCGGCCTGATCGACACCTATCCCGGTGTCATCCTGCCCTACATCGCCTTTGGCGTTCCCTATCAGGTTTTCATCCTGCATGGCTTCTTCAAGGGCATTCCGAAGGAGCTGTCGGAGGCTGCCTTAATCGACGGCGCAAGCCATTTCACCATCTTCCGCCGGATATTCCTGCCGGTCTGCCTGCCGGTGCTCGCGGCCCTGCTGATCCTGGATTTCGTGTCCACATGGAATGAGTTCGCAATGGCGCTGGTGCTTCTGCAGGATCAGCATATGTGGACGCTGCCGCTCGGCCTCATGTCTTTCCAGGGGCAGTTTTCCAACGATTACGGACAGCTCAATGCCGCAATCGTCATGACCGTGCTGCCGGCAACGCTCGTCTATCTCATCTTTCAGCGCTACTTCGTCTCCGGCCTTACCTCCGGCGCCGTCAAGGGCTGATCAATCATCCCATCGGCAAGTCTTTCGAGGAGAATATCATGTCCAGTGCAACCGTCGAAAAATGGGGCGTCTTCGAGGCGGCTTTCAACGGCCCTTCAGGCGGCAATCCCTATCTCGACGTGGCATTCGATGCCGTTTTCAGTCAGAACAGCCGCGAAATCCGCGTGCCCGGCTTCTACGATGGCGGCGGCGTCTATCGCGTGCGCTTCATGCCGGACAATGAAGGCGAATGGTCGTTCCGGACACGGTCCAAGACCCTGGAGCTTGACGGCAAGACCGGCTCGCTCACCGCCAGCAAACCCTCGCAAGGCAATCACGGTCCGGTTCGCGTGCGCAACAAATTTCATTTTGCCTACGCCGATGGTAAGCCATTCCTTTCTTTTGGAACCACCTGCTATGCCTGGACACATCAACCGCTGGAGATGCAGGCCGACACGCTCGCGACACTGAAAAAGGCGCGTTTCAACAAGATCCGCATGGGCGTATTCCCCAAGGACTATCCCTACAACGTCAACGAGCCGCTTTATCCCTGCTTCCAAAAAGGTGCCGATGGCAAAGAGGATTTCGACAGGCCGAACCCCGTTCTCTTCCGCCATCTCGAGAGCCAAGTCGCTGCGCTCTGCGATCTCGGCATCGAGGCCGATATCATCATGTTCCACCCCTATGATCGCTGGGGTTATTCGGACATGTCGGCCGAACAGGATTTTCGCTACGTTGCCTATCTCGCGGCGCGGCTTGCCGCCTACCGCAATGTCTGGTGGGCTCTCGCCAATGAGTACGACTTCCTTCTCGACACCAAGCCGCTGTCGCAGTGGGATCGCTACTTCCACATTCTCGAGGAGAACGATCCCTTCGGTCATCTGAAGTCCATCCACAATGGCGAACCGACGATGAACTTCGATCATCGCAAGCCGTGGGTGACCCATACCTGCATCCAGAACTGGGACGTGAAGCGCACGCAGGAATGGCGCGAGGCCTATGGCAAGCCCGTCGTCAACGACGAGCCGGAATATGAAGGCAACATCATCCAGTCCTGGGGCAACCTGACGGCGCAGGAACTGGTGCATCGATTCTGGATCACGATGACGCGCGGCGGCTATGCCGGCCATGGCGAAACCTATTCGCATCCGCAGGATCTGATCTGGTGGGCCAAGGGCGGCGAACTGCGCGGCGAAGCCTGGAAGCGCATCGGCTTTCTCCGCGACCTGCTGGAGCAGGATGTCGTCAACGGCCTTGAGCCCCTGGCATCATTCGGCGAATGGCCTTGGACCCGCGTTTCGGGCGCCCGGGATGGCGAGCTTCGTTATATCTATCTCGGCGAACACCAGCCCGTCGTCTGGTCGACGGGCCTCCCCACGGATGGCAGCGATTACGACGTCGACATCATCAACACGTGGGAGATGACGATCACGCCCGCAAAGAAAGTCGAAGCGCCGATCCCGCATCCCACCCGGCACGGCGCAATCGTACGCGGCGGCAAAGCGGATGCAGCTTTCGGCGTAGAATTGCCGGGCAGACCATACCAGGCCCTTCGTATCCGCAAGAAGCACTGATCGATCCTCTAGGGAAGAATGTCATGTCCGGATTGACCATCAAGAACGTCAGGAAGTCCTATGGAGCGGTGGATATCATCCATGGCGTCGATGTCGACATTTCGGATGGCGAATTCGTCATTCTCGTGGGGCCGTCCGGCTGCGGCAAGTCGACCCTTCTGCGGATGATCGCCGGGCTGGAGGAAATCACCGGCGGCGAAATCTCGATTGGCGGGCGGGTGGTCAACAACCTGCAGCCGAAGGATCGCGATATCGCCATGGTCTTCCAGAACTATGCGCTTTATCCCCAGATGACGGTCGCGCAGAACATGGGCTTTGCGCTGGAACTTGCCGGCGCAAAGCGTGCGGAGATCGACCGAAAAGTTGGCGAGGCGGCGAAGATCCTCGGACTTCAGCCACTGCTTGGCCGCAAGCCGGCGCAGCTTTCCGGCGGCCAGCGCCAGCGCGTCGCCATGGGACGCGCCATCGTGCGCGATCCCAAGGTCTTCCTGTTCGACGAACCGCTTTCAAATCTCGACGCCAAATTGCGCGTCAAGATGCGTGCCGAAATCAAGGCACTCCATCAGCGGCTGAAAACAACGATCGTCTATGTCACGCACGACCAGATCGAAGCGATGACCATGGCTGACAAGATCGTCGTGCTGCAGGGAGGGAAAGTCGAGCAGATCGGAACGCCGCTCGAGCTTTACGACCGGCCAAGAAATGTCTTCGTGGCGGGGTTCCTGGGGTCGCCGGCAATGAATTTTTTGGAAGGCAAGCTTACCGGCGGACAAACTCCGAAGCTGATGCTGCCGAGTGGCACGGCGATCGAACTGTCGGCAGCTCCGGTTCAATCGGATGGCCGGGAGGTAATCATCGGCATCCGTCCGGAGGACATATCTTTTGCCAGGGACGGCGGCGTGCCAACCAGGGTTACGGTCATCGAGCCGACAGGCTCGGAGACGCATGTGGCGCTCGATCTCGAAGGACGCGAACTGACATGGGTCATGCGCGAACGCGCGGAATTGGCGCCCGACCAGACGGTGAACCTCTCTCTCCGATCGTCGAACATTCACTTTTTCGACAAGCAGACCCAGCAGCGCCTGTGAGAATTCGCGCCGTTATCGCGGCGCGCGCCTTTCGGCGTCGCTCATCACCGTGAGGACGCGTTTGACGAAGGCGGCACCATCGAACT
The DNA here is from genome assembly GCF_036528765.1 of Rhizobium sp. BR 362. Classification (NCBI taxonomy): domain Bacteria; kingdom Pseudomonadati; phylum Pseudomonadota; class Alphaproteobacteria; order Hyphomicrobiales; family Rhizobiaceae; genus Rhizobium; species Rhizobium sp. BR 362. The sequence continues at coordinate 85,765 of NZ_JARWGH010000011.1, read as the reverse complement.
GCTTCGGCGCGCCCGTGGTCGAATGATCCGGCCGCTCGAATATGAACGCCTCGACATTGACGACCGGTAGGTGCAGACGGCTGCGCACCCGTCCGATCATCGCGGTATGGGTGACGACAACCTGGCAACCCCTCGATTCGAATTCGGCATCCATCCTGGAAGCCGGAACGGCCGCAACCGTCAGTCCGCGGGCGGAGAGGACCGAGCCGATGTGCGTAGCGACCTGCTGATTGTCGAGGCAGATCAGCACATCCGCCTGACTATGCTGTGACGGAGAATCAAAAAGCATTCAGCGACCTCTCATTCAAACTCGGCCGAACATAGAGCGTTTCGGTGTAAAGCAGTGTTGTATCTTGTTACGTTTTGTTGCAGCAGCATTACGCATGCTGCGGCTCGCAGCGAACGGACTTGGCCGCCGCAAACTAAAAGAATTTACCGCAACACAATGCAACACACGCCGTCAGCGAAAGCTGCTTTCCTTTGCCTGCCCGATTCGCGCCAGGAGGCAGGATGTGAAGCCAACCAGCAATGCCGGACAGAGCGATCCGGGTCGAATTTTGAATGGACCGACCGCTTTAAGGCGCTTTCTCTACAGGCAGAAACGCGTCTATCTCTGTGCCATCTGCCTGTGCTGCAATCTGATTTTCTGCGCGATTGGAGCAAGTCCGCGTCAGTTCATCATTTTCAACATTCTCATGCTTCTGGTTTTCGGCGCCAGGACCATGGAAGCCATGCCACTCGATATCGAGACCTCCTCCGCCGCAACCGGCAATCGGCCTCCCTCTGCCCGACCCATACTGCGCTTTTCAGTTAAACTGCTTGTCGCCTGTTATGCGATGACGGTACTTATCGACAATCTTGCAGCAAGCCCGACATTGCTTGGTTCGATCCGCTGAGGAAATTCCAACCGGAAAGTAACCGCGGCGGATTGCCGCGAATGTATTTTGCGGGGATGAATTCGCGTGCCCTATCCCTTTGTTTTTACGCATTCCGACGGAAAACCGCTTCGCACTTTTCCTGGAAGTGCTCTAGCATTCGAGAGATTTGAGGAGAGGATTTCAGATGTATCTCGGTACGCAGTTTGAGGCTCGGGACGACGATGATTATCGCGTCATGGCGCAGTTGGGCGTCAGGCACGTCAATGCCGATCCCGCCGGCAATCCGCATGACTGGACGCTCGATATTCTGAAAGCCCACCGCGAGCACATCGAAAGTTTCGGCCTCATCCTCGATATGATCCAGCTCCCGATGAGCTCACGGGTGATCGAAGCGCAATACAGTCCGGATATCCTGACGGCCGGACCGGATCGCGACCGCCAGATCGATTCCATCTGCCGTCTGATCGAAAATGCTGCCGCCGTCGGCATTCCTTCCGTCAAATACAATCTCAATATTATCGGCATCCCTCGCACCGAATTGGAGATCGGCCGCGGCGGATCGAGAAACGAGGCCTTTCGCTGGGAAAAGGCCGATCAGGATGCGCCGCTTTCGATCGCCGGCATCCTCAGCGAGGAGGAGAATTGGGAGCGCATCGATTATTTCCTGTCACGCGTCGTTCCGGTCGCCGAATCTTGCAAAGTGCGGCTTGCCTGCCACCCCCACGATCCCTACACGCCGCCTGGCTATCGCGGGGTCACGCGCGTTCTCGGCAGTGTCGAAGGCCTGAAGAAGTTCGTTCAGATGCACGAGAGCCCCTATCACGGGCTGAATTTCTGCCAAGGCACCGTCGGTGAGATGCTCGACGATCCAGCGGAGGAAATTTTCGAGGTCATCCGCTGGTTTGGCGAGAGGGGCAAGCTTTTCAACGTCCACTTTCGTAATATCCGCGGCCACAAGCTTTCTTTCATGGAGACCTTTCCGGAGGAAGGCGACATGGATATGTGGCGTTCGCTTAGGACCTACGCCGATGTCGGCTACCAATATATGATCATGCCGGATCACGTGCCGCGCATCTCCGGGCGCGATCCGGAAAACACGGCCTTCGCTTTCACCTATGGCTACATTGCCGCCATGTTGCAGGTGCTGGAGAGCGACAAACGGTAGTGGGCATACGTCGGTCGTTCAGAGGTTGGAACAGGGGAACCTTTTCTGCACCATCTTGCCATTGATGCCTTTCGCTCTTCCCCTAGATCAGGGGGTGAGGAGAGTTCGATGCGCATTGAACATGCCTTTCTATTCGACCTTGACGGCACGTTGGTGGACAGCGTCTATCAGCATGTGCTTGCGTGGAAAGAAGCCTTGGATACCGAGGGCATAGACCTCTCGATATGGCGCATCCATAGGAAAATCGGCATGAGCGGCGGACTGTTCACCAATCAGTTGCTCCGTGAAACCGGCATCGAAATAACCGACGAGAAAAACGAACGGTTGCGGCACCTTCACGCCGAAGCCTATCGCCGGCTTGGCGCCCAGATACGTCCACTACCCGGCGCAAGCGAACTTCTCCAATGGCTTTCGGACGCCAAAATTCCGTTCGCGATCGCCACAAGCGGCCGCATGGAGACGGCGGCGGTCAATATTGCCGCCCTCGGGATCGATCCTGAAGCTTTTCCGGTCATCACCCGCGACAAGGTCAAATATGCCAAGCCCGACCCGGACCTTTTCATTGCTGCAGCCGAAGCGCTGGGCGTTGCGATAGAAAACTCGGTCGTCGTCGGAGACGCCATCTGGGACATGCTTGCGGCAACCCGTTGCAAGGCGCTCGGAGTCGGGCTGCTGAGTGGCGGCTATGGCCAGGAAGAGCTCAGGAATGCCGGCGCAATCCGCGTCTATGAAGATCCGGCCGACCTGCTCTATCACATCGATGAAGTGGGCGGACGGCGCTGAGCGAGAAAGCGCGCCGACGACTCAGTTCCCCGCAGGCATATTGTAGGGCGTAATAATTTCCACCGCAGACAGCAGGGCCGGCGCGACACGCTCTTTCACCAGACCGCTCATAATTGCACGAAATGCCGAACGCGCGTCCGTGCGCAGGTCGTGGTGCAATACAAAACCAATCTTGCCTGCGGCAAGCAGTGCGCGATTGTCGGCATCGAGATCATGCGCGACAAAAATGCAAATTTCCCTCCGAGCCTCCTCGAAGGCGGCGAGCACGGCCCTGTTTCCGCCGCCGATGGAATAGATCGCATTGATCGTCGCATCCGCCGCGATGGCTCGGGCGGCAAGGATTCCCGTTGCAGCGTCGGCGCCGTGACCTTCGCTGATTTCACTAACACCGATCTGCGGATAGTGCTCACGGAGAATGCGGCGAAAACCGATCTCCCGCTCCTCCTCACCGCGAAAGCGGCCGCTCGACAACGTCACGAGCACCCTTGCGGCCGCCCCATCAAAGCAATTTCCAACGAGATAGGCCGCCGTCTCGCCGGCAGCGCGGTTGTCGGCGCCTGCGTAAACGGCGCGCGAAGAATTCGGCAGGTCAGTCACCAGGGTGACGACGGTGATGTCGGCATTGGTTGCACGCTCGACCGCAGCGGCAATCTCCGGAATATCGGGCGCCTTCAGCACAATCCCATGGGTGCCTCTGAGCCGGATGCGATCGAGCAGTTGCACCATTTCAACCGGCTTCATGATTTCCGCAAAATGAAAACGGCAGCGGAAGACCGTTGGCAGAAAGGTCGCAACTTCTGCTTCGAAGGCGGCGCGCACGGCATCGGAAAATCGCGCCGGTGTCTCCATGACGATATCGATCGCCAGTGTGCGCCCGCTCACCGCAACACCCGCCTGCTGTTTTTCCAGCTCGGCAATTGCCGCCTTCACCCGCATCTCGGTTTGCCGCCGCACGCCGGGCCGTCCGTTCAGCACCCGGTCGACGGTGGCGGTGCTCAGCCCGGCCTGAAAGGCGATGTCCTTGACGAGAAACGGGTGTGACATACGGGTCGTGATGGTTTTTTGATGGATTTGTGATCTATAACACACCAGCATCTGCCGTATAGTGCCTTCATCAGAGATGGAGGAGCATCCGATGAAATCAGACAATCTTCAAAAACTGCGCGCCGACCGCGTCTGGCTGACCGAGGACGCTTGTCACCTCGACGATTTTCGCGCGCTCGCCGAAAAAACTACCTTGCTTTCAGATTACCCGACCGCCGATCACGTCGAAAAAAATGTGCCGATCTACGATAGCCGTAAGGTTCTGGCTGACATTGCCACCCCGCAAGGCCGCCGCGCCGTGCTCGCCGAAATCTGCGAAGCCTTCGGCGAGGGTCCGGGCGTCGTCGTCTTCAAGCGTGCGTACGAGGATGCGTCCGTCATCGATCGCGCCAGCACGATTTTTAACGATATCATCGAGGAACAGCATCGCACGGCGACCGGTGGCGGGGACCACTTTGCCAAGCCTGGCGCCAACGATCGTATCTGGAATTCGCTGGAAAAACATTGCCTCGCCGATCCTGAAAATTTTGCGGAATATTATGGCAATGCCATTGTCGCGATTGCCAGCGAAGCCTGGCTCGGGCCGAACTACCAGATGACGGCGCAGGTCAACCGCGTCAATCCCGGCGGCGCGGCGCAGTCCGCTCACCGCGACTACCATCTCGGTTTCCAGACCTCGAAGGTGATCGAGCAGTTTCCGGCCCATGTGCACAGGCTGTCGCCGGTTCTGACGTTGCAGGGCGCGGTTGCCCATTGCGACATGCCGCTCGAAAGCGGGCCGACGCTTTTCCTGCCGCACAGCCAGACCTACGTGCCTGGCTATCTCGCATTGAAGCGCCAGGAGTTCCGCGATTATTTCGATCGCAACCATGTTCAGCTTCCGCTCGAAAAAGGCGACGTCGTCTTCTTCAACCCTGCCCTTTTCCACGCGGCCGGCAACAACCGCTCGGCCGATATCAAGCGCGTGGCGAACCTGCTGCAGGTTTCCTCCGCCTTCGGCCGCGCCATGGAAACGGTCGATCGTCATCGCATGAGCGCCCGCCTTTTTCCCGCGCTGAAGGCGTTGAAATCTGAAGGCAAGCTCTCCGAGACCGAAATGTCGAACGCCATTGCCGCCTGCGCCGAAGGCTATTCCTTCCCCACCAACCTCGACCGCGACCCGCCCCTCGGTGGCCTTGCGCCAAAGACGCAGGCGCAACTGATGCATGAGGCGCTTGAGGGGAACTGGAGCGACGAGGCTTTCACGAAGGCCCTCGCCGAACAGGCAGAAAAGAAGCTGACCTGACAGCACTGAAGGCGCATCATCCAACAAAACGAAGCCTCTCGCGGCGCGAGAGGCTTTCCGCACATCCTATCAAATCATTTCCGGGAGGAACCACATGAGCACAAACCACAGCCGTCTCGACGACAAGATCGCCATCGTCACCGGCGGCACACAAGGGCTCGGCGCCACCATCACGCGTCTCTTTGCAGACCGTGGCGCCAAAGGCATCGTCATTTGCGGACGCAACGAGGTGAAGGGCAAGGCCAAGGCCGAGGAGATCTCGACTGCGACGGGCGCGAAGGTCGTCTATGTCAAAGCCGATCTCGGCAATGTCGAAGAGGCACGGAATGTCGTGCATGTCTGCGACCAGACCTTCGGCCGCGTCGATGCGCTGGTGAATGCCGCCGCCATCACTGACCGCGGCACCATTCTGGACACCAGCCCCGAGCTTTTCGACACCATGTTCGCCGTCAATGTCCGCGCGCCGTTCTTCCTGATGCAGGAAACCGTCAAAATCATGCGGCGCGAGAAGATCGAAGGCACGATCGTCAATATCGGCTCCATGTCGGCCAAGGCCGGCCAGCCCTTCATCGCCGCCTATTGCGCCTCCAAGGGCGCGCTGGAAACCCTGACGAAAAACACCGCCTACGCGCTGCTGCGCAACCGTATCCGCGTCAACGGGCTCAACATCGGCTGGATGGCCTCGGAGGGCGAAGATCGGATCCAGAGGGAATATCACGATGCACCGGCCGACTGGCTGGAAAAGGCGGCCGCGAACCAGCCTTTCGGGCGTCTGGTCGACCCGCAGGAGGTGGCCCGCGCCTGCGCCTATCTGTCATCAGCCGAATCCGGCCTCATGACCGGCTCGGTCATCTGTTTCGACCAGTCGATCTGGGGCGCTTACGACGGATCGCCGCATCCCGTCGCGGCTCTCTGAAAAAGGCGCAAACGACGGCGCGCAAGAAAGCGCGCTGTCCTGGGTCGCTCCCTCGGACATCGACTCGCAGATACTTACGCGTCTGACAGCTCGGCTTTCAAACTGACAAACGCTTCCTTCACATAGTGGGCAAGCGGCTTCCGCCCCTGTTCTTCTGCCCAGCTATCGATGGCCAGGCGCAAGGCGCCGACTGAGACCATCGCCACCATGCGCAGCGCCTTGCGCCGCCTGGTTTGCGGCCAGAGTTCGCAAAGCGCTTCGAACGCAGCCTGCTCCATTTGCAGATATTTGGTCTGGTTGCTCGCACGTAGCTGTGCGCTCGAGCGGAGAATGCGATCGATGGCGACGGCTTGATCGGCGTCGTAGTTCTCCACCAGTCGCAGATGGGCACTGCGGACGACATCAAGCGGCGACTGGTCCGTCGATTGCGCCCGAACGGCGGCGCTAAGGGCTTCCGGCAGGCCTTTTTGCCAGGCGGCCAGAATCTCTTCTTTCGATGTGAAGTAATAAAAGAAAGTTCGCCGCGAGATGCCGGCCGCCTCAGCGATCGCGTCCAGCGTCGTCGCCTCATATCCGTTGGCAGCAAACAGCCTGAGCGCCGACTCGGTAATGCGCTGAAGCGTCTCGCGTCGCTTCTTCTCGCGCCAGCCTTCCTGTTTTGATCGATCCTGGTCCATCTCAGAATCGATAACAGAAATCGCACATCTTGTAAAATCGCACTCAGTGTAATAACAGTGCTGCGTGAAGCAAATTTGAGGACCGATATGAAACGGGTGCAATATGACCGCTACGGCGGGTCGGAAAAAATGTATTTCGGCGAATATGACTTGCCGGAGCTCGCGGATGACGAGGTGCGCGTGTCGGTCAAGGCCGCGGCGATCAATCCCTTCGACTGGAAGCTCCGCCAAGGAGCAATGAAGCTCATAACCGGCAGACGCTTCCCGAAAGCGATGGGCACTGATTTCGCCGGGATCGTCGAGGCGGTCGGCGGCAAGGTGACGAATGTCCGGGCCGGCGACGAAGTCTTCGGCACGGTGGATTTCAAGAAGTCTGGCGCATTTAGCGAAGCGATAAACGTGGATGCCCATCACCTGGCGAGAAAACCGCCGCAGCTTTCGTTCAGTGAAGCGGCCGCACTGCCCATCGCGGCGATGACGGCGTGGGTGGCGATTATCGACAGGGTACACGCAGGCGCCGGATCGCGCATCTTCATCAATGGGTGCAGCGGCGCCGTGGGTGCCTTCGCGGTCCAACTGGCTATCTCCAAAAAGGCGCATGTGTCCGGCACTTGCGGACCGGCCTCGATGGGCAGCGCTAAAGCTGCCGGCGTCGATCCGATATTCGGCTACTCAGACCGGCAAGCCTATGCGCAGAATGGAAGGTTCGACGCCATATTCGATACGCTCGGAACGCTCGACGTAAGTGATAGTCTTTCGATGCTCAAGCCGAAGGGCGTGTTCGTCGACATCAATCCCACTCCGGGTAAAATGCTGCGCGGGGTGCTATCGCGGCGCTACAAGCTGGCCTTCGCGACCCAGGGCATCCAGCATCTTCCCGCGATTGCCGAGCTTGCCGGCAACGGGACGCTCCGGCCGACGATCGGTCTGGAAGCGCCGTTCAGCGATGCGCTGTCCGTCATCGCGGATGCAGAAAACGGGCGGCGTTCTTCAGGGAAGATCGTACTCGCCTTCTGAAAGGCTCACGAAAATCCACGATTGAAACGGAGAACATAGTTCGGCTTGCCGCTGATCCACGGGATCGACCCTTCAAAAAGCTATTTACGACCTCTTCGTCCATCACCTGCAAGGATGATCTGGGCTACGACGAAGCTTTAGGGTAATCTTATATACGTGTAGGAGATTCCAGCGGGGGCGCACAATGGCTATCTTCATGGACCGGCATGATCTGGAGGGAACCACGGCGGCCGACATTGCCGAAGCGCACCGCAGGGATCTCGAGATTCAGGATCGATACGGGGTCAAGTTCCTCACCTACTGGTTCGACGAGCGGCGCGGAACTGCATTTTGCCTGATGGATGCGCCCGACATGGAAACGGCTCAATGCGTGCACCGCGAGGCGCACGGCTTCGTTGCCGCCGAAGTTGTCGAAGTCGCCCTGTCGGCAGTCGAGGCATTTCTCGGCCGAATTCACGATCCCGAGCCGGCATGCGGACAGTCCGCTGTCGAAATGGATGCCGGCCATAGAGCCATTCTGTTCACCGATATCGTCGGGTCGACCGAGATGACATCGCGCCTCGGCGACCGCATGGCGACGGAACTGGTGAGGGCGCACGATGCTGTCGTGCGCAGATGCCTCGCCCGATCTTCGGGCCGCGAGGTCAAGCACACCGGCGACGGCATCATGGCGACGTTCGTCTCGACAACTGCAGCCGTCGATTGCGCCATAGCGATCCAGCAGGAATTCGAGCGCTACAATCAGAACAACCTCGAGCCGCTTCATATACGTATCGGCCTGGATTGCGGCGAGCCCGTCGAGGACAGCAATGACCTGTTCGGCTCAACCGTTCAGCTTGCAGCACGATTGTGCGCCTCGGCCGCGGCCGACCAGATCCTGGTGTCTGAAAGCATTTTTCGAGAATACGGCACCGCGGATTTCTTCGCACATGCGACCCACCGGCGGCTGAAGGGATTTTTGAAGCCTGTGCTGGTCTTGCAATGTGACTGGTGCAAAGCCGCTATCCAATGATCGAATTCTCGTGACCGTTGCGAGAATTCGTTCCGAATGGACGACCTTCCTGCCGCGTATGTCCCTTCGATGGGCGGTTTCGGGACGTTCTCCATCAAGTATTTTTCGCCTTTGAGTGGCGCTTCCCCTACCGCTGGAAGGACCGCGATAACTACTTATAAGCGCGAGAAAATCTGGCGCGACCATCTGCAGCGGCCTCATGCTGCTTCAAAGGAGCACATCTCGGCGAGCATTCCTGCGGCATAAAAAAGGGAACAAAGCAGCGGCCGCGAAAGTTCTCATGTCGAATCCTCATGTCAAACCAACGTGAGCAGCGGCGATGACATCAACTGCGAACGAGGGGTTGCCGAGCACTCCACCCCAAATTTACTACGTCAATCCCCTGCTACTCAGAGGGATCGACGCATGGCGCGAGGTCTTTGATCACGCAAAGGATATTGGTTTTGACACCGTTCTGACGGCGCCCCTTTTCGATCGGGGCGGCAACAGCGTGTTCGCGGCTCGGGATTTCGAGAGTCTCGACCCTGAACTCTCGCTCGGAACATCTCTCGTCGATGGCTTAGGGGCTTTGGCGGTGGCGGCGCGAGAACGGGACGTGGCCCTTATGATGGATCTCGTGCTCGACAGAAAGGCACGCGATTCATCGCGGCATTTGCGTCCGATCGATCCGAGGCTCTCGCCATTGGATGCAAGCAGTTCCCTCATCACCCTTACCGCCGAAGATCAGCAATCGCAGCTCCTCGCAGAATGGACGAAGCGGCTGCAGACGCTGAGCGGGCTTGGCATATCAGGCTATCGCTGTCTTGGCATCGATCGCATACCACCGGAGCTATGGCGATCAATGATTACAGCGGTCCGGGAACGGGCGCCGAACGCGCAATTCCTGGCCTGGACGCCCGGGACAGCCTTCGAGGCGAGGGCTGCGTTGGCCGGGCTCGGCTTTTATGGCTGCTTTTCCTCAATGGCCTGGTGGGACTTCGATGAAAGGTGGTTCATAGAGGAGTATCGCCTCCAGCAACCGCTTGGCTGGCAAATCGCTTTTCCGGAGCCGCCATTTGCCAAACGGATGGCGCACGGCACGGAAAGCCGGGAAATACGCGAACGACGGTCGATAAGGGCGCTGCGCCTTGCCACCTCACTTGGTGGCGGGCTCATGATCCCGATGGGATTCGAATATGGCGCCGCGCTGCCGCTCGATCCCACCCACGGAGACGGATCGGGATTGCGGGGCCTTCGATATGACCTGGCCTTCGATATCTCGTCCGAAATTCGCGCCGCCAACATGGAAATCGGCACGAACGCCGCGAAGTTTCATTCGTCGCTTTCTCTTATCCGCAGCGCAAACAGCCCGGTATCCGCTCTCCTTCATTCAAACGAAGAAGACCTTCGCAATGCCGACCGTGTACAGATCATCCTCCTCAACAGAGACGTTCGGCGAAGCGCTCCTGCTCCTTTGACGGCGCTGCGCGAGGCAGCCTCCGGCTTTCTCCCCTTTTCGAATGGGCTTGATGCGGCACTGCGCCTGCGGGCCGGGGAGATCATCGCTTTCGAGGCGACAGCCTCGAGGCCGATCACGGTTGCTCCCGCGCTCGACATTGCAAGGGCAATCGCCTCGCCGCGCCTGGCGATCGAAAATATCATGCCGCGGGTCGATGACGGACGCTTTCCGGTCAAGCGGATCGTCGGCGACGTCGTCTCGGTCGAGGCTGATATCTTCGCCGACGGACATGATCCGATCGCCGCGGCGCTCCTGTGGCGCTCCGCGGATGCGACCGCATGGAAGGAAGCGGAGATGCGGCTGGTCGAGAACGATCGCTGGCGGGCCGAATTTCCGTTGGAGCGGGTCGGCCGGTATGAATTTGCAATCGAGGCCTGGAAGAGCCTGTTTGCGATCTTTCGCTATGAGCTGTCGAAGAAGAACGAGGCGAGGCTCGATCTCAAGCTGGAAATCCAGGAAGGAATGAACCTCGTTCGTGTAGCACTTGGCGAGGCGCGGGACACGCTTCGCGCCGAGCTGCAGGCCTTATTTGAGAAGCTTGAATCCTCCTCGCAGGCGGAAAGGATCGCCATTCTGCTTGGTCCGCATGCGTCCGAACTGATGGCGCGAGCCGATAAGCGACCCTTTCGGTTTCGCTCGGAAGCAAGCGCAGTGGATGCGGAGCGGAAGGCTGCGGCATACGCAAGCTGGTACCAGATCTTTCCGCGCTCGCAGAGCGGCGATCCGGGCCGGCACGGCACCTTCGACGACGTTATCGCAAGATTGCCGGCCATTCGCGACATGGGCTTCGATGTGCTCTATTTCCCCCCGATCCACCCTATCGGCTCGACCAACCGGAAGGGGCGCAACAACAGCCTCCAAGCGGGCCCGGGCGATCCGGGAAGTCCCTATGCCATCGGCTCCCCCGCCGGCGGGCACGATGCCATCCATCCGGAACTCGGCACGTTCGATGATTTTCGTCGCCTGATCAAAGCGGCCGAGGAGCATGGCCTTGAGATCGCGCTCGATCTCGCCATCCAAACATCGCCCGATCACCCTTGGCTGAAGGAGCATCCGGGTTGGTTTGATTGGCGGCCGGATGGAACGATCCGTTACGCGGAGAACCCGCCGAAAAAATACGAAGACATCGTCAACGTCGATTTTTACACCAAGGATTCCGTGCCCGGCCTATGGCTCGAGCTACTGAGGGTCGTCCAGTTATGGGTGGATCAGGGCGTAAAGCTGTTTCGCGTCGACAATCCTCACACCAAACCATTTCCTTTCTGGGAATGGCTGATCGACGATATTCGGGCGCGTCACCCGGATGTGGTTTTCCTGTCGGAAGCGTTCACCAAGCCGAAAGTCATGTACCGGCTCGCGAAGCTGGGCTTCTCCCAATCCTACACCTACTTCACCTGGCGCAATGCCAAATGGGAGCTCGAACAATATATGCGAGAGCTCACCCAGACGGAGGTGAAGGATTTTTTCCGCCCGCATTTCTTCGTCAACACGCATGATATCAATCCGGACTTTCTGCAGAACGCGCCCCGCCCCGCCTTCCTGATCCGCGCGGCGCTCGCGGCGACGCTTTCAGGTCTTTGGGGTGTTTATAACGGTTTTGAACTGTGCGAGGGACGTCCGGACGCCAAGCGCAAGGAATATGCCGACAGCGAGAAATATGAGATTCGCGCCTGGGATTACGATCGGCCCGGCAACATCATCGCCGAAATCCGGATGCTGAACCGGATCAGAAACGAAAACAGCGCGCTGCATTCGCATCTGGGGCTGACGCTTCTTAACGCAGCCAACGACAATATTCTCTTTTTCGAAAAAGCGAGCCCTGCCCGCGACAATGTCCTGCTCATCGCCATTACTCTCGATCCTCTCCACCCACAGGAGAGCGAGGTCGAGATACCGCTCTGGCTTTGGTCGCTCGGCGACGACGGCACGCTGGACGCCGAGGATCTCGTCGGCGGCGGTCGCTTCAGTTGGACCGGCAAACGGCAGAGGGTCAGGCTCGATCCGCATAGCCTGCCCTTCGCCATCTGGCGCGTCCGGTCAAGGGAGGCATGAATGGACACGATGCAGCGCGGCAGAGAACGCGATCCGCTCTGGTACAAGGACGCGATGATCTATCAGCTCCATATCAAATCGTTTTATGATGCCAACAACGACGGCGTCGGCGATTTTGTGGGGCTGCACCAAAAACTCGACCATATCGCGTCACTTGGAATCAACGCCATTTGGCTGCTTCCCTTCTTTCCCTCGCCTCGTCGTGATGACGGTTATGACATTGCCGACTATGGCAATGTCAGTCCGGATTACGGAACGATGGAGGATTTTCGAGCCTTCGTGGACGCCGCCCATCAGCGCAATATCCACGTCATCATCGAACTCGTGATCAACCACACCTCGGATCAGCACCCCTGGTTCCAACGCGCCCGCCAATCGCCGGCGGGATCGCCCGAACGGGAATTTTACCTCTGGTCCGATACTGACCAAAGATTTCCGGAAACCCGCATCATTTTCGTCGATACCGAAAAATCCAATTGGACGTGGGATTCCGTCGCCGGCGCCTATTATTGGCATCGCTTCTACTCGCACCAGCCGGATTTGAACTTCGACAATCCTCTCGTCATGGAAGAATTGCTGAAAGTGATGCGCTTTTGGCTGGAAACAGGCATCGATGGTTTTCGCCTGGATGCCATCCCCTACCTTGTCGAACGGGACGCCACGATCAACGAGAACCTGCCCGAAACCCACGCGATCCTGAAGCGGATACGCGCGGCGTTGGATTCGACCCATCCCGGCGTCATGCTGCTCGCCGAGGCGAACCAGTGGCCGGAAGACACGCGCGAATATTTCGGCGACGGCGACGAATGCCATATGGCGTTTCATTTCCCACTGATGCCGCGCATGTACATGGCAATCGCCAAGGAGGACCGGTTTCCGATTACGGATATTCTGCGTCAGACGCCGGAAATTCCAGACATCTGCCAATGGGCGATATTCCTGCGAAATCATGATGAGCTGACGCTCGAAATGGTGACCGACGCTGAGCGCGATTATCTCTGGGAAACCTATGCCTCCGATAAGCGCGCACGGATCAATCTCGGTATCCGGCGGCGCCTTGCGCCGCTGATGGAGCGCGACCGCCGCCGTATCGAGCTTATGAACGCGCTTCTCCTCTCCATGCCGGGAACGCCAGTGATCTATTACGGCGACGAAATCGGCATGGGCGACAATATCTATTTGGGCGACAGGGATGGCGTCAGGACGCCGATGCAGTGGTCTCCCGACCGCAATGGCGGCTTTTCGCGCGTTGATCCTGCGCGCCTCGTTTTGCCGCCGGTTGCCGATCCCCTCTATGGATTTGAAGCCGTCAACGTCGAGGCGCAAAGCACGGACGCACATTCGCTCCTGAACTGGATGCGCAGGATGCTGGCGCTGCGCGGCAAACATCCGGCATTCGGACGCGGCTCGCTGCGTTTCCTCGCGCCGGCCAATCGGAAGATCCTCGCCTATCTTCGCGAACACGAAGACGAAACAATTCTCTGCGTCGCCAATCTTTCCCGCCTGCCGCAGGCCGTGGAACTCGACCTCTCGCAGTTCGAGGCCCGCGTGCCGATAGAATTGACGGGCATGTCGCCATTTCCGCCAATCGGGCAATTGACCTACCTGTTGACGCTACCGCCCTACGGCTTCTTCTGGTTCCAGTTAGTCGCCGATGCCGATGGCCCCGCCTGGCGGACAGCCCCACCCGAGCAGCTTCCCGACCTGTTGACGATGGTCATCCGCCGGAACCTGCTGGAATTGGTGGACGAGCCCAGACATTCGAATATCCTGAATTCCGAGATTTTGCCGGCATATCTTTCCAAGCGCCGCTGGTTTGGGGCGAAAGACCAGATATTGCAGGCAGCCCGGCTCATTTCCGCCACCCCTATTCCGTTTGCCGAAGGTGTCGTGCTCGGTGAATTGGAGGCGGTGCTTCCGAACCATACCGAATCCTATCAGCTTCCGCTTGCCGTGGCATGGGATGATACGCAGCCCCCGGTACTTGCCCAGCAACTTGCTTTGGGGAGGCTCCGCCAGGGCAGGCGCGTCGGCTTCCTCACCGATGGCTTTGCCGTGGATGCGATGGCGCGCGGGATCGTGCGCGGCCTTTGCGAACGGTCCCACACCACTGGCCGCACCGGAACCATAGAGTTCATCGGCACTGATCAGCTCGATCATCTCGACATCGCCCCAGACATGCCGATCCATTGGCTCTCGGCCGAGCAGTCGAATAGTTCGCTGATCATCGGGGACTTGGTCATCATCAAACTGATTAGACACATCTTTCCCGGCATGCATCCGGAAGTCGAGATGACGCGCTTTCTGACGCGGGCCGGCTATGATCATACCGCCCCCTTCCTCGGCGAGGTCGCGCACACGGATTCGGGCGGACGCAGATCCACGCTCATCATCGTGCAGGGCGCGATCCGAAACCAGGGTGACGCTTGGAACTGGATGCTGAGCAATCTTCGCCGCGCCGCCGACGAGTTCGCCCTCAGTGATCCGGCCGCTCAGCCGCGCGACGATTTCTTCCAGTCGCTGACGAACTTCGTCGGCATGATCGGTCAGCGGCTCGGCGAACTGCATGTGGTGCTCGCTCAACCCACGGAGGAAGAGGCTTTCAAACCGATCACCGCGGCCGAGACGGAAATCGCGTCGCTGAAAGAGACGATTGCCGGCGAAGTTTCGTATGCATTTTCGAAGCTTGCGGAATTGGACGAGACCGCCGATCCGGCTGTCGATGCATTGGCTAAGCCGCTTCTGCAGCGCCGGGCAGCGATTGTCGATCTGGCCGACACGCTGGCGGAAAGCGTCCGCGGCACGCTCATGACACGCGCGCATGGCGACTTCCATCTCGGCCAGATCCTCGTCAGCGAAGGCGACGCGGTGATCATCGATTTCGAAGGCGAGCCTGCGAGAAACCTTGCCGAGCGCCGGGCCAAGACCAGTCCGCTGCGCGATGTAGCAGGCCTGTTGCGATCGCTGAGCTATTTGGCCGCGACCGCCGATCTCGACAATGATGCAGTCATCGAACACGAAAACGAGCGTCGACAGAAGGCCATCGCCCGCTTTGCCGTCAAAGCGGAACGCGCTTTTCTCGCCGCTTATTTCGAAGCGATTTCGAAGTCGGAGGCATTGTCGATGCCGCCCGAACAACGACGCAGGATTCTAGACGCCTTTCTTCTGGAGAAGGCTGCTTATGAAGTCGCCTACGAGGCGCGCAACCGGCCTAAATGGCTGCCCATTCCATTGGCAGGGCTTTCGGGCATCCTGTCCAATCTTCTGGAGGCCCGCTAGTGGATATCGAACGCTCCGACCTTCTCGCCGGCATCGGGCCGGATGCGATTGCAGCGCTGACTCAAGGACGCCATGGCGATCCGTTTGCGATCCTCGGAATTCATAGGCATGGCGTGTTCACGATTGCGCGGATCTTCATGCCCGGCGCAGATGCGGTGGATATCATCGATACCGCCAGCGGCAATGTCCTGACCGCCTGCCAGCTTGTTCACCCGGCTGGATTGTTTGCAGCCGCCGTTGCTTCAAAATTTGACTATTGCCTGCGCATCAAATGGCCGGACGCGGTTCAAGTGACCGAGGACCCCTACAGCTTCGGGCCTTTGCTGGGCGAACTCGATCTCCATCTGATTTCAGAGGGAACGCATTACAATCTGAGCCGGACACTCGGCGCGGTCGCAATGGATGTAGACGGAATCGCCGGCGTTCGCTTCGCCGTGTGGGCACCGAATGCACGACGGGTTTCTGTGGTGGGAGATTTCAACTCCTGGGACGGCCGGCGCAACCCCATGCGCCTGCGGGCACCCGCCGGCGTTTGGGAGATCTTCATTCCACGGCTGACGCCGGGCGAGCGCTATAAGTTCGAGATCGTCGATGCAAACGGCACCTGCCTTCCACAGAAAGCCGATCCGGTGGCGCGGGCCAGCGAAGCTGCCCCGTCCACGGCCTCCATCGTCGCGTCGTCAACACCGTTCCGATGGAGCGACGACACTTGGCTCCACTCCCGGCAATCGCGAGGTCTGGGAGGGCCAATCTCGGTCTACGAAGTCCATGTGGGTTCCTGGCTTCGAAATCTTCAGGACGGCAATAGGTCTTTCGATTGGATCGAACTCAGTCAGCGGCTTGTACCCTATGCGCGCGATATGGGATTCACCCATATAGAGCTGCTTCCCATAATGGAGTATCCGTTCGGCGGCTCCTGGGGCTACCAGCCTCTCGGCCTTTTCGCCCCTACTGGACGCTACGGCACACCGGAAGATTTCGCCTATTTCGTCGATCGGTGCCACGGCGCGGGGCTGGGTGTGATCCTGGACTGGGTGCCCGCACATTTTCCGACCGATGTCTGGGGCCTCGCCCGCTTCGACGGCAGCGCCCTATACGAGCACGAGGATCCTCGGGAAGGTTTCCACGCCGATTGGAACACGCTGATTTACAATCTCGGCCGCAACGAGGTGAAAGGCTTTTTGATCGCCAGTGCCTTGGAGTGGCTGGAGCGCTACCACGTGGACGGCCTCAGAGTGGACGCGGTGGCTTCGATGCTCTATCGCGACTACAGCCGCAAGGAAGGCGAATGGATTCCCAATCAATACGGCGGCCGGGAGAATCTGGAAGCGGTTGAATTCCTCAAGCACCTGAACAGCATCATTCATCAGCGATGCCCCCATGCACTCATGATTGCCGAGGAATCCACAGCGTGGCCCGGTGTGACGAGACCACCGGAGCAAGGCGGCCTGGGATTCGACATCAAATGGAACATGGGCTGGATGCATGACAGCCTCACTTACATGTCGAAGGATCCCGTTTATCGCCGCCATCATCATCACATGATGACTTTCGGCATGATCTATGCCTATTCAGAGCGCTTCATGTTGCCGCTCTCGCACGACGAGGTCGTTCACGGAAAAGGCTCCCTTCTGACGAAAATGCCGGGCGACGACTGGCAGAAATTCGCCAATCTTCGGGCCTACTTCGCGTTCATGTGGGGCTATCCAGGCAAAAAGCTGCTTTTCATGGGTGGGGAAATCGCCCAGCCTGGCGAGTGGCAGCACGATCAATCCGTAACCTGGGATGTCCTCGACCAGCCGCGACACGCTTGCATGCAGCGTCTGCTAAGAGATCTGAACGGAATCTACGGCAGGGAGGAAGCCCTGCAGTTCGGGGATCTCGATCCGCAGGGCTTCGAGTGGGCTGTCGTCGAGGATGCGGCCAATTCCGTTTTCGCGATGCTGCGGTTTCCGCAAGACCGATCTTATTCCATTCTCGTCATATCGAATTTCACGCCCGTTCCGCGCTATGACTACCGCATCGGCGTTCCGACGGAAGGGATATGGGTCGAGGAGTTCAATAGCGATGCGCCTGAATATGGCGGCACCGGCCTGGTGAACGGGGCGGTGCCGGCGACCTCGTCTTCGCTGAACGGGCGCCCCGCCTCGCTATCCCTGCAACTGCCGCCGCTCGCGACCATCTTCATCAAAAGCCCTCGATGATTGCAATCGCGGAAATCCCGTCCTGTGTCTCTTCGAGACTTTGATCATTGCATCGTTCACGCGAACAAGGCAGCATGCTCTTCCTTGGCGCAGCAGCAGACCAGTAGATTTGTATTTCGCCGAATTGCTACTTGTTGCCGAGGATGCGGGGCAAAGGGACTGACACTGTAATGGTGACGCGCGCGCAGCAAATTGGCGTCGTTATCGGCCTGGCGATCGTCACAGCGCTGACGGTCCTGCGGGCCAGCGATCCTCAGTTGCTGAGGCTCGCCCGCGATTTGACATTCGACCAGTATCAGCGCCTGGTGCCCAGGACATTCGAAAACCAGCCTGTTCGGGTCATCGACATAGACGAAGAGTCGCTGCGCCAGTTCGGACAATGGCCTTGGCCAAGGAACCGGATTGCCGCCCTTGTGGACAGGCTTTCCGATATGGGCGCGTCCGCTATCGCTTTCGACGTCCTGTTCGCCGAGCCAGATCGCCTCTCGCCTCGCAATGTCGTTCGTGACGTCACCGGCGTCGATCCCTCACTGCTCGGCAAGCTGCCGGACAATGACGAAATCTTTTCCCAATCGCTGTCCGGAAGACCGGTGGTGCTGGGCGTCGGCCTCTCCAACGAAGGAAACTATCTGCCGCCGGTCAAGGCGGGGTTTGCCTATACGGGCGAAAATCCCTTCGGTGCGCCGCCCGCAATCAAGGCGGCGACGCCGCTGCAGCCGCAACTGGAAGCCAATGCCGCCGGCATCGGTCATATCAGCCTCAATCCGGGCGCATCATCGGCGGTCGTGCGCGCGGTTCCGCTTTTCCTCAGCGACGGCAAGCAGCTTTATCCCAATCTGGCGCTCGAAGCGCTCCGTGTCGCGCAGGGAGCTTCCACCTACATACTCGACGCGGCGCCGGACAAGCCGAACACGCTGACGCGGGTCAAGATCGGGGATTTCGTGGTGCCGGTGACGGCGGCGGGAGAGCTCTGGCTCTATGTCAGCCCCGACACTTCGGAACGGTATATTTCCGCAAGCAAGGTGCTCGCGACCGAAGACGCCTCCGCCGATATCAAAGGCGCCATCGAAGGCAGCATCGTTTTCGTCGGGACCTCTGCTTCCGGCCTTCAGGATGTCCGCACGACGGCGCTTGGTGAAAACGTACCCGGCGTCTCCATCCATGCGCAAATCGTCGAGCAGATTCTTTCCGGCCGCTTCCTTTCCCGCCCGGATTGGGCGGATGGGCTGGAAATCCTCTCCATCGCCGTATTGGGTAGCCTTCTGGTGATCCTCACCACCTTCGTCAATCCAGCCGTCGCCCTCGCCTGCGGCATGCTGATTACCTTCCTTGCCCTCGTCGCCTCGTGGATTGCCTTCCTCTATGGAGGACTTCTCTTCGATCCGCTGGCGCCGATCGTCGCGGGATCGATCACGCATTTCGCCGCGACGGCGTTCCGT
This sequence comes from Rhizobium sp. BR 362, assembly GCF_036528765.1. NCBI lineage: Bacteria > Pseudomonadati > Pseudomonadota > Alphaproteobacteria > Hyphomicrobiales > Rhizobiaceae > Rhizobium > Rhizobium sp. BR 362. The sequence goes on along the minus strand of NZ_JARWGH010000011.1, from coordinate 66,516 downwards.
TTTCTTGTGACCGATCGGGAGCGGCGCGACGTGCGGCGGGCATTCGGTCACTATCTCTCGCCATCGCTGCTCTATCGCATCGAGCATACGCGCGATGCCCTGCGTCTTGGGGGAGATGAGCGCGAGCTAACCGTCATGTTCGTCGATGTGCGAAACTTCACCCAGATCAGCGAGGAGATGACCCCGAGCGCCCTCGTCGCATTTCTGAACACGCTGCTCGATGCGCTGAGCCACCATGTCATCGCAAACGACGGCACGCTCGACAAGTTCATCGGCGATTCGATCATGGCTTTTTGGAACGCTCCCGTCGATGTTTCCGACCATGCCGGCAAGGCTGTGCATGCGGCTCTCGGCATGCGGGAAACGCTCGCCCGCCTCAACAATAGCGACGCATTCGGTTTCGGAGACGAGCGGCAGGTGGGGATCGGGATCGGCATCCATACCGGGCTTGCCTGCGTCGGCAATATGGGTGCCGAGACACGCTTCAACTACTCCGCAGTCGGCGATGCCGTGAACATTGCCGCGCGCATCGAATCCGCCTGCAAGGACATCAATTTCGACATTCTGGTATCCGAACCGACAGCAGGGTTGCTGCCCGATTGCGCTCTGCTCGAAGCGGGAGCGCTGACGCTCAAGGGTAAGAGCATGCGAACCAAACTCTTTGCGGTGGTCGGCGATGCGCGCCTGGCAAGATCTGCCGAATTTACCGAACTTCAGGCCGTGCACAGGCGGCTTGTTGATGCGCTGCGGGTACGGTCGACGAACAGCCGAAAACTCGTCAGCGCCGCAAAGCTCAAGGCGCAGGTTGCGGCGACCGGACTGCTGCAGGATTTTTACAGGCAGATTTCGCGCCGGGCCGGACACTTCGTCGACGAACCTGCCGACAAGGCAGCCGACATCTAGCTGATTTTGCTGCTGTCGCCCACGCTGCTTTCAAATGGCATCATCAAAAATGGACTGGATGTCAGGCTCCCAAAAGCGCCCTGTGCTACCGATGGTGATGGCCGCCATCATCATGGTCGCCATGATCGCTGTCATGGCCGTCGGCGTCGCCCCAATTGTGATCACCCCACCCATGGTCGCCTCTGCTGTGGTGATCATGACGATCATGATGAGCGTGATGATCGTGATGCTTGCCTTCATAGCCGTCGTGCTTGTGCGGCTTGCCGGGCTTGTCAGGCGTGCTTGGCGGGCTGGGGACATCCGGCGTGCTGGGAGCTTGGGGAGCAGCGGGCGCTTCGGCGCGTGGCGCTTCCGGCGCGCTGGGTGAGCTTGGTGAGCTGGGTGAGCTGGGCGTGCTGGGCGGTGCGGGAGAAGGATTATTGGCCGGAACGCTGCGCGGCGATATACCGTTCGGCCGGTCTTTTATCGCCGCCGACAGACCGCATCCGCCGCCGCCGACAAAACCCATTCTTCCCCCAAGCGTTTGATCGCCGGACAGGAACGGCAGGGCTCGCTGGTTGCCGAGCGTCTTGAGGATATCGCGATTGACCCGACGCGGATCACTTATCTCGCCATTGCGTTTGGCGACCACGCAATCGCACTGCGCCTTCAATTGGCGGCAGCCGCCCGCGCCGCAGAACTGCGCAGCGCCGTTCAACAGAACCACCGCCGTCGTACCATTGGAGCCGACATAAAAATCAAACGCGGTTCCGCGCACGCCGATCGTTCCAGCCGGCGTGACGATCTGATAGGCCGAGTGGTTCGAATTCCCGCTCATCCAGCGAAAAGTGCCCTTTGCCGCATTTATGGTAAGCTTCTTGACGGCGCCCGAGTCGTCGAAGACGAATTTGTCGATAACGACCGACGAGCCGGCTCCGACCGCCAATTTCGTGCCATCCCGAAATGTGAACTGTCCAAGGCCGGAAATAGAGGTGCGAATTTGCTCGTCCCGGTGGACGGGATCAGCGACCGCCAGAGGACCGCTTGCGCCCGTGACTTCGGTTTTGATGAGCACCGCCTGGCCGACCTTCTCGGCGGCTTTCGAAGGCACCGGAGCGAGCAGTATGACGCTCAGCACAGCGATCGCGGCGTCACGCGGATACAACATCCCATCCTCCAAGATTATCTATGTTTTACCATAGGATAATCTTGAACGTCCCATCATCCTTTCTGACTATAATCGATACAGTATGAGCTATTTCCGGATTAGGCTTAGCCGGAATCCAGCGCGAGCGAACACCCTTACGCAACCTTTCCGATAGAAAAGCTTGCCGATTTCTTCAAAGAAGCCTGCGACGAGGAGATTTGTACTATGCGCCGATTGCGGAAGCGAAGGTTTTGAAGTGCGGCACTAAACGCCGCGCTTGTTGCCCCAAAGCAGGACATGTAACTGCGGCAAGACCCGTGCCTCGAACCATCCGTCAGATGTCACCTTGTCCACCAGCCAGCGCATTCGATCCATGATGCCGTCAATATCGATCGTCGCGTCATCCGCTTCAGGCGGAGGGGGCGTGTGGTTGCCGGGCTGCAGATAGACCGGCAGATGCGGAAAGCGGGCGGCGGCGGCACGTGCATAGGCATAGTCGCGATCATCGAAGACGACGAATTTCAGCGCAATCTGCGGTCCGTCGGCCGCCAAGCGAAGACAGTCGCCCAGCGCATCCCAATCCGTTACCATACCGCTCGAAGGCGGCTTCGGGCTCAGCACCAGCACGTCGAGATCGGCAAACCACGACTTCGCGATGCTCGCCTGGGTTTCCAGCGCAAACCTGTAGCCCTGATCATGGCCGCGCGCGATCAGCGGCCCGAGCGGCTGGATCGCCGGATTGCCGCCCGAGAGCGACACCATCAGCGGCTTTCCCCCGGAAAGCCGGGTCACTTCTTGCCAGATCTCATCGACCGACATCGGCTGCCATTGATCACGATAATCGCTGTCGACCGCGTGCAGCGTATCGCACCAGGAACAGCGATAGTCGCAGCCCCCGGTCCGGACGAACACCGTCGGAAGTCCGATCAATACCCCCTCGCCCTGGATTGTCGGCCCGAATATCTCGCTGACGCGGATCGTGGTTTCGCGCGCCTCGCTCATGGCCGATATTCCGCCCAGGTCTTCGGCGTCTCGCTGATGCGCACCGCCGACGTTTCGGGCAGACGCTGCTTGCACCAGTCGTAGAAGTGTTTCGCCAGATATTCCGACGTTACACGGTCATGACCGAGAACCTCGTTCAGATGACGGTGGTCGAAGCACTCGTCGATATAGCGTTTTAAAGGCGCAAGCTCGTGATAATCGCGGACGAAGCCATCAGCATCAAGCTCGGCAGCCGAAAGCTCCACCTCGACGATATAGTTGTGGCCGTGCAGCCGGGCGCATTGATGATCGGCCGGAAGATGGGTGAGCTGATGCGAGGCGGAGAAGTGAAATTGCTTGGTGATGCGGAACATTACTTTACTTCCTCGGCTGAATAGCCGGCCGTCGCCGCCACCCAGAAATCCGGATCGTCATATTCCGTCGGATCGTCGACACCGGCAAGATGGAAGGCCTCGCGCCGTTCGACACAGGTGCCGCAGCGGCCGCAGTGGCGCATGCCTCCCTTGTAGCAAGACCAGGTCTCGGCAAACGGCGTGCCGTTCTTCGCGCTGTCGCTCACAATGTCGGCCTTGGAGACGGTGACGTAGGGCGCATAGAGCGAAACGCTGGCATAACCATCCAGAGCGTGGTTCTGCATCTGCTGAAAAGCATCGATGAAGCCAGGCCGGCAATCCGGATAGATGAAATGGTCACCGCCATGAACGGCAACGGCGACGGCATCCGCCTTATGCGCGGCGGCAAGGCCGAAGGCAATCGCGAGCATGATGGCGTTGCGGTTCGGAACAACGGTCGCCTTCATCGTTTCCTCGGCATAATGCCCGTCCGGCACCTCGACATCATCCGTCAAGGCCGATCCGGTCAGATGTGCGCCAATGGCCGTGATATCGATGACGTGATGCGGCACGCCAAGGCGCGTAGCGCAGGCCGCGGCGAAATCCAGCTCCTTGCGGTGCCGCTGGCCGTAATCGAACGAGACGAGGCCGATGAGGTGATGTTCCGCAGCGACCTTATGGGCGAGCGAAACGGAGTCCAATCCGCCGGAGCAGATGACGATAGTCTTCATAATGGGGTCCCTTGTTTTGACCGGGTGGGCTGCGACCGGATAGTTGAGCTTTTCGAAGCTGTGTGGCGTCACTAGCAGCAGACCCTGTCAGAAGCAAGGCATGCGCAATCACTCGAATAAGATTCGCCGACAGTGTCGGCGACGGCCGCTGCTCCATCTAAATCGGGATTGACCGGCTTGTAGACGAGCTGGGAGCCGAAGCAGCACCGGCAGTCGATGCGATCGCGATGGCTACAGTGCGACGATGGACGTAAGCCGCTGTACGTCGCAGAGCTGCCTCGTCGAAAACCAATGTCGACAATGCCCTCCTCGATGCCATGGAGACGAAAGCTGCCGCCACCGTGACCGTGACGACTGCGGATGGAAAAACAGACCGATCAAGCTGTCGCTCGACGGCTTTCCCGAAGCATTCGCGGCTATGAAAGCCGCAGACAGCGGCAAGTAATGAGGCTTTCGCCAAGCACATCTGATACCCGCCTGCACCGCAATAGCGGCAGACGGATAATCCTATTTGGGTATATACCCTCCCTTGACGGCTTAAGCTTTATTCTTAAGCTGAACAAATCACCAGGCAAGAAAACAAATATTTAGTATTTAAAGTCTATAATTATTGAATATTAAGGCGTGACCTAGCCAATCCAAGTTATTGAAAGAATGATGGCGCTTATGGCCTTCACAGCAACAGAACTCAGTCAAGACGACCATTTCCTGTCCGCCATATTGCGCAGCGCACATGAACTCATGTCGATCTATGATGAGAACCCGCGCATCGCCTCGATCTTTGCCGCGCAGCAAAGGTGGCTGCTGGCGCATGCCGGCTATGCTCTCTTTCTTGGCTATCCCGATGATCCCACTCCAGGGCTCTATAGCGGCCGGTTTGTCGATTTCGCGGTCAAGTATAAAATCGCGAGCCATAATACGGCGGCGGCATTCCTAAAGGAAATGATTGCCTATCGCTTCGTACGGCCAGTCGCTGGCAGTTCCGACCGCCGCATCACCTTGCTTGAGCCCACCGAAACGACCCGCGAATACATGGCGCGCTGGATCTATACGCATCTGCTGGTTCTGGATGCATTGGACGGCGGCGACAGGATGGCGAGGACGACCGCCGATCCACCTTCGGTGCTGCGCATGCAGCCTAAGATCGCCAAGATGATCCTGGACAGCGAAAGCCTGAAGAATCCCGGCGTAACCTTCGCTCTATTCAACTGGGCGACCTCCGGCGGCGTGGTGATGGATTATCTCATCTCCCGAATCAGCAAGATCGATCCCGCCTCGGACAAGGTCCTGATCGGCCCGATCTCACCGAAGGTGATCCAGAGTCAGTTCATGATTTCGAGCGCCCATTTGAAGCGGCTTTTGAAACAGGCGACAGAACTCGGAAGCGTCGGCTGGGCCGGCGCCCCGGGTAAAAGCAGTTTCTGGCTTTCCCGAAACTTCGTCTCCGAATACTGGAACTATCAGGCCGAGAAATACGCAATCGTCGACACAGTCAGCCAAGCGGTGCTCGGCCAGCCTGATTATTCAGCCAAATTCGGTGAAGAACTTCTTCCCCGTGCGCTGGCAATTTCCGCATAAAAGAAGAGAACGCCGAATGGGATCCGATGGATTTCGGATCCCAAGCACAGGGCTTCAAGAAGTCCACCCAATTGGAGCAAAGCTCGATGGTATTCAGCGCGTAGTAAGGCCGGTGCCTGACGCAGAGGTGATCTTGTCGGCACCGTCTAGCCCAGGCACAAGCTTTGCAGGCGAGCGCTCGACCTGCATCAGCCGCCATTCGTTTTCCAGACGATCGACTACATGCACGGGTATTTCTTTCCGTACGGTTTCACGCTCTTGCATCGAGGCCTCCCCTGCCGTTGATATTTCTTTGAATGCCACGGGAGAAATGCTTTGTAAATTAGAGTATTAAAAAGTTTAAACGATTGAATTTATTTTAATCGATTAAAGATGTGGATACTTGCAGCAGGGCTAATGAAAATGCGCCTTGGGAATTTCTCACATTCATTTCACGCGCTCCCAAAATCACCATCAGGTTTTTCCCAACCTGAAAAACGGGAGAAAATCGGCCTTCTTAGACGCGTAAGCAGATCGCTATGCTTCGCAAGTGGCTTCCAAAACATGTCCCCTTGCGGTCTGGCGTCGATATCGGCGCGGTAATTAACGAGCATCAATGCCTATCGTTAAGATCGTATCGCTAGACCTATTCCTCGCCATTCGCCATGGCGCTGTGGTCTATGCCAAGGGAGCCAGGAAACATGCCAGATATTACGATCTCAGTCCTAGACAACCCGTCAGAGGATGATCATCGCGCGATACTCAATCCTCTTCTAGCCTTTAACAGAGCGAAGACGGGCGACGACCGATATGAGCCGGTTGCACTTGTACTGCGTGATGCGACGAACCAAACCGTCGGCGGATTGTGGGCGAAGCTCTATTACGATTGGCTGTTCGTGGAGCTGCTCTTCGTGCCGGAAAGCCTTCGCGGGAATGCATTAGGATCGAAGCTTCTCAAGCAGGCGGAGCAACTCGCCAAGGAAAAGGGCTGTGTCGGTATCTGGCTGGATACGTTCAGCTTCCAAGCGCCCGGCTTTTACGAAAAGCAAGGCTATGAACGGTTCGGCACCCTTCCGGATTATCCGAGGGGCAGAGAGCGGGTCTTTTTTCGGAAGGTATTTTGAGCGAGGCAATACGGCTGAAATGCCTTGGCCATAGCGCGATTGCCGTTCGGAGAGCAGGTTCGCACTCAGGGGCGGTAGCCCTCAACCGGCGGCGAGTTTGTCGCCGCGGCTTTTGAAAGACACCACCTGCTCCAGCCCCTTCGGATGCCGATTGCGCACGGTGATCTCTCCCTCGAACCTGGAAATGATTTCCTTGGCGATGGCCATTCCGAGGCCAGCGCCCGGAAAAGACCGCTGCCGTGCGATATCGATGCGGAAAAAGGGTTCGAAGACTTGGCTCAGGCGGTCTTCGGGAATGCCCGGCCCGCTGTCGTTAATGGTGACCACGGCCTCGTCGCCGGTGTGCGTGACCGCGACAGTTGCCGATTCGCCATGCGTTGCCGCGTTGATCAAGAGATTGCGCAGCGCCCTCGTGACCGCCAAACGGCCCGCGCAAATCGTCACCGGCTGCAACTCGCCGGCCTTGATAGCCATGCTCATCGATGTGAGCTCCGTCACGATGTCCGCGACGATCGTATCGAGCCTTACGCACTGCAGGCTATCCGTGGAGATTTCTTCCCGCACCAATCCGATGGCGCTGTCGGCGATCGTGTCGAGTTCTTCGAGGTCTGCGAGCCATTTCTGCCGATCCTCGTCATCCTTGATGAATTCAGCACGCAATCGCATGCGCGTCATGGGTGTTCTAAGATCATGTCCGGCGGCTGCGACCAGCCGCATCCGGCTCTCGGTGGCAGCCTTCACTCGGGCCGACAGTTCGTTGAGCGCCCGTGCCGTGACGCGAATTTCGCCCGGACCGGTTTCCGGAACGTGCGGCAGCGTTCCATCCGGGCCGATCTCGGCCGAGGCCCGCTCAAGCAGGCGAAGCGGTTTCATGATCTTCGATGCGGCAAATATGGAAATCAGTACACTGCCCGTTATGATGAGACCAAGCCAGCCCGCGAGAATCTTCCATCCACCGGGAGGCGGGCCGAGTTCCGGGATCGGCATCACCATCCAATTGCCGTCGGGGAGCCTGAGAGAGGCAATCGTGGTACTGGCCGATTGGCGGGATACGATCGCTGGACGAGGGTCCCCCGTGCGTAGCAGGCTTTCCATCAGAAACCCGGAAAGCGGTTCATCGCTGTGCCCGCCGGCGGGAACGGCAGCTATAACCACGCCGGCAGAGATCGCCGCAGCCCTGTCCGCCTCCGCAAGTTTTGCAAGTATGGATAGCTGGCGCGCCATCGGCTCCATGGTGCTTTCCGGCTTAGGCCCTCGCATCACAAGGCTTGCCACAAAAGACGAGGTGATAACCACCAGAACGATGGCCGTGAGCAGGAGAAGCGCCAGGCGAGCGCCGAGGGACTTCATGGATCGCTCTTGACAGCCGTCACCGGGACAACGAGCTGATAGCCGCCGTTTCGGACCGTTCTGAACACCGGCTCTTCGGCCGTCTCTCCGAGCTTGCGACGCAATCGGCTCATCAGCACGTCGATCGAACGATCGGCCGGATCGCGATCACGTCCCTGCGTCAGGTCGAGCAGTTGGTCTCGGGACAGCAGCCGGCCGGCTCGTTCGATAAAGGCCTTGAGCAGATCGAATTCCGCTCCGGTCAATGAAATGACCTCGCCATTGTCCCTGGTGACACGGCGAAGCTGCGGATCGAGGGTCATCTCGGCAAAATGAAAGCGGCGCTGCTCCGGCTCAGAAGACGGATCTTCGTTCACCCGGCGCAGGACCGCCCGGATACGCGCCGCCAGCTCTCGCGGATTGAACGGCTTGCCGAGATAGTCGTCCGCACCGATCTCAAGCCCCAGGATCCGATCGATGTCTTCCTTCAGAGCAGTCAGGAGAATGACCGGGACACGGGGACGGCGGTTTCGCAGATCGCGGCAAAGATCAAGGCCAGACCCATCGGGCAGCATGACGTCCAAAACCAGAAGATCGGGCGCGCGCCGATTGAGCACGTCGTTGCAGCCGCGAAGGTCGCTTGCCGTTGAGACGCGAAAGCCCTGCTCCTCGAGATATCGGCTCAGAAGCGCGCGGATTTCGTGGTCGTCATCGACAATTAAGATGTCAGATGCGGCGGTCACACTCATAGCAATCGTTCCATTTCTTAAGGCTTTTATACGAACTCCTCTCCAAAAGAAGGTTTTTCACGGGCAAAACCAGCGAAATCTCGCGCGGGAAACATTGGTTTACAAAAATCCCGACGGTGGAAATGTTGAGCAAAAAACAGGTCTGGTTCTCAACTGCCTTGAGCGCGGCTTCGACCGTTTGACAAAGGGCCACTGTTGCCGGATCGTGAGTCGAGACGCCTGCAACAGCAGACGTCTCGTGAGCCGGCCACGCGAACACGGTCCGGAGTTCGAGCCAAACATAGTCTATACGACGCTGGGAGGATAACGTGAACGATCATGTCTATAAGAAAGTGGAACTTATCGGCAGTTCCAAGACCTCGGTGAACGACGCGATCGAAACTGCGATTTCGCGAGCCTCGAAGACCATGAGAAATCTCGACTGGTTCGAGGTGGATCAAATCAGAGGGCACATCCGGGATGGCGCGGTCGCACACTATCAGGTGGTGATGAAGGTCGGATTTCGCATTGACGATTGACGCCTAAACAGTTCGCTCTTCATGCGTACGCATTAGTCCCGGGGGCCAGCACGCGCCCGCGGGATGCGTGCGCGTTTGTGGATTTTAAGCACCGCGAGCAACGGGATGTCTTGATCCTGGGCAGCACGAGTTGACCAATGTTAAGTCGAGGACGAACCAAAAACTCACCGGCACTGGTGACCTTGAGGTTCACGCGTCATACTTCAAGTACGCCTCTCTCGCAGCTCGTAGAAGCGCCTGGCGGACCTCCTCTGGGGATTTCTCGTCATTCAGTGCCTCGACCATGGCAAGGCGAACCTTTGACTGTGCGGGGCCATTTTGGAGCGGCCAGTCGTTGCCCGTGTGGAGCTTGGCGACATCGAGGACGGTCTTCAGCTCCCTTGTGCGGCCAGCGACGGTGATCTTGACGGGGCGAAAAGTTCGGGATTTGTCGGTTTTCATGACACGATACCTCGCGAATAACCCGACTCAACGAATCATTTGACGAGTCGTTCCCGTTAACGCGGAAGCTGACCCAACATCCACTTGTTGCCTTGCTTATTGCCGCAGCTAAGGCATCGGAGCCGCACCGCCAGTGGCCCAGGTAAACAATGTGGCCGTAACGTCACCCGAGAATAGCTGCCTGCGTCGGGCATGACGCTGCGTGCTCGAAATAGGAGGTGGCTCCCATAGCTGCCGGCCGTAGACAAGAACTATCGACCGCCGTTGACAAGCACGATAGAAGCGCGCTGAACGGCAAGAAAAGGTATTTTTGGAAATGTCCTCACCCAGATCGGTCTATCATTTCAACTCCGCCATCGTTCGCGAGCCATCGCGCTCGGTCGTTGACGGCCTGCGTGCCGGGGAGCACGCCAGCCCGACCTATGAGGGCGTGAAGGCGGAGCATAATGATTATATCGCCGCCCTGCGCGAAGCCGGCGTCCGCGTCACTATCCTGCCGGCGCTCGAGGCCTTCCCGGACTCCATCTTCGTCGAAGACCCCGCACTCGTCTTCACCGAAGGGGCGATCCTGCTTCGTCCGGGTGCCGCAAGCCGTGTGGGCGAGCCCGCGGCAATCGCACCCGCCTTGCGTGACATGTTCGACACCGTCCTCGATCTCCCGGGTCAAGGATATGTGGACGGCGGCGATGTTCTGACGACGCCGAAGGAGGTCATGATCGGCCTTTCGGCTCGAACGGACAAGGCGGGCGCCGAAGCTCTTGCCCTCTGCATCGACAAACTCGGCCGCAAGGCGAAGCTGGTTGCCACGCCGGAAGGCGTGCTTCATTTCAAGACCGACTGCTCGCTGCTCGACGAGGAGACGGTGCTCTCGACCGCCCGCCTCGCACGATCCGGCGTCTTCAAGGATTTCAAGCAGATCATCATTCCGGAAGGCGAAGAGGCGGCTGCGAATGCGCTGCGCGTCAATGATATCCTCATGGTCCCTGCCGAGCACCCGCGTACGCTCGATATGCTCGATAGGCTGGGTTACCGGATCGTGGCAATGAAAACCGCCGAAATCGGCAGGATCGATGCCGGGCTCTCCTGCCTGTCGCTGCGCTGGTATCGTGAGGGCGAATAGTCTCGATGGGAGTTTCGAGCGCTCTATGATTGCAGCGATCTCCTGCGCGTGGCGCTCGTGCCAGCCGGACCTAACTGGCCTCCTGGCCACCGGACTTTGACGCGACCTCGCTCAAAGCCTTCTGAACCGCGTTAACCAGGGATGTCATCGAATAGGGCTTTTGAAGCCACGCAAGCGGGCAGGCTGGGCCTGCGCGCTGGACGATTTCGTGGTCGGCGTGAGCCGTCGCGAAAATGCAGCGAATGCCATGGTCTTTGAAGAGCTCCAGCGCCGCATCCACGCCGTCGCGTTTGCCCGCAAGCCTTATGTCCATGATCGCCAGAGCCGGCTGACGCGAAACGGCAAGGCGGATCGCCTCCTCGGCCGAGGCGGCAATGCCCGCCAACGAATATCCCGCAGCAACGAGGGTAGCCTCGACGTCCATGGCGATAAAAAAATCATCTTCGACAATCAGAATGGTATTATTGCTCAAGACTAGGCCTACCTCTCCGCCATTCGCGAAAACGCGACACTGCAGCGCGTCGGCGAACCTGAACTTACGGCAAAGGTGGCGCCGAGTTGGCGGGCGAGGCCTTCGACCAGCCGAAGACCCGATGATCTGTGGCGCACCGAATTCAGTTCGAAACCCGGCCCATCATCCTCGACTAAAAGAATGTCGGCGTCCCCTTCCTGGAGCAACGAGACCCGAATGTTGAGCTCGGCATCTCCGCTCCCTCCGTGCTTGAAGGCATTGGTGACCAGCTCGTTGATAATCAGGGCAAGCGGCATTGCGGCGTCGTTGGGAAGCTCGCCGGCATCGGCCTTGCGGGTGATTTTTGCATATGATGGAAGGGTCTGCTGCACGGCAACGCAGACAGCGTCGAGAAATTGCGGCAGGCTGAATCGTGTGGCGTCGATCGTATCGTACAATACACGCTGCGCAGCGGCCATCGCGCTGATCCGGCCGGTTGCATCCTCGAGAATTTGGCGCGCCTCTTCGCTCTGGCTGCGTCTTGCGGCGCTGGAAAGCAAAGACTGCAACATCTGCATGTTGTTCTTGACCCGATGGTTGAGTTCGTTGAGCAGCATTCGCTGCTGTGTTTCGGCTTGCTTGCGCTCGCTGATGTCTACCAACATGTTGATGCCGCCAACGATGTTGCCGTCCCCGTCATAGATCGGTGTCGGGTGCGGAATAAATGGGACACGCGTGCCATCCGGCCGTTCCGCCACGGCTTCGACACCGCGCACCGCCCGCTTCTCCTGAAGGGCGACCGCCATGGGGCACTTGTCATGCGGCAGGGGTGTTCCATCCGGCCAATAGAGCTTCGGGCTGATGCACCACCTGTCGCTGCCGAGCTTCGGGACGCGGCCGGCGAACTCCACCGCCGCCTGATTGAAATATGTAATCTTGCCCTCTGGATCCGTCGTATAGATTGCCGTCGGAATGGCTGCGAGGAGATCTTGAAGCTGCTGCTCGCTGGCTCGAATTTTGGTCTCGGCTTCCTTGCGCTCGGTAATGTCGCGGGCGATCTTGGAGGCTCCGACGATCCGCCCTTTAGCGTCACGGACCGGGGATATGGTGAGCGAAATATCGACAAGGCTGCCGTCCTTGCGCCGTCGCACGGTTTCGAGGTGGTCGATCATCTCGCCGGTGCGGATACACCTTAGAATTTCCGTCTCTTCATCCATCCGGTCCGGCGGAATTATGATGGTAATCGAGTTGCCGACCACCTCATCGGCCGTATAACCGAAAAGTCGTTCAGCGCTGCGATTCCACGTGGTGATGATGCCGTCGAGATTTTTGCTCACGATCGCATCGTGCGAAGACTCGACAATGGAGACCAAATGCTGGGCCGCCTTCTGCGCCCGCATGCGTTCGATGCCAAAACCAAGCTGACGCGCGAGCGCCAACGCCACATCGACCTCTCCATCCGTGAAGACATGCGGCTGATCGAAATATGCCATGAACTTGCCGAGGAGCTTCCCGCTATCCAGCAGGGGAACAAAGGCTATGGCTCTTATGCCTTCGGCGAGTATGGTTTTCTTCAAAGAGTCGGGCAGAGGGGCTTCGCTGACGTCCGCGATATAGATGGGCTGCGGATTTTCCTCATTCGCTTTCCAAGGCGAATGGCCCTCGACGGCGGCACGATAGCCATCGGACAATCCCCGCCAAGCCACAAATTTCAAAATCGAGGCGCTATCATACAAAAGGATGGACGAACGTTGGCAGCGCAGCGCCTCCTGGATGGCGTCCAGTGCCAGTTCATAGACATCGCCCAAAGATCGCGCATGCTGCAATCTATCGGTCAACCGATAAAGTGCAGCCTGTTCCTGGATGCGTGCGGCGAGCTCTTCCTGTACCTGCTTGCGCTCGCTGATGTCATGCTGGACACGCACGGCATAAAGAAAGCGTCCGTCTGCATCGCGCACGCTCGATGAGGTGACCGATGTCCAGAAGAAACTGCCATCCTGTCGCGAGACCCGCTTCTCGATGGAATACCGATCGATGGTGCCTGCAACCTGGCGCCGGAACTGTTCGCGATCGTGTTCGACATCCTGGGAAAACGCTTCATCGAAGATCGAGCGGCCGATGAGTTGGTCGGCGGTTAAATCCATCAGTTCACAAAGGCGCAAGTTGACGCGCAACAATCGTCCGTCGGCATCGATCTCTGCAATGCCGCTGCCGGCATGCTCGTAGGTGGTCGCAAGCCTGTGCTCCTGTTCGTGGAGCAGAGCTTCGGCCGCGGCCCGATCGGTAACATCGATCATAAAGCAGCGTGTGCCGATTGTTCCGCGATCGCGTACGCGGCCGTTCGAGGTTATCAGTACATGGCGAACCGTACCGTCCTTTGCGTGCAATCTCGCCGGATATTGCCTGATCGGCCGGTGATTGCATAGGCAATCGACAATGTCGCCGGCAACTGACTGGTCAAGATGATAGTCCTTGATGTTGCAACCGACATACTCGCTCTCGGCATAGCCAAGCATCGCAAGTTCGGCCTGATTGGCGCGCAATATGGTTCCATTATCCGCCAAGACGTGCAGACCGACAGCGCCGTTCTCGAAAAATTTGGAGAGATCTTCCTTTGCGTTGTGAAGGGCTGTGGTTTCATGAAAGCAGTTGATGGCCCCGATCAACTTGCCCGTCTCATCTTCCACCGGTTCGATGTGAACCATGGCCCAAACCGAAGAGCCGTCAGGTCGCTCTACCCTTATCTCGGCTCCCTGCACCGGAATGCCGGTGCGCAACACGGCTGCCATCGGCGTTTCATCCCGGCGCGTTTGCCGGCCGCCAATGTAGAGACGGTATGAACCGCAATATCTTTCGCTATCATCGCCAATGAGAGGCGAGCGACCCCATGAAGTTGCAGCAAGCGAATTGAACCAAAGAATACGGCCATCGGCATCACACGCGTAAATTGCGACGGGCAGCCTTTCGATGAAGTCTTGGCTTACCTGCAGCGCTGTTATATTGCCAACAAAGGATAGGAAATCTGCCGAGATAGGCGTTGAATTTGGTTCTATGCTCATCGCCAGCCCCCCAATAGGCAGAATAACGACGATAATGCAGGTGCCGTTGAAAGGTTCCATTTGAGACGGCTGGGCATCGTGAAAACAAGTTCTTAGACGCTGCCACCGAGCACATTAAGTGAGCGCGCTCCGACCATCTTTTGATCGTCGAAGCATTTGATCGAAATGATCGTCCTCTCTTCAGCCTCCCGCCCCGTGAGGCGTGATCTTGTTTTCCCGTCCCATCCGCATGTCACGAGCACGACGGAGGGCGTCGGCAATCTGCTTATCGGTGAACGGTTTTGGAATAATGGCGAAGGCGCCACCGAATCCATGCCGGATCGCCTCGGGTATCCCGGTTACGAAAATAACGGTTGTATGAAAGCGGTCGATAAGCCGCCGGGCGAGTTGGGGGCCACTTTTTCCCTCCGAAAGGCCGACATCGACCAAGGCAATGTCGGCGCGCCTTGCGTAGGCCAATGCCTGCTCGACTCCGGACGCTGGGCCGAGCACCGAAAAACCTGCATCGGCGGCTATTTTCTTAAGTTGTAAGGCGACGAGTCCCTCGTCTTCGACAATCAATACGTTCATCGTGCATTCTCCTCCTCCATAATTATCTAGGCGCTGTCAGCCGTTTTTCCATTTATGGAAGCATTCATCTGGAAGTATTCATCCGTCAGGACGTTACCGTCGCGTCGATTTACGCACGAACGGTGTCGTCACGAACTGCCGCCAACTAAGATGAATCTCTAGCTCAAACGGCATGGATGCGGAATTGCCGGTCGACCAGACGCACTTCAGACATAATGCCACCTTTGGATCGCGCCGGGGAGACCCGCATTTGCGCAACGTCCGGCGACGACTTCAATCGGGCAAAGGCGAGTAACTTTGCTTTTGGGTTATTGCCGCCCCTGCGGCAGCGGGCAGCTAAGACCGCATCCGCCGACACCCGAAAGGCAGTAACGCAAACAACAGACTTTGCGACGCTTGAATTGCAGGCCGCTCTCGTCCTGCATGCTACGAAGGGTGCCACACAAAGGGTTCTTCTCGCCGTCGGGAAATGTAGGATCGGAAAACAGCGGCGCCCCTTCCTCGGCCAATGCGGGAGCGCTTTGACGGCCCGTTTCATCGATGATCCAATCGAGATAGCCGGCCGCATTTCCCCAAAGCAGCTTGGCGCTCAGATGTGCATGATGGGAAATCGCGGTGGCCAAAGGTTCTATATGCTCCCGCAGGAGAGGTCGCATCGCCGTATGGATATCGAGCTCCCGCACCTGTCCGAGATCAGGCAGCAGAAACGACACCGGCGTTGCCGTTTCCCGATCGATACATACTGAGACCTCGTCGAGCGAGACCGGCAGACAACGTCTGAGCTCGAGCCATGCGAGGGCGGTGTTGATGGTCAAGATACTGAAGTAGTAAAGCGTCCAGAGGGATACGATGGCGCGACGGTCGGCCGGCAAAAACGCCGCCCCATAGCGATCGATGATGCTGTTGAAGCAATCTGCTTCGCAGAGCGCGGAGCATGGAATGACATCGCAGCCGACCGGCACATCCAGCAGGAATTTTCCACGGCAGAAGGCGTATTTCTCCCCGCCGTGGCGAACCAACGGCGCGCCCAGATCGCGGTCGCCGTCCGCACCCACTGGTGCGGACGGTGTCGGCTGCTTTGGCAAGGCTTGGGTCAATCGCTCACCCAATATCTCACCAGGTATACTTCAGCGTTCCGACGACCTTGCGCCGATCGCCGTAATATTCAGTCCCGTAATAGCTGCTGGCGACATACTTGCGGTCGAAAAGATTTGTGGCATTGACCGCAAGCTTGACGTTCTTGGTCACGTTGTAGCTGACAGCAGCATCGAACACGGTATATCCGCCGACCGAGACCGTGTTGGCATCGTCGCCATAGGTCTGCCCGATATAGCGCACCCCGCCGCCGATGGTCAGGTCGCCGCGCTGCCCCTCTCCCGGGATCGTATAGTCGAGCCACGCGGAGGCCAGATGCCTCGGGACGCGCTGCGGCCTGTTGCCGACATTGCCGCCCGTTCCGTCCTCGCGGATCTCGGCATCCCAGTAGGAATAAGCCAGCGTCAGGTTGATACGATCGTTAAGTGCCGCCTTGCCCTCCAATTCGATACCGCGTACGCCCACTTTGCCGATCTGCTCCTGAATGAGCGGCGTCACGTAGGTCGGCACGTTTGTCTGCGTCAGATCGAACAGGGCGGCGCTGAACAAGCCATCGAAATTGTCGGGCTGGTACTTCAGGCCGACTTCGTACTGTTCGCCCTTTTGCGGCTTGAGCGAACCGCTCAATGCATAGCCGTTGGCGGACGGCGTCACGAGAGGCTGGAAGCTTTCCGAATAATTCACGTAGGCGGCAAGATTGGAATTGATCTTATAGGTCAGTCCGGCGCGCTTGGTGAATGCGGATTCGGTATTGTCGTCCCTGGTGCCCAGATCGACGTAGTCTGCGGTCGTATGAACACGATCCCAGCGGCCGCCGAGCGTCGCGATCCAACGATCGTCGAAGGTTAGCTGCTCCTGCGCATAGAGCCCGACGGACTGCTGCTTGACGCGCCAGTTTACGAAGGGGTTGAGATTGATGCAGGAGAGACCGCAATAGACAGGGTTGTAGATGTCGATCGGCCCGGCCGTGCCGTATTGGATGTTTTCGCGAGTGTTGTCGTTGGCATAGTCGATGCCGACAAGCGTCTTGCTGTCGAAGGCCTTCCATCCCGTATCATATTGTAGCTGATTGTCGATCGCATAGCGGTTCGACAGGCCATCCACCGAGAAGGCCTGGCGGTCGGCGGTGGGATCGAAGGAGGCTCCGTAGACCTCGGCATAGTCGAGGCTGAGATGCGTGTAGCGGGCGTTGGAGCGGAAGGTCAGGCCGTCATCGATCTCGTGTTCGAACTGATAGCCGATATCGCTTTGACGGGTGTTGAAGCGATTGAAATCCGGCTCGCCGAGGAAGGTGTTGATATTCAGGTTGGCTCCTGCTGGAAACCCGCGCGCGCCGGTCCCGTTCCGCTTGTAGTAGTCGGTGAGAATGGTGAGCGAGGTTCCCTCATCCGGCTTGATTGTCAGCGCCGGCGCAATATAAAGACGATCGTCCTTGGAATAGTCCCAGCCGAGGTCTCCATCCTTGGCGAGCGCCGTCAGCCGATAGCTCCAGACACCGTCGGCATCGAGCGGTCCGCCGAAGTCGGTACCGACCTCCTTGGTCCCATCGCCGAAGGATGTGTAGATCTCGCCTTGCTTTTCCTCCGGCGGCCGCTTCGTGATCGCGTTGATGAGGCCACCTGGAGCATTGAGACCGAAGAGGGTCGACGTCGATCCCTTCAGCACTTCCACCCGCTGCAGCCCGTAGGGCTCAAGGCGGCTTGCCGTATACCAGGCCGGAACGCGGGCCGCGAGACCGTCGCGATAAGTGCCGAGCGCCGTCTGGTCGAAGCCGCGAATACGGAAATAGTCGTAACGATCGTCATTGCCGAACTCGTCGGAGAAGACACCCGCGGTGTAGGCGACGGCCTGCTGCAGATTGTCGACATGACGCTCTTCGAGTTCTTTCTCCGTTACGACCGAAACGGCAGCCGGAATGTCGATGACGGGGGTATCCGTCTTGGTACCGGTCGTTGTTTCCTTGGCGACGATCGTGGCATCAGGGCCGATTGCACGGTCGGATTTGCCGACCACTACGATCTTCGGAAGTTCGGTTGCCGAATCCTGCGCCCAAGCCGCCGGCGCCAAGGCCAGGGAAACGGCCGTCAAAGCGCTGCCGGCAATCAGATGCCTCGTCACACGAGACCCATCCACGCACATTAAGGACGCGCGAAATCCTGCCTGCCGGATGATCACCATGCAAAGCCACTCCTGTCTGTCATTTTCTGGTCACGCAGCGGAGCAGCGGTCCCCGGCGATCCGCCTGCGTTGGGCGCAAAATATAAACATAACCAAAAGAGTCAACTTAAAAAATCCGATGTCCGATATGCGGATCAAAGAGGCACCGCAGCGCTGTCATCAGCCACTTTCTCGATTTCACCGATACGTCAGTAGCGAGCTAAGCTAGGATTGCGGGATGCCGAAAATAATACTTGATAACGGAAGTCATCTTTAGTACCGACAGGCACCTTGCCGCGAGGGACGACACGTGGAAAATCGCAAAGACATAGCAGCCGCAACTGCCTCGACTGAGGCGTTCTCGGCGAATCGCATTCGGCTTTCGATCGACGGAACCGACATATTGAGCGATGTCGATCTGTCGTTTCCAAAAGGCGAGTTCGTCGCCTTGGTCGGGCATAACGGTTCGGGAAAATCCAGCCTCTTGAAAATCCTCGGCCGACAGATGCTGCCAACCGCCGGTTCGGCCAGCTATGCCGGCCGGGATGTCAGCTCATTTCAGGAACGCGCCTTTGCGCGCTCGGTTGCCTACCTGCCGCAGGATGTGAGCGCCAGCACCGACATGACGGTTCGGGAGCTGGTGCGCTGCGGGCGCTATCCCTGGCATGGCCCGCTCGGGCGCTTTTCCAGGAGAGATGGAGAAAAGGTGGAGCAAGCGCTTGCCCTGACGCATCTGGAACCGCTCGCGGACCGCATCGTGGCGACGCTTTCCGGCGGCGAAAGGCAGCGAGCGTGGCTCGCCATGTTAGTCGCGCAGGATACCGAATGCCTGCTGCTGGATGAGCCGACCGCAGCCCTCGATATTGCGCATCAGATCGAGGTCCTGTCTCTGGTGCGCAGGCTTTCCCATGAAAAAGGCCTGAGCGTGATCATCGTCCTTCACGATATCAACATGGCTGCCCGCTTCTGTGATCGCATCTGCGCGCTGAAGCGTGGTCGCGTCGTCGCCAGTGGAAGGCCGGATGAGATCCTGATGCGTGAGCGATTGCAGGAGATCTACGGCATCGACATGGATGTCATCGCCGCCCCGAAGACCGGCTACCCGCTCGCCTATGCCTGCTAATCCCATCCCTTTTTCCGCGCTGTCACGCCGGGCCTTCTTGCGCACGATGGCCGCCGCGGGGGTGGCGGGCAATGCGCCGGCTTTTGGGCAATCCGCACCGCGAATCGTCAGCCTCGACTACGGTCTCGCATCGACGCTTCTGTCGCTAGGCATCGTTCCATTGGCCGTCTCCGATCTAGCCGACTGGGATAAATGGGTGGTCGAGCCGGCAATGCCCCAGTCCGTCGTCAACCTTGGCAGCTCATGGGAGGTCAATTTCGAACTCCTTGTTGCGCTCAAGCCGGATATCATTCTGACGACACCCTATCTCGACGAGCTCCTGCCGAAGCTAAAGCAGGTCGCGAAGGTTGTCCGCCTCGAGATATACGCACCCGGTATCGGCCCCATATTGCCGGCGGCCATTGCGGCGACCAGAAAGCTCGCGGCTGCAATCGACCGCGAGGGGGAGGCCGAAATTTTTCTCCAGCGCGCGGATGCTTTCTTCACCGAATGCCGCACCCGTCTTGCGGCGAAATCCCCTCCTCCTGTAGCGCTCGTCAACTTCATGGACGCGCGGCACGCCAGAATCTATGCGAGCCCGGGCCTCTATCATAACGTTCTCGAGCGCATCGGCGTGCGAAACGCCTGGACCGAGCAATCGAACTACTGGGGCTTCCAGACGATCGCGATAGAGGACCTTTCCCGCATAGCCGATCCCGATGCGCGTCTGGTTGCCTTCGAGCCGGTACCATCCGATGTCCTGCCCAAAATTATGCAGAGCCCGCTTTGGCAAAGCCTGCCGTTCGCCCGGCCTGGACATCTTTCAATTCTTCCCCCTGCCCTGATGTTCGGCATGGTCAACGAGGCAATGCGCTTCGGCCGCCTTCTGACCGACCTTTTGGATCCCAAGGAATGAACAGGATTTTTAGAAGGTTCGCCTTCGGACCCGCAATCGTGGCGCTAGTGCTTCTCGGCGCCGGCGGCCTGCTGTCGTGGTTTCTCGCCGCTCCTTTGTTGGAAGCCAAAAGCCCGGCGGGTTATGACGTGCCGAGGATGGTCCTTTTCTATTCGACGCTCCCTCGCCTTGCGACCGCACTGCTTGCGGGCGCGGCGCTTTCGCTAGCCGGCGCGCTCCTGCAGCAGGTGCTGCGCAATCCACTTGCCGATCCGACCACTCTCGGGATTTCCGCTGGTGCCAATCTGTCGCTTGTTGTCACGACCTTGCTCTTCCCGGGCTTGCTCGGATTGGGCCGGGATATGGTCGCACTCGCAGGAAGCGCAATGGTCGCCTGCATCGTCATGAGCCTCGGGGCACGGCGCGGCTTCTCACCCTTTTCGCTGGTATTGTCGGGCCTTGTCATTAGCCTGTGGTGCGGCGCTCTGTCGGCGATCCTCACCCTTCTGAACGAGCGCTACCTCGTCAGCCTGTTCATCTGGGGCGCGGGATCGCTTGCGCAGCAGAGCTGGGTCATTCCGCTGTCGCTGCTCTGGAAGACGGCGGTCATCGCGATCCTCTGCGCGCTCGTCATGCGGCCGCTTTCTCTTCTCGATCTCGGCGAGGGCACCGCATCGGCGCTCGGGGTCCGCCTTGTCCGGCTGCGTTTCATCGTCGTTGGCGGCGCGGTCGCGCTTGCCGCTGTTGTGACTAGCGCGGTCGGGGTTATCGGCTTCATCGGTCTGGTTGCGCCGACAATTGCCCGCCTTTCGGGAGCACGACGGCCGCAGCAATTGCTGTTGTGGTCGCCCTTGATCGGCGCGGGGCTGTTGCTGGTTGCGGATACTGCCATTCAGTTGGTTGCCGGCAAATTGGGAGAGTTCCTGCCCACAGGCGCGGTGACGGCAATCTTCGGCTCGCCCTTGCTTCTGCTGTTGCTTCCCAGGCTAAAGGTCCGGCACCGAGCGTTGCAGATGAAAGAGAGAATTCGCTCGTGGCCGTCGGCGGGAACGGGCGTGCTTGCCGTCTCGCTCGTCGCTTTGCTTGTCGCGCTCGCCATCGGTGCGTTCCTCGGACGCGGCATCGATGGAAGCTGGCGCTTCCCCGACGCGGCGCTCTTCGGCGAAATCGTTTCGATGCGGCTGCCCAAGGTTTTTGCCGCATTGTCCTCCGGCGCGATGCTCGCCGTTGCAGGGGTCATCCTGCAGAGGATTACCGGCAATGAGATGGCGAGCCCAGAATTGCTCGGCATCAGTGCGGGTGCTACCTTCGGCGTGGCAGTCGCCGTCTTCGTCATCGTTCCCGGGCTTTTCGGGCAAGTGGCCTTCGCGGCCATTGGCGCGCTGCTTGTGCTCGCCATGATTCTACTGACTTCCATGCGTACGGGGCTGGCGCCGGAGCGTGTCCTGCTTGCCGGCATCTCCTTGAGCGCCATGGTCGATGCCATCGTCGGCGTCCTCAGCGCCACCGGCGATCCGCGCGCTGTGCTCCTGATGCGCTGGATGAGCGGTTCGACCTATGGCGTCGACGGCCGTACCGCCGCAACCGTTACCATTGCAGCCGTGATTCTGACCGCGGCTGCTTTCCTCGCCCGGCGCTGGCTGGACATCTTGCCGCTCGGCCCATCGCAGGCCGCAGCCATCGGCATTCCCGTGCGCAAGTCCCGTTTCGCGCTCTTCGGCCTTGCCGGCCTGATGAGCGCGGCCGCAACATTGAGCGTTGGCCCGCTGACGTTCATCGGCCTGATGGGACCGCATCTGGCAAGGGAAGCCGGGCTCGTCCGCGCGCTTCCGCAAATGGCGGGAGCAGCCGCCATCGGCGGCACTCTGATGGTGCTTGCCGACTTCATTGGCCGCACCATCGTCTGGCCATATCAGATACCCGCCGGCCTCGTCTCGGCGATCGTCGGCGCGCCTTTCCTCATGATGATGCTGCGAAGAAAAGGCTGACCGACTCATCGCCAGCAGACAATGCCGTCAGCGGGCAGATCGTCCGGCGCCTTTTTCAGGCCTCGAGCGCCTCATAGCGCGGCCGGGGATTGCCGGCGAAACGATGGGCGCCGGTGTGACTGAGCTTGCTGCCGGTATCGAGCCAAATCTCTCCGCCAAGAGCCCGCCAGCGATGACAGAAGGCAAAGTCTTCGCTGAGATAGATGCCGGTTTCTTCCTCAATAAGACACTCGAAGAGCGCATATTGCGTGGCCGGCGTGCGTTTGGTGCCGGGATAGGCGTGAATCGCGTCGTAGCGCAGGTCAGGATAGGCGGCGATCATCTTGTCGATGACGGCGCGCTTGATGAGAAGCATGCCGGTGCCCGCATAAATCGCAGTGACGAAATCGCCATCCCGTTCAGCGCTCGGACCGGTCAGCGGCGTGCCGACATAGTGCAATGCCGCTTCCGCCAAAGTTTCAGAGTTCCGTGAGGGTGCCTTTGCGGCATTGCCCCAATCGTAATCCTTGATCGGATACATGGCGGCGGCCACGTCCTTGTCGGCATTCAGCAGCCGCATCACCTGCTCCGGTTCGAAGCTGATGTCCGCATCGATGAACAGCATATGGGTCGCGGCCGTATCATTGAGAAAATGCGAGACGAGCGTGTTGCGGCTGCGAGTGATCAGCGCATCGTTGCCGAGCAGCGCCAGGGTCAATTGCACACCGAACTGTCCACCCACCTGCATCAGGGAAATGATGGATTGCATGTAATCCGTGGCAACCATGCCGCCGAAACAGGGAGTGGCTATGAAGACAAGCCGGTTTTCCATCATTCGCCAGATATCCCTTTTCCGCTACAGGCGCCCTGGCAGAATCTAGGGAGATTCGTTGTTTCTGTGTGTGCCGAATTATTGAATTTTGTTTCTGGCGAACTCGGCTTGGTAAC
Organism: Rhizobium sp. BR 362; assembly: GCF_036528765.1. NCBI lineage: Bacteria > Pseudomonadati > Pseudomonadota > Alphaproteobacteria > Hyphomicrobiales > Rhizobiaceae > Rhizobium > Rhizobium sp. BR 362. The sequence goes on along the minus strand of NZ_JARWGH010000011.1, from coordinate 43,340 downwards.
TTGATATGGCCCTTGCCTCTCTCGGGCGCGAGATTCCGGCAACGGGGGCAAAGTAGCGGCACTTTACAAGGTTCGCGCAAGTTTGCCTGTGCAGGTTCAGGCCGTTGGGGAGTACCAGATCGAGAATGCGGACTGCCGATGACGCCATGATGGCGGCAACTGTCATGGCCTATCTGTTCATCTGTCTTCGGTGGCGCATCGGCGCAGGCGAGGACCCAGAACAAGCTTTGCCTCCAGTATTCGGCAACTTTATCCGTCTGCATTGATCTCGAAAGAGGCACTGCCGCGTTCATCGAATGCGGCATGGCAAGCGTAGAGCCATGTAAGCGTAAAACCAGAGTCCGTGCCAACGCTCGCATCTGGAGGCCTCCTTGACGAGCATTTCATCTGTTTTATCAAATAATTATTATCAATATCAAAGATCCGGTTCGACATCGTCCTCATCCGAGGAATCCGTGTCGTCCATTCTCGGCGGCAGTTCGTCCAGCAAAAGCTCATCCTCCTCTTCGTCTTCTTCGGCGGATGATCAGTCCTTGATATCGACGGCGGAGCAGCTCGCTTCGCAGCTCATGAACATCATGCTCAATCTGCAGGCAAACGCTTCGGGCGACGATTCCAGCTCGGATTCGGATGACAGCTCCAGCAGCACATCGGCTGCTCAACAGTATGGCGGTCCTAACGGTCAACACGGCAGCCAGAGCGACATGATCGCTGCGATGGATACGGATGGTGACGGCAACATCACCGAAGCGGAATTCGTCGCCGCACGTCCGTCCGACGTGAGCGAGGATCAGGCTACTTCGCTGTTTGAAAGCTTCGATAGCAGCAACACCGGATCGCTGACCGAGGACCAGTTGGCAAGCGCGATGCAGTCCGGTGGACAGCCGCCGGCACCGCCCTCTGGAGAAGCGCCAGACGACAGCCAGATTTCCAGCATGTTCACCGCAATGGATACGGATGGTGACGGCAGCGTCAGCGAAGCGGAATTCGTGGCCGCGCGTCCGTCCGACGTGAGCGAGGACCAGGCGACAGACATGTTCGACAGTCTCGATACGACGAGTTCGGGTTCCCTGACCGAGAGCCAGTTCGAGACTGCGATGAAGGCTGGACCGCCCCCGGCTCCGGATTTCAGCTCGCTGTTCAGCTCGAATTACCAGGATGATACGACGAGCGACCTGCTTACCGTCTGATTTGAAAATGACGGCGGCAGTCTACGTTCACTAGTTTCTAGTGCGGCAACTTGAGCCGAAAGGTTGTCACCTCAACGCTCAAGTTTGCCGCCCGTTCTTCGTGAACGCTCCGGTGCCTACAACCGCAGCTCGGCGTCTATCGTCTTCGCCCATAGTAGTTTGGGCGAAGCAGCGATCAGAAATGTTTCGAGCAGTTCCTCAGAACTTATAGCTTGCACCAATGGTAATCTTTTGCTGGTCGGCCGAGACTTTTCCGACCCCAGTGCCAAAGTCCTTGTTCCCGAAATCGGAATAGCGATATTCGCCGCGGACCAGAATATTGTCGGTGAGCGCGTGCTCGATGCCGCCACCTGCGGTCCAGCCGATCAGGATGTCGTCTTTTTTGCCGGCTCCGGGAACGTCGACCTTGCCGCCTGCCGCCGCAAGACCCGCCGTCGCGAAGATCAAGTTCCGATCCAGCGCATAGCCCACGCGGGCGCGGCCCGAGGCGTCCCATTCGAGATTGGCTTCGCTGCTCTTTTCGAAGTTGTAGTTGAAATCGTTCTCGATGCCGTAAACTATACTTCCATGCTGAAAATTATAGCCGGCATGAGCTCCAGCCGATCCGCTGTTGAGAGTCTGGTCCAAGCCCAAATAGGTGGCTTTATTCCAAGTGTATCCTCCCTGGGCGCCCAAATAGAAGCCGGACCAGTCAAAGCTCGAAAAGTCCTGTTGCTCCGGCTGCGGTGCAGACTGCTGGAAGGTCATGTCGGCAGCCACGGCCGGCGCGGCCAGGGAGAGAACGAAGGCGCCGAAAGCAAATATTCTGAAATCCATAGGGATGCCCCATCTTGTTTTGCAAGGGAGAGGGCGAGGCAAAACGCTCGACCCGCTCGTGACGATGCACCATGCGCCGAGCCCACATTGCGGAGTGTCTTTTGATGTTAAGTTATGTTGCGAGGACATATCGGAAGGCTGTTCGATGGCGGAACCAGTCGCGATTTTCCTGCACGCCTCTTCTCGATAGGCGCCGAGAATCCATCAGCTCCGCAACATATCTCAACATTTCCAAACACAGTGCCACGAATTTCTTTGCTATCTTCATGACTTCCAGTCATCGGAGTTGCTGGCGTGATCTACCCGCATGCAAACATAGTCGTCGCTGATATGACGGAGGCTCGAGGGGCTCACTCGAACCACGGAAGGGCATTTGAAATGGCGCTTTATGAGCAATGCAATATTCTGATCGTCGAAGATGACGCCGATATCGCAGCCATGCTGGTCGAGTTGGTGACGGACAACGGATTCCATGCCTTATCTGCCGCAAGTGGCGCCGAGATGGACCGACTGCTCCGTCTTCATAAGTTCGACCTGATCGTTCTTGACGGCATGCTGCCGGGTGAGGACGGATTTAGCATTTGCATGCGTCTTCGGGCGACGCGGTCGATTCCCATTTTGATGCTGACGGCGCGGCGGGAAGATATTGATCGTATTCTTGGGCTTGAACTGGGTGCCGACGATTATGTCACCAAGCCATTCAATTCTCGCGAACTACTCGCCCGCATCAAAAGCCTTCTGCGCAGGGCATCGTTTTCCCGCCGGGAGGAAGAGGTATCCGGACCACTGACTTTTGCGGGATGGCGCATCGATCCCAACAGCCGGCAGCTCTTCGACGCCGAAGGGGATGAGGTGTCGATGACAACCGCCGAGTTTGACCTTCTCTGGGCGTTCTGCACCAATCCAAACAAGGTGCTCACTCGCGACCAGCTTCTGTCCATGACGCATGCCGGATCGGCCGGACCGGTCGAACGCAGCATCGACGTCCATATCAGCCGGATACGGCAGAAGATCGAACCGAACCTCAAGGATCCGGCGTTCATCAAGACAGTTCGGCTCGGTGGCTACCTCTTCGCAGCCGCGGTGGAGAAACTGCCGTGAAAAGTCTTCGCACGGCCTCCATCCGCACGCAGATCCTCGTCCTGGCGCTCTTGCTGATCGTTCTCGTTTCGGTGGTCGCTGCGACGACCGAGCCGTTTATTTACGGCCGTCACGACAAAGGCATGGCAATCGGTTTGCTGGCCGGACGGATCGAGCGCCTCGCCGACCAGTTCCGAGAGGCTCGATCTCCCGAAGAGGAGGCGGCAGCCTTGAACCTCGCCGCGAAATTGCACATCTCGGTGGAAAAACTGCCGGCAAGCCAGATCTCTCCGCCCGACGAGGCCGAGGCGACATCGGCCGACATTCTCCAGAGAACGCGCCGCGCTCTGGAAGACGATTTCTTCGGAAGCCTGCGCCATCTCTTCGATAAGGAAGCAACATCCGTTCCCCTCATCGTGAAGGTCGATCGGGACCGGGCGCTTGTTTTTCATATGCCCACCTTCCCTCGGTCCTTATGGTTCTTCCCTGCGGTCGCAAGCGGAATTCTGAAAATCGTTATTCCGCTGATCGTGCTCGCCTATGTCAGCAGTTGGCTGATCATCAGGCCGATGGCCGGCTTTGCGGCGGCGGCGGAACGTGCAAGCACCGATGATAGTCTGGAAAAGCCGTTCGTGGCGGAAGGCAGCTCCGAAATCCGAAGCCTTGCCGCATCGCTCAACACCATGCGCAGCCGCATATTGCAGATGGCGGAAAGTCGTACGCGAATGCTGAGTTCGATCAGCCATGACCTCAGGACCCCTCTGACGCGATTGCGAATGCGCGCAGAGCGCTGCGAGCAGCCTGAGCTTCAGCGCAAGATGCTCGATGATCTGACAGTTCTGGATGGCATGATCAACGAGAGCCTGGCGTTTCTCACGAACGCCGTCCACGACGTTCCGTCTCGGAAAGTGGATCTGTCGAGCCTGCTGCAAACCATTGCGACGGATTTTTCGGAAACCGGCATTGATGTCAGGTTTTCCGGGCCTCGGCGGCTAAAGTACATGTGCAAACCCGAATCGATTACGAGAGCGATATCCAATCTTGTCGAAAACGCTTCCCGTTACGCCACCCAGATCGATATCGAACTGCAGGACGCCGGCGACGAAGGGGTGTTTGTCAGGATAAGCGACAATGGTCCGGGCTTGACGGATGAGCTCAAGATGCGGGTGTTAGAACCTTTTTTCAAAGCGGATGAGGCCCGCACGACCGGAGTGGGAGGCGGTTTTGGTCTCGGCCTTCCGACGGCGGAAGGCATCATCAGAAAAGGTCATGGCGGCAAATTAACCCTGCTGGATCGAACGCCAAACGGTCTCACGGTGGAAATCGTCCTTCCTCCTGCGCGCGACAGCGGCTCGGGTCGCCTTTCGACTATATCCGGCCGAACAGTTTCGATCGCCTGATGGAGCAACGCGAAAGATCATCCTTACCGAGCCGGCTTCCGCTCCCGGCAGCAGACATACCTACGACAGTCCCAAACAAACATATTTCAGCTCGGTATATTCGTCGATGCCGTGGCGCGAGCCTTCGCGGCCCAAGCCGGACATTTTCACGCCTCCGAAGGGGGCCTCGGCGGTGGAAATCAGGCCGGTGTTGACGCCAACCATGCCGTATTCCAGTGCTTCCGCCACCCGGAATACGCGCGACAAATCGCGGGCATAGAAATACGAGGCAAGCCCGAACTCCGTGTCATTTGCCTGTTCGATGACGTCGCTCTCGTCGCGGAAGCGGAAGAGCGGCGCGACTGGCCCAAAGGTCTCCTCGCGGGCAAGCTGCATGCTGTCATCGACATTTCGAAGCACGGTCGGCTCGAAAAAGTTGCCGCCAAGAGGATGGCGGTTACCGCCTGAGACGACCTCACCGCCCTTGCCCACCGCATCGCGGATATGCGCCTCGACCTTGAGAACGGCGTTCTCATCGATCAGCGGGCCAAGGACGACACCTTCATCCAGCCCGTTGCCGACCGTCAATTGTTTAACCGCGACGGCGAGCTTTGCCGCAAAAGCTTCGTAGACACCATCCTGGACATAAAGACGGTTGGCGCAAACGCAGGTTTGTCCATTGTTGCGAAACTTGGCGATAAGCGCGCCCTCGACCGCAGCGTCGAGATCCGCATCATCGAACACGATAAACGGAGCATTGCCGCCAAGCTCGAGACCGAGCTTCTTGATCGTCGGCGCGCATTGCCGATAGAGCAGCTCGCCCGTACGTGTGGAGCCGGTGAAGGTCAAAACCTTTATGGCCGGGCTTGCAGTCAGCGCCCCGCCAATCGCTGCGGCATCACCGGTAACGATGTTGAGGAGACCCGGCGGCAGACCCGCGCGCTCACCAAGGACGGCAAGCGCAATTGCGGAAAAAGGAGTCTGCGGCGCGGGCTTCAGAACGACTGCGCAGCCGGCGGCAAGCGCCGGGCCGACCTTGCGGGTCACCATGGCATTTGGAAAGTTCCAGGGCGTGATCGCAGCGACGACGCCCGCCGGCTGGCGCAGGACAAGGATCCGCTTGTCCTGCTGATGGCCGGGTATGGTTTCGCCGTTGATGCGTCTCGCCTCCTCGGCGAACCATTCGATGAAGCTCGCGCCATAGGCAATCTCACCCTTGGCCTCGGCCAAGGGCTTTCCCTGCTCCAGCGTCAGGATCATCGCCAGATCATCGATATTTTCGATCATCAGGCGATGCCACACCTTCAGTATGGTAGCGCGCTCCCCCGCGGTCTTCTTTGCCCAGAGCTTCTGGGCGACCGCGGCGGCCCGGATTGCCTTCTCGGTTTCTGCCGCACCCAGATCCGGAACTGCGCCGAGCGTCTCGCCTGTGGCCGGATTGCGGATAATCGTCGCCTGATGATCCTTCGCTTCGATCCAATTGCCCGCGACCGGGCAGGCCTGGCGAAATAGTGAGAGATCATTGAGCTTCATCTGACGACTTTCAGCAAAATACGTGAGCGGCATCCGGATCGAAATCCAAATGCACCTGTTCGCCGCGGCTGAGCCCGGTGATGGCCTCATGCCCGAAGGGAAGACGCACGGCCAATGCCTCGCCGCCGGCGGTCTCGGTGGCAACGTGAACGTTGTTGCCGAGGAAAGTGATATCGCTGACAGTTGCCGCGAGGCTGCCTTTTTGCACTCGGTTTCGCGACAACCGAATGCGTTCGGGCCTCAGCATCAAGGCTCCCCTCTTGCCGGAAATGGCATTGCCATGCACGGGGATTCTGAAGACCGCATCGCCGCCAAGCGAGATCGTCGCGTGTCCATCCGTCGATGACAGCAGATCGCAGGAGATAAAATCGCTGTCGCCGATGAATTCGGCAACAAAGCGCGTGCGGGGATTGGCATAAAGTTCCGGCCCGGTTCCGATCTGATCGATGACGCCCTTGGAGAAGACTGCAATGCGGTCGGAAAGACGCAATGCTTCCTCCTGATCGTGCGTGACGTAAAGGATCGTCACTTCGGTCTGCTGGTGGATCCGGCGTATCTCGTGCTGAATTTCCTCACGAAGCTTCTTGTCGAGCGCAGAAAGCGGCTCGTCCATCAAAAGCACCGGCGGATCATAGGCGAGAGCCCTGGCGAGCGCGACGCGCTGCTGCTGACCCCCCGACATCTGCGCAGGCTTGCGATCCTCGAATCCTTCAAGCCGGACGAGCCGCAGCATTTCCTTCACCTTGCTGTCGACTTCCGCCTTGGATTTGCGCCGTACCTTGAGGGGAAAAGCGATGTTTTCGCCGACCGTCAAATGCGGAAACAGGGTGTAGCGCTGGAAGACCATGCCGATATTGCGCTTATGCGACGGCGTCGACAGCAGCGTCTGTCCATTAAGGAGTATGTCGCCCTTCGTCGGGTTTTCGAAGCCAGCCAATATGTAGAGCGTCGTGCTTTTGCCCGAACCGGACGGTCCGAGAAAGGTCAGGAACTCGCCACGCTGAACCTCGAGATTGACATCTTGCACCGCGACGACAGGACCGTATTCCTTGCGGATGCCTCTGATCTGTAGGAAAGACTCGTTCATGATTTCAGTACCTTGCGTGCGATAGCGACAAGCGCCATCAAAGTGATCGTCAAGAGGATGAGAAGGGACGATGCCGCAGCGATGACCGGCGTCAGATCTTGCCTGAGGGTGGACCATACCTTCACCGGCAGCGTCTGCAGCGTGGGGCTTGCCATGAAGATCGCCACCACGACTTCATCCCAGGAGGTCAGGAACGAGAAGACCGCGGCCGAAAACAGTCCATGGCTGATGGCTGGCAGTGTCACCCGGATCTTCGCCTCAAGAGGCGATGCGCCGCAGAGCACCGCAGCATCCTCGATGGATTTGTCGAAGCCTTCCAGCGCATTGGAAATGGAAAGGATGGAGAAGGGCAAAGCCAAAACGAGATGCGAAATGACAAAGCCGATCAGGGTTCCGCCGAGACCCATCCTCAGAAAGAAGGCATAAAGAGCAACGGCAAGGACGACAACGGGCAGGATCATCGGCGTCAGGAAAAGCGCTTTCAGCGCGTCGCGGAACATGAAGGTTCCGCGCACCAGGCCGAAGGAGGTGACCAGCCCCAGCAGCACGGAAAGAACCGTGACGATCGAGGCGATCCTGAAGCTCGTCCAGGCCGATGCCAGCCATTGCGGATCGGCGAAAAGCTGGCTGTACCATTGTAGCGTCCAGCCCGGAGGCGGAAAGATCAGCCACTGCGAAGATCCGAAGGAAAGCGCGGCGATGAAGAGGATGGGCAGCAGCAGGAAGGCAGCCGTCACGATGGTCACCGCCACAAGCACATATTTCCACCAGCCGAGGCGATCGAAATTGAGCAGCATCTCAGCGCCCTCCCGTGTTCTGCACGCCGAACAGCCGTAGCTGGACGGCATAGAGCGAAAGCGTGACGACGAGGAGAACGAGGGCCGCGGCACCGCCCATTCCCCAATTGACGAGGGACTGCACGAACTGGGCGATGAGTTCGGCCAGCATCATGTTCGCCGTGCCGCCGAGCAGCGATGGGGTGACGTAGTATCCGAGCGACATGACGAAGACCATTAGCGCGCCCGCGACCATGCCTCTTGCGGCCAAGGGCAGAAGGACGCGGGTAAGACATTGCCAGCGGTTCGCTCCGCAAAGTGCGGCCGCCTGCAGGATCGCCGGGTCGATCTTCTTGATGACGCCGTAGAGCGGCAGGATGATGAACGGCAGCATGATATAGGTCATGCCGATCGTCACCCCGGTGAGATTGTTGACGAGCGGCAGAGGCTGGTCGATCAGCCCCATTCCCATCAACATCTTGTTGATCAGGCCGGTACGCTGAAGCAGTACCATCCAGGCATAGGTCCGGGCCAGCAGATTGGTCCACATCGACAGCAGCAGGACCGCGAAAATCACCGAAGCAAGCCTTGTCGGCATGATGGCCAGCGTCCAGGCGACGGGAAAGCCGATCAGCAGCGAAATCGCGGTGACGAGACCGGAAACAATGAAGGTATTGGCGAATATCTTGAGATAAGTCGCCGAGCCCAGCAATTCGGCATAGTTGCCGAAGCCCGCAACCGGTTCCAGCACGCTTCGCAACAGGAGGGCGACGACCGGGACAATGAAGAATATCCCGACGAAGATCAGCGCCGGTATGACTTCGCCGAAGCCCGCAGGCCTGGCGGCCTTGGACGTGGTCACCGTTTCATTGGCGACGTCAATATAGGTCGACATGGCAATCCTTTCCCGCCGTAGGATCAGACAACGGCACCAGCTCCCGGGACGATTTAGAACCTATCCCACACACCGCGAGCAGATCGATGCTCGCGGTGCTGCCTCACAGTTTCTTCAGGCTATTTGGCCTGCCAAGCATACCACCGCTTGCCGATGGCATCGCGATTTTCAGCCCAATAAGCCATGCTGGCATTGACCTGGCTGGCGGTCTGCTGATCCGGCAAGGTCTTGGCCGTTGCAGGATCCATCAACTTGGCCGAGTCGAGATTGATGGGCGCGTAGCCGGTCGCTTTCGCCAGATCGGCCTGGGGCTGGGCCGACGTTGCAATGGCGATGAACTTCATCGCAGATTCAAGGTTCGGCGCTCCCTTGGGGATGACCAATGAATCGGCAGCCGTGATGTTCTTGTCCCAGGAGGTTTCCGTCTTGATGCCACTGGCGGCAAGCGCCGTCATGCGGCCATTCCACAGGCTGCCGAAGGGAGCTTCGGCAGCCGCGAGAAGCTGTTGCGACTGCGCGCCGCTGGACCACCAGATGATATCGGATTTGATCGTATCCAGCTTCTTGAATGCCCGATCGAGATCGAGCGGATAAAGCTTGTCGGCGGGAACGCCATCGGCCAGCAATGCCGCCTCTATCACGCCTGGGGCCGACCACTTGTAGAAGGTGCGCTTGCCGGGAAATTTCGCCGTATCGAAAAGATCGGCCCAGGTCTTGGGGCAGGCTTTCACGGCATCCGCATTGCAGCCGATCACGAAGGAATAGTAGAAGCTGCCGACCGAATAATCCGTGACGAAACGGGGATCGAGCTTGGACTTGTCGATGACGGAGAAATCCAGTTTTTCCAGCAGCCCGTCCTTGCCCGCCTGTGCGGCATAGTCGCCTTCGACGTCAACGACATCCCAACTGACCTGACCCGCTTCGACCATGGCTTTCAGCTTGCCGTAGTCGGTGGGTCCGTCCTGTGCGACGACGATGCCGGTCTTGTCCGTGAACGGATTGGCCCAGGCGGCCTTCTGTGCATCCTGCGTCGTCCCTCCCCAGCTCGTGAAGACGAGCGTGTCGGCTTTTGCAGCCCCGGACATCGCGATTATTGCGGCGGCGGCCGCGAGTGCAATTCTTCTTTTCATGTTCCCTTATCCTTGTCTGTTGTCTTCAGGCATGCCTTATGCGGCTGGCGCGCTCTTTCCTTGAGGGGAGAAGCTTGCCGGCTTCATAATCTTGTTCTCGGCCACTTCGATCAGGTCGCGTATCTTCGGCAGGAAAGCCTGCCATTGCGGATCGGCAGCCAGTCTCTGGCGCCTTGCCTCGCGATCATCGAGGCTCTCATAGGCCCAGATATGAACGATCTCATTGATGGTCCCGATCTCCGAATAGAAGTAGCCGACCAGATTGCCGAGATGAGCTTTCTGAATGGCGATCCCTTCGTCGCCGACGACGTTCAGATATTGCGGGATCGCACCGTTCTTCAGCCGATAGGTCCGGATTTCATAGAACATCGCCGTCACCTCATGACGAAAGGATCGGGGATCGGATCGTCCGACGTCCTGAGCCAGATCGTCTTCGTGCGGGTATAGTCGAGAGCCGCGGCCAAGCCGCCTTCCCGTCCATGGCCGGAAAGACCAAAGCCGCCGAAGGGCGCGATCGGTGATACGGCGCGATAGGTATTGACCCAGACAATACCGGCACGGATGCCTTTCATCAGGCGATGGGCGCGCGTGAGATTCTGGGTAAAGACACCGGACGCAAGGCCGTAGCGGGTATCGTTGGCAAGCCTCAGCGCTTCAGCTTCTGTGTCGAACGCGACGACCGACAGCACCGGACCGAAGAACTCCTCGGCAAGCGAGGGCGATGCAACACCGTCGCAGTCGAGAATCGTCGGCGGGAAGTAAAAGCCCTTGCCGTCCGGCATTTGTCCACCCGTGATAATGCGGGCGCCGCTTTGAACGGATTTATGGATGAGCGCTGCAACGTGATCCTGCTGGCGCCTCGTCGCAAGCGGACCGACTTCGGTGGCCATGTCCAAGGGCGAGCCGATGCGGATCGCTTCGGCCTTATCCTTCAACAGGCTGAGGAACCTGTCCTTTATGCTTCGCTCCACGATCAGCCGCGAACCGGCGACGCAGCTTTGTCCGGTGGCAGCGAATATTCCCGCGACCTGGGCATTTGCGGCGCTTTCCAGATCGGCATCGGCAAAGACGATAAACGGCGACTTGCCGCCGAGCTCTAGCGACGTCGAGGCAAGGTTTTCGGCCGAATTTCGCACGATATGGCGTGCCGTTTCGGGCCCGCCGGTAAAGGCGACATGTGCGACCTTCGGATGCCGGCTAAGGGCTGCGCCGCATGATGCACCGAAACCAGTGATGATGTTGACGACACCTGCGGGAAAGCCTGCTTCATGAATGAGGCGGGCGAATTCCAGAAGTGGCGCCGGCCCATCCTCGGAAGCCTTGACGACCATCGTGCAGCCGGCCGCCAGCGCGGGACCTATCTTGACGGCAGAGAGAAACAACTGGCTGTTCCAGGGCACGACCATGGCTACGACGCCGATCGGCTCACGCCGCAGCCAGACGTCCATGTCCTGCTTGTCGATCGGCAGATAGGATCCTTCGATCTTATCGGCGATGCCGGCATAATAACGGTAGTAGTCGGCGACATAGGCGATCTGCGCCGACGTTTCGCGGATGATCTTGCCGGTGTCACGCGTCTCCAGTTCGGCGAGCTTCGGGGCGTTGGCGGCAACCAGATCGGCAAGCTTGTAGAGGAGCTTGCCGCGTTGCGTGGCGGTCATTTTCGCCCAGGGGCCGTCGTAGAGTGCCTTTTCGGCCGCATTGACGGCGCTATCGACATCCCCCTCGCGGGCTTCCGGCATATCCGCCCAGTCCTTGCCGGTGGCGGGATCGATGCTCCGATATCGGGCTTCGCCGTCCAGAAATTCGCCGTCGATGTAACACTGGAAGCGCTGCATGGGGTTTACTCCGCAAATGCCGGCATGACCTCGGCGATGAAGCGCTCGAGCGACGCTTTCTTCCGCTCAAAGGACATGCCCGTATCGATCCAGAAGGAATATTCGTCGTAGCCCATGGCTTCATAGGTCTTGAGCCGGGCAATGACGGTCTCGGCATCGCCGACCACGTTGTTGCTGCGCATGACCGCATCGGAGAGCATGGCGTTGGCGCCGATCTCCTCTTCGGCGATCCGCTCGATCAGCCCCTGCTTGACGGGCTTCTCGTTCTTGAACCAGGCAAAGAAGTAATTGTAGTAGACGCTGAGTTCATGGGCCGCCTGCGCGATGTCCGCCTCGGACGAGCCGACATAGGTATGGCGCAGCAGCATGATCTTAGGTCGGTCGATATCCGGATTCTTGGCACAGGCATCGTTGAAGCGGCCCATCAGTGCCGCAACTTCGTCATCGCCCTGCCAGAGCGGCGTCACCTGAACATTGCAGCCGTTGGCGACGGCGAACTCATGCGAATTCGGATCCCGCGCGGCCACCCAGATCGGCGGGTTCGGCTGCTGCAAAGGCTTCGGCGCCGAAGTGGTCGACGGGAATTTGAAGAACTCGCCGTCGTGGGCGTAGTCGCCTTTCCAGATGCCTTTGACCGCTGGGATGAGCTCGCGCATCCGCTGGCCGGCGCCCCAGGCGTCGAGGCCTGGCAGCAGGCGTTCGTATTCGAAGGAATAAGCGCCGCGCGCAATACCGATATCGAGCCTTCCGTCACAGATGATATCGGTCATAGCCGCCTCGCCGGCGAGCTTGATCGGATGCCAGAACGGCGCGATCACCGTCCCGGTCCCCAGCCTTGCCCGCGATGTGCGACGCGCCAGATCGGCGATGGTCACGAAAGGATTGGGAGCAATGGTGAAATCCATGCCGTGATGCTCGCCCGTCCATATGGCATGCATGCCACCCTTGTCGGCGATCTCACAGAGAGCGACGAATTCCTCATAGAGGCTCTTGTGGCTCTGGCTGGCGTCGAGGCGCTCCATATGAACGAAAAGAGAGAATTTCATGGCTGTGCCGCCTTTGCTGGAACCGAGCGGACCGTGCCGACGGTTTCGTCACCGAAATAAACGCCAAAATTGCCGAGCTGGCTTTCCACCGCGAAGCGCGCAACGATATCGGCCGTCGAACTTGTCTTGAAATGGCTCTTGGCAAGTGAGTCCGGTTTCAGGAACCTGCCGCTACGCGGCTCGCCTTCCGAGGCGAAGGCACGGTAGACGATGTGTTGCTTTCCATCACTCTTGCCCTCGTAGACCGAGTAGAGGAAGCCTATGGTCACCGAAAGACCGGTGAGTTCCTCCAGATAATCCCGAAGTATGTCAGCAGGGCTTCCGTCCTTGCCGTCACAGGTCGGCAGTGACAAGACATCACCGCCGATCAAAAGAACCTCGCCGTGACGTTCCAGAACGGCTCCGAGTTCGATATTGCCTTCCGCTGCGGCCGAAACGGCCTTGCTGGCGAGAATCGGCGTGAAATAACCGCCGCGGGCATAGCCCAATCCGTTCAGTCCGCTGTTTTCGAAGGCTTCGATCCGCCCCATCAAGATGACGTGGTCACCCGCTTCCACCAGCTTTTCAGTAGCGCATTCGAACCACGCCGAGACATTTCCGAGGATCGGGCATCCGGCGGCGCCAGCTTGCCAGTCGACCGCGGCGAACCGGTCCTCGACCGGCCGCGCAAAGGTGTTGGATACATCCTTCTGACCTTCCGAGAGAACATTGACGGCAAAATGCTTCGCGCCCGTCATCGTCGCGTAGTTGCGAGAGGTCTTGGCCAGGCAGACAAGCAAAAGCGGCGGATCGAGCGACACCGATGTGAACGAATTTGCCGTAAAGCCGATCGGCCTTCCGTCCGCATCTTGAGCCGTCACGACCGTCACCCCGGTCGCAAATGCGCCGAAGGCATCACGTAGCGCTCTTGGGTCCGCAATCTGTAAGGTCATTTTACATACTCCCCACTGAAAGCCACTCGGCGAGCAGCGCATTTACGATGTCAGGGGCGGTCAGATTAACCATGTGACGGTGGCCTTCGACGATCCGCGCCCAGCCATGGGGCGCGAGCGCCGCCATTTGGGTCGCCATCAGCGGCGTCGAATTGGGATCGTCCGATCCCGTCAGAAACAGCGCCGGGCCTGCCACGTCCTTCCAGCGATCCGCATAGGTCGCGTCTCCTTCGGCAAATGCCGAATAAGCGACAGCATATCCCTCAGGGTCGACGAGGTTCAGCCAATCCCGCGTCAGGTCGCGTGCGACAACGCTGTCGGGATCGTCGCCAAACCATCGAAGCAACGGGCCTTCCTTATCCACACCCGTCAGCGGAATGGCCGCGGCACGCGCCAGCACCGCCGCTTTTGCCTCAGAGTCACGCCGGTAGACGCCATTGAGGTATGCCACCCGCTTGATGCGGGGGCCGAACGTCGCGGCCGCCCCCCCGGACACGAGCGCACCCATCGAGTGGCCGGCAACATTTGCGGTCTCAATCGCCATTTCGTCCAGAAATTGGCCGAACCACGCGACGAATTGCTCGAGGCGGCTCCCGACCGCCAGACGGGCCGTTTCGCCATGGCCCGGCATGTCGACAGCGATCACACGATGGCTTGCAGACAGGGCCAGGATCTGCGGCGCCCAGGCTTCAAGCCGCATGCCGACACCATGAATCAGGACGAGCGGCTCACCCTTGCCGGCTTCATGATAGGCCGTTCCACCTGCAGTCTTGTTCCTTGCAAAGACCCAATCGGTCTTTGCAGAAGCGCCCGGCGTCGTTGATCCAACTGTCAGCATGTCAGCGCCCGGCCTTTTCAAACGCCGGCGGGATTGGCGACGTCTTGGCCCAGGTCCTTGAGATCCTGGTAGCGGTCACCAATACGATGATGCGGACGTCCACCGACGGACGCGCCAAGCGCGATGACAATTTCGTCGGCTGCCGGTGCATCCGGGATTGCGGTCTGGATCGTCAGGTAATGCGAGCGGCGCCCTTCATCGTTTTTGTCCATCAGCGGGATCATGATCGGTGCATTGGCGGGACCGCGCGTGTTGCAGAAGGCGAGGTAGGACTTTGCGCCGACCGCTTGGCGATAATGATTGCCGAAGCGGAGCGTGTGAATCAGCGCCGAGGCATGCTCGATCTCGCCATCCAGACCAACCACTGCGGATTTCCCGTATGCTTCGACCGCGTCACCAGAGCCGACGGCCTCGATGATCATCTTGGTCAGCAACTCGCCAAGGATCGGAGCGGCCGCGTGAATTTCGGGCTTCAGGTCTTCGACGAAACCGCGTCCCGCCCAGGGATTCTTCACGACGGCGTAGGCGGTAAACAGCTTCAGCGGAACCTGTGCCGCCTTGCCGCCCTCAATCAGCGTCGTCTCGATCTGCAGCCCCGTCTTGCGAATTTGAATGGTCATCGAACACCTCAGTTTTGACGTTATATATTATGGTATGCCATAATATGAAAGTGTCAAGCCGATTCCTTCCTGCTACGAAAATTCGAGGAAAGATCTGAAATAATGACGTAAAAACAAAAGCATTGCCGGCGTCCCGACGGGTGCCCGACGTATTCGTTCCAAACGCGGGCGTCAGACCGGCGCTAGCATTTTTTGCTCGAATATCCTTGATGCTGGTAGATGTTGCGACGCACAGCAATGCACTTCATACGATGCTCCACCTTATTATTTAATATGGCATACCATCACATTGAGCAAAGTTAAGTGTCAAGCTTGCAATATCGCTCGCCGTCTTTTCCGGAGTCGCTAATGCGCCCGCGAGGAAAACTCGCGCGCCGAAGCAGATCGAAAGGTTTTCAGTCGCTCCGGTTATGTGCCGGGAGCATTCACCGCTCTATTCGGCGGATTCCTTTGCGGACAGAACCGCTTCCGCAATGGCGCTCGCGGCAGCAACATGGTCCATGGCAGCCTTGTACGCGCCCTCGCCGTCGCCATTGCGGATCGCATCCACGATCTTTGCCATTTGGCGAGGACCTTCGATGTCGCGGTTCTTCGTCTTGATCGTCATCGAGCGCAAATGGTTTATTCGGACCGTGAGAAGGTTGACGACGCCCCAGGCGACATGTCTGTCGACCATTGTGAACAGTGTTTGATAGAAGGAAGATGTGTGCGCGAGCACGCCCGGCATGTCCTTGTCGCGGTAGCTGTCGCGGATTCCCTGCAGCGAGGTTTCCAGCGCCGCGACGATCTCCGGACTTCTGCGCTGAGCGCACAATCGCGCCGCCATACCCTCGAGCACACCGCGGATCTCGTAGATCTGCTTGGCCTCGTCGAGATCGAGCTGGGCGACGATCGGGCCCTTGTTTGGCAGATTGGCAACCAGCCCTTCCGATTCCAGATGCCGCAGAACTTCGCGCACGATCGTCCGGCTCACGCCGAGCTGAGCACACATGTCGCGTTCGACGAGTCTATCGCCCGGGCGAAAATACCCGTTCACGATGGCTTCGCGAACCTTGTCGAGCGCGAGCTCCCGCAGCGTCTTTGCGGGACGCTCAACTCTGATCGCCGCGTCCTTTAGGGCACCGCTCATTCTTGCACCTCAGCATTGGACGTGTTTCGCAAGCTCGACTTCCGTTCGATGTCGATTTCATAGAATCGTATTATGGCGTACCACACACTATCAGCCATTGGCAATTCAACCAATGTCGATCCGTCAGACTGCCAGCGGCCGCATTTCGATCAAGCCAGGTGGACCGAGCAAATTGCGCCGCACGTAGCCGATTCGCGCATGATTCGCCGCGAAAGCAAAGCCGGGCTGGCACGTTAATAATGGTTTATCACCTCAGGCATTAAAACAACGACGCAGCGCATAGCGGACATGATGTCTCCTGCCGTCCCCCAAAGGCATGATCCGTCAATTTCAGTTTGCGTATCCTTATGTCTGCCAATTCCACGCCCCGCCATTTTCGTGCTCAAACCTCTTCCGTAATCGCGATAACGGTGTGCTTCCTCGCCGTCGCGTTGGTGTTGACCGGCCTCGTGGCGCATGTGGTTACGACAATGACCCGATCAGCAAACGAAATCGACGATGCGCGGGCAGACCGCGCCGCACATGCTGCGATCGCCTCGTTCATGGCCAAGCTCGAGGCCACAACTAAGGACAATGCCGTCTGGGATGATGCCTATAAGGCCGTCGGCACACCTGCCGCTGCTGATTGGGCCTATGAAAATTGGGGCAAGACCAGTGCCGATTATACACTCTATGATGGGGCCGTCGTAATCGGGCCCGATGGTGGTGCGGTATCCGCCTATCTCAAGGGCAACCTGTTTCAGCCGCGCGACTATTTTGGAAAGTTTTTCGATCGCCAAATTGAAGCGGCCGCCAATCCGCAGTCGGCGCCTTTGCTCAATTTCTTCAAGACGGAGGCGGGAATCCTGCTTGTGGCATCACAGGCAATCCAGCCCTTCAACACAACGAGCGAGCTTCCGAAGCTCAGTGTCTTGACCTTTTTCAAGGAATTGACCCCGGAAGTCGTCGATGCGCTGTCGGATGAACATGAACTCGACGGCCTGCGCCTCCAGGAAGCACCCGAACCGGATAAGCTGAATTCCCCGATTAAGGACATGGATGGTGCGGTGATTGGCTATCTGGTTTGGCCAAGCAAAGCTCCGGGGGAAGCCATTTTCGATAAGGTCTACCCCTATGTGGCGGCGGCGGCTGCCATCCTCGTTCTCTTCCTGGCAGCCGTCTTGCTTGCGGGCGCGTCGGAGGCCAGGCGTCTCCATCGTTTAGCCGAAGCGGCGAGATTTGAAGCAAACCATGACAGTTTGAGCGGCCTGCTCAACAGACACGGCATTCTTGGCGTGCTGGATCAACTGGACAGCGCCAGTTCCCCGGCATCGCTCTACATGATCGATCTCGATGGCTTTAAAGCCGTCAACGATGCGTGGGGACATGCTGTCGGAGACGAACTGATCCGAATCGTCGCAAAAGCTCTGCAGAACTGTCATCCGGAAATCCATGCCTTGGCAAGACTGGGCGGCGACGAGTTCGCATTGGTGCAGTTCGGATCCTCTCCGCATCGAGACATAGAAGACTCTATTCTCAAGCTTTTTCTCAATCCCTTTAAAATTGGCGGGCGAACGATCGAAGTGGGGACCAGCATCGGCGTAGCATGTCGCATCGGCAATATCGCGCCACTGGAGCTTCTTCGCAGAGCCGATATGGCTCTTTACCGCGCCAAAGAAAATGGCAAGGGACAGGCCGTCACCTATGATCTCGAGCTGGATCGCGAGCGCCAACGCATCGCCGAACTGGAAGGCGAGCTCAGAAATGCCATCAACAACGGCGCGATCGAACCGGTTTTCCAGCCTCTCGTATCGGCCTCGACGGGTGCCATCATTGGTCTTGAGGCACTCGCGCGCTGGCGGAGCGCAATCGGCAGTATCAGCCCGGAAGTCTTTATTCCGCTTGCCGAAAAGTCAGGTCTTATCGACGCATTGGGCGTGCATATGCTGCGGACGTCGATTCACCATGCGAAGAACTGGCCGACCCTGGCGCTTTCGGTCAATGTCTCGCCCGTCCAGCTCTGCAATCCGGACTTTGCCGCGCAAGTCATGGCAGTTCTTGAAGAATCCGGTTTCGATCCTGGGCGCCTGACGCTGGAAATAACCGAGGGCGTCCTGATGACCAATCCTGATCAGGCACGCCGCTCGATAGACCTGCTTCGGCGCATCGGCATCAAATTCGCGCTCGATGATTTTGGCTGCGGCTATGCCAGTATCGGTGCGTTGCGGCAGTTCGGGTTCGATCGCATGAAGATCGACCGATCCCTGGTATTGGGCCTCGAAGAAAATGCCAACGGGATCGATATTCTGCGTGCCACGGTCGCCTTGGCAACGGCCCTTGAAATTCCGGTAACTGCCGAGGGGATCGAGAACTCTCGTCAGGCTGAGATATTGCGAGCCTCCGGTTGCGACCAGTTGCAAGGCTATCTGGTCGGCAAGCCGATGTCGTCCGGCGAGATCGGCGAGAAGCTCCGTCAAGCCGGTTCAGCCGCCTGAGTTGCAGCCATCTAGCTGATTGAGCGGGGCTATGCCGGCTGGTCAATCAGCCGCTGGGCGGTAAATTTGTCGGTGACCAAAGTGTCAATCACCCCGATACGCAGTGCGCCCCCGATTGCCGCGGTCTTCTTTTCGCCGCCCGCAAGCGCAATCACTCGATCGACTTTGGCAAGCTCATCGAGCGAGATACCGATCACCCTCTCGTCAAGCGGCGTTTTGACCGGTTTGCCTTTGCCGTCGAAGAAACGCAGGGATATATCGCCAACCGCTCCTGCATCGGCGAGGTCCGCCAATTCGCGCGACGAGAAGATATTGCCGGAGCGGGCCAGAAGCTCGGACGGTTCGACCGCGCCAATGCCGACGATTGCGACGCTGATCGCGCCGAAAAGCTCGATGGTTTCCCGCACGAACGGATCAGCCATCATGAGCAGCTTGGCTTCGCGCGAACTTGTCACCCCTTGGACAGGCAGGAGTTTAGGTTCGGCGCCGGTCAAGCGGGCCAGCCTTGTCGTTAGCTGAGTCGCATGGGTCTGAACGGAGGGGTCGCCCATTCCACCGAGCGTCTGGACGATATATTTTGCCCGAGCGCTTTTTTGCGGATGGATATTCTCCACCATCTTGAAAATCGTCTGGCTCCAGCTTGAAACCCCGATAATTTCGCCCTCGGAAAGGGTGACTTCGAGAAGGTGAGCGGCTGCTTCGCCAATCCGCGCCATGATGGCGCCTTCACGGTCTTCGGAACATTCCACGACGATCGCTTCCGGAAGATTGAAACGTTCGCGGAGTGCGGCTTCGAGTTCGGTGTAGGTCCCGACAGGCGGGATCACGGTGGTCCGCACGATGTCTTCGGCTTCCGCCCGCTTCAGCATTCGAGAGACGGTCGCCTGCGACAATCTCAGGTGCTGGGCAATATCAGCCTGCCGCTTGCGCTCGATGTGATACATCTGCGCTACACGAGAAATCAGGCGAAGCTCATTGATCCGTCCCATGCTTGTTCCATTGGTGAATTTTTATTCACCAATAACGGGCGGCGGTTCGAACGTCGAGCGTGCAATCGCATCATTCCACGTTTTAAACTTTTCCGCGTTGTCATTTGCCTGAGGCTTGATGATGGTGCTCTGCCGCGGCAGCCGGCCGATAGCGTCAAGATCCGCCCACATGCCCAACGACAGACCAGCAAGATAGGCTGCACCCAGCGCGGAGGCCTCCGGTGCTGCGCATTGGATGACGGCATGCCCCAAAAGATCAGCAACACACTGCATGAGGAACCTGTTCTGACTGGGTCCTCCGTCCACATAAAGGGAGCCGATGTTCCCCCCGTTCTGCTTCTGCATCGCGCGGAAAACATCATGCACCTGAAGCGCGATCGAATCGGTAACGGCCCTCGCCAATTGCGCCCGCGTGGTGCTGAAGTTGATTTGGGAAAACAGCGCGCGGGCATCCGAATTCCAATGGGGGGCGCCGAGACCGACAAAGGCGGGAACGAAGCCTGGGCCGCCCGGTTCGGCCATTGCCGCCAGATCGACAAGTGCACTCACATCGGAAAGGCCGAGGATGTCCGCCATCCATGGCAGGCTTGCCGCTGAGACGAGAATGTTGCCCTCGAAAGCGAAGGTCGAAATTCCGGCAATGCGCCAGGCAACAGTCGTCGTTATCCCATGTTGTGGTGCGATAAAACGAGGCAATGTCGTCATGACCGACGAACCCGTGCCGAATGTCACCTTGCCGTCCCCCGCCTTATGGGCCCCATGCCCGAAGAGAGCGGCATGGCTGTCGCCGATGGCGGCGCAAATAGGTGTTCCATCCGGCACCGCCGGAAGACCCGCAGTCGTTCCGAATTGCCCCGCGCTATCGAGAACTTCTGGAAGCAACTCTTTGTCCACGCCGAACAAGGCACAAAGCTCCTCGCTCCAACGCTGGGCTTTTAGATCGAAGAGTTGGCTGCGCGCTGCATTCGATGCATCGCAGACATGCTTCCTGCCGCCTGTCAGGCAGTGAACAAGCCAGCTATCGACGGTGCCGATCCGCACAGTGCGCCCGGCGGGCGCGCGATCCAGCAGCCATTTCATCTTCGGGCCGGGAAACATCGGATCGATCCGCAGGCCGGTGGTCTCCTCGACCCAATGCGAATGCCCAAGCCCGATCAATCTTTCGCAATCGGCGGCCGTGCGACGGCACTGCCAGCTCACGACGGGGCCGAGCGCCTCGCCCGTATCGCCGTCCCATATCGTTACCGATTCCCGCTGGTTGGAAATCGCAACCGCTTCGATCGTAAGCTTTGCGGGCGCAGCTTCAATGCAGGCACGAACCGCCTCGCATACCGATCGCCAGATGCGATTTGGATCCTGTTCGACCCAGCCTGGTTGCGGATAGCTGATTCCGACGGGCGCGGCGCCACGAGAAATCAGCTCGCCCTTTTCCGATACCAAAATGGCTTTAGAATTCGTGGTGCCCTGATCGATTGCCAGGATGGCTTGCATGAAATCTTTCCTCCAAGAATGAACCGGGGCATTCAGCACAATGCCCCGGGCAAGCGCGCTGTCGTCGTCAGCTCACTTCCGCTTGAGAAGTGCCAATGCCGCCTGGGCAATGGCGTCTGGCGCCATTCCGAATTCATCCAGAAGGAATTCCGCCGAGCCCGTCGGAGCAAAAATACCGGGGACGCCCAGACGTTTCATCGGAACAGGCGCGTTATCGACGACCACTTCGGCGACGGCGGAGCCGAGGCCGCCATAGATCGAATGCTCCTCGGCTGTCACGATAGCGCCGGTTTCTCTTGCGGCGGCAATAATAGCCTCCTCATCGATCGGCCGCACGGTTGCCATGTTGAGAACACGGGCGTCGATCCCTTGGCTTGCGAGTATTTCCGCCGCCTTGACGATGCGATGCGTGAGCGTGCCGTTGGCAATCAGGGTCACATCCCCTCCCTCGCGCAGCACATTGGCTTTGCCGAGCTCGAACGTGTGATCTTCTGGCAGCAGGTCTGGAACACCGACGCGCGACAGCCGCAGGAAGCAAGGGCCGGCATAGCTTGCCGCCCATTTCACGGCAGCGGCCGTTTCAATGCGATCGCACGGTGCGATGACCGGAAGATTCGGCAGGACACGCGTCCAGGCGAAATCCTCGATGGAATGGTGCGTCGGGCCGAGTTCGCCATATGCCATGCCAGAGGAAATGCCGATCAGTTTGACGTTCGCATTCGAGTAGGAAATGTCGGCCTTGATCTGCTCCAGAGCACGGCCCGTCAGGAAGCATGCGGCCCCGCAGACGAACGGGATCTGTCCGCCGTTTGCCAGCCCCGCTCCGACGCCGACCAAATTTTGTTCGGCAATGCCGACATTGACCAGCCGTTCCGGATATTTGGATTTGAAACCGCCGAGCTTGGACGAGCCAACGGAATCGTTGCAGACGGCAATGATCGTCTGCTCGCTGGCCGCCAGCGTCTCCAGGGTCGCAGCGAAAGCATCACGGCAGTCGTAAAGATTGGTGTTTGAGTTAGGCGCGTCCATTAGAGTGCCTCCGCCAGTTCTGCGACAGCTTGTTCGTATTGTTCCCTGTTGGGCACCTTGTGATGCCACTCCACCCGGTCCTGCATGAAGGAGATGCCATGCCCCTTGTTCGTGTGGGCGACGATGCAATGCGGACGCGTGCTGCGATGCTCCAGCGCGGGAACGATTTGCGCCATTTCGTTGCCGTTGATTTCGCTGACCTCCCAGCCGAATGCTTCGAGTTTCGGCCGTAACGGGGCGACATTGTTGGTATCGGCGAGCGCCGCGCCCTGCTGGAAACGATTGTGGTCGATGATCAGGGTCAGATTGTCCAGATTGAACTGCGATGCGGCCATTATGGCCTCCCAGTTGGATCCCTCTTGCATCTCGCCGTCGCCCGTCATGACGTAGGTGTGGTACCCAGCGCCGGTCAGCTTGCCAGCCTTCGCAACCCCGACGGCAACAGGCAGTCCGTGCCCCAAGGGACCGGTGTTGGTTTCGACACCCGGCACCTTGTTGCAGTTGGGATGGCCGTTGAGCCGTGAATGCGGCTGCAGAAATGTCGAGATCTCCTCCTCCGGAATAAACCCGCGTTTTGCCAGGGTAACGTAAAGCGCACAGGCAGTGTGGCCCTTCGACAGAATGAACCGGTCACGATCGGGCCGCCTCGGTTCAGGGGGATAGACCTTCAGAACGCGAAAATAGAGAGCCGTCAGGATGTCGATCGCCGACATCTCACCGCCAATATGTCCCGCACCCGCGTCATAGACCGCTTGCAGGTCGCGCAGGCGTATCTGGCGCGCGACGCGCTCAAGTTCCTTCACTTGCATGATGCTCCCTCTTTGCATAAATATTCAATCGCCAATATTTTTGCACAAATGGCCACTCAGTCAAGTCCATTTATTACCTGGTTACCGCACGGATGGAAGTCTATACGCCAATTTCCGCGCTTGACAGCTTAAATATGAGTTGATAATGAATTTTCCAACATGAATGCATAATTATGCATGCTTGAAGGAAAATCACCTGCGGCAAGCATAAGGATGGAGGAGCCATGTCAGCATTGGGCGTCAACGAACAAACCCAGCAGCCGCGAACCTCACTTGCATGGCTCAGCGGGGCCACGGGCCCACTGATCGGCTTGCTGATACTCTGCGTTTTCC
Organism: Rhizobium sp. BR 362; assembly: GCF_036528765.1. NCBI lineage: Bacteria > Pseudomonadati > Pseudomonadota > Alphaproteobacteria > Hyphomicrobiales > Rhizobiaceae > Rhizobium > Rhizobium sp. BR 362. The sequence goes on along the minus strand of NZ_JARWGH010000011.1, from coordinate 19,926 downwards.
TGAGCGTTGCGACGGACCGGTTTCTTTCGGTGCGCAACGCACTCAACATCCTCGATCAGATCACCGTGCTCGGCGTCATGTCCGTGGGCATGACTTTCGTCATCCTGATCGGCGGCATCGATCTCTCAGTCGGCTCCGTTCTGGCGCTCTCAATGATGGTCATGGGCTGGGTTGCGAATGTGGCCGGCTTGCCGATGGCCGTCGCTATCCCGCTGGCGCTCCTGGCGTCAGCGCTCGCCGGCCTGATTGTCGGCTTGATGGTGACGAGTTTTCGTGTGCCCGCCTTCATTGCCACTCTTGCGATGATGTCGGTCGCCCGCGGCATTGCCAATATGATTACCGACGGCCAGCAGATCGTCGGCTTTCCGGACTGGTTCACGATGCTGGCGATCGACCGTCACTTCGGCGTCTTGACCGCGACGGTTTTCCTGATGCTGGCGATCGTCATCGTCTCCTGGCTCTTTCTCAAATATCGTTCCGAAGGGCGCATGCTCTATGCGATCGGCGGCAACCCGGAGGTCGCCCGCCTCGCCGGCATCAATGTGCCGGTGGTCACGATCGGCGTCTATGTCGTATGCGCCATCTTGGCGGGCGTTGCCGGAATCGTGCTTGCTGCTCGCCTGGATGCCGTCCAGCCCTCAAGCGGCTTTGGTTATGAGCTCGACACCATTGCCGCCGTGGTCATCGGAGGAACGTCTCTGTCGGGCGGCGCCGGCGGCATCGGCGGAACGCTGATCGGCGTGCTCATCATCGGCGTTTTGCGCAACGGCCTCAACCTGCTCAACGTCTCCCCATTCCTGCAGCAAGTGATCATCGGTGTCGTCATCGTTCTTGCGGTCGGCGCTGAGACGTTGCGCCGGCGGAAGGCATAAGACAGGCCGCCAAGGCCGCAGCCAGAATTTCCCCTTCCGTCGCACGGGCGGGGATTATGAAAGCCCGAGGGCGGAGGACGTTTCCAAGGGCGGATTGAAACCAAAGGAGGAACTCATGAAACTTTCCCGCACTCTCGTCACCACGGCGGCCATACTCGCACTTTCGCTGGGGTCGGTTCAGGCCAAGGAAGTCAAGAAACTCGGCCTTGCCGTCGCCAACCTTCAGGCAAACTTCTTCAACCAGATCAAGCAAGCCGTCGAAGCGGAAGCCAAAACCCGCGGTATCGAAGTCATCACCGTGGACGCGAAGGGCGACGGTCCGACCCAGGTCAATCAGGTCCAGGATCTTCTCACGCAGAACATCGACGCGCTCATCTACATTCCCGCCGGCGCCGCCGCCGCGACCATTCCGGTAAAGCTCGCTCACCAGTCGAATGTGCCAGTCATCAACGTCGACCGCAATGCCGACGGCGCGCCCGGCGATACCTTCCTCGCTACGGATTCGGTTGCATCGGCAAACGCCGTCTGCAAGTACATCATCGAGAAGGCCGGCGGTAAGGGCAACATGGTGATCATCCATGGCCAGAAGGGCACGACGCCGGAAGTCGATCGCACTAAGGGCTGCATGGACGCCGTCAAGGCAAACCCGGGCGTGAAGATCGTTGCCGAGCAGTGGTCGAACATCTGGAGCCAGGATGAAGGCTTCCAGATCATGCAGAACATGCTTCAAGCCAATCCGGACGTTTCGATCGTCTTCGCGCAGGCTGACGCACTCGCTCTCGGCGCTGCACAGGCCATCAAGGTCGCAAATCCCTCGCAGAAGATTGCGCTCGGCGGCTTCGATGGTGACACCGCAGCGCTCGAAGCATTAAAGAACGGCGTCTTCGACGTGACCGCGACGCAGCAAACCCAGAAAATGGGCCGTGATGCCGTTGCCAATGCTGTAAAGATTGTCGCCGGCGAAAAAGTGCCGCCGGTCCAGCTTATGGATGCGACCTTGACTACCAAGGACAATGTGGCCGGCTTTATCGCCAACCATCCGTAAGCACAATCAAAGGAGCGGTGCGATGACTGATCCGGTGCTCACACTGAAGGGTATTTCCAAGCGCTACGGCCCTCTGGAAGTCCTCAAGAACGTCAGTCTCGATGTCTTCCCAGGCGAGGTCGTCGCCTTGCTCGGCGAAAACGGTGCGGGCAAATCGACCCTGTCGGGCATCATCGCCGGATCGCGCACGCCTTCGGAAGGCTCCATGACATGGCAGGGGCAGCCTTATGCCCCTGCCAATCCACGAGAGGCGATCGACAAGGGCGTAGTCCTGATCCATCAGGAGCTACAATTGCTTCCCGAGCTGACGATCGCCGAAAACGTCTTCATCGGCCGCTGGCCGATGAAGAATGGCGTCGTCGACCGGGCGCAAATGGTCCAGCGCGCACAGGAGCAGCTCTCGCGCCTGAACCTGCATATTCCCGCAACGCGCAAGGTGGCGGGACTGTCGACCGCCAACCAGCAGCTTATTGAAATTGCCAAGGCCCTGGCACTGGACGCGAAGCTGCTGATCCTCGACGAACCGACGGCCGCACTTGGCGGCGCGGAAACCGAAGCGCTCTTCGAGCAGGTCCGAAAACTGCGTTCCGAAGGCGTCGGGATCATCTATATCTCGCACCGGATGGAAGAGATCAAACAGATCACCGATCGCATCGTCGTTCTTCGCGACGGCGAGCGCGTGCAGGAATTTGCCGACAGCTCGACCCCCGTGCGCACGATCGTTGAAAGCATGGTCGGCCGGTCGCTCGACAGGATGTTCCCGACATTGCCGGTGCCGCAGGATCATCCGGTGCTGCAGGTCAAAGGTTTGACCTCTGCGGACGATTCCTTCCGCGACATCAGTTTTGAGGTCAGGGCTGGAGAAATTCTGGGTATCGCCGGTCTTGTCGGCGCCGGGCGAACCGAACTGGTGCGCGCCATCTCCGGAGCAGATCCGATAAAGTCCGGCGCGGTGCATCTCAATGGCGAGCCGCTGAAACTACGCAGCCCGGCCGACGCCGTCGCGAGAGGCATCGTTATGGTGCCGGAAGACCGCAAACTGCAGGGACTGGTCGTCAATCATCGGATTGCTGAAAACCTCGTTTACCCAAACCTCGATCGGTTCGGAGGCCGGTGGATTACGTCCGCCATGAAGCGAGATTTCGCAAAGAGGGCCATTTCCACGTTCGGCATCAAGGGCCGTGGCGATCAACTTGCCTCCGACCTTTCGGGCGGCAACCAGCAAAAGATCGTCATTGCAAAATGGCTGATGCGCGATCCCAAAGTGGTGGTGCTCGATGAACCGACCCGAGGCATCGATGTCGGCGCCCGTGCCGGCATTTACGACATCATTGTCGGCCTCGCGAACAGGGGCGTGGCCGTCATCGTGGTCAGCTCCGATCTGGAAGAGGTTCTCGGCGTATCGAACCGCATCCTGGTCCTTGCGCAGGGAAAACAGGCCGGAATCCTGGAGCGTGATCAGGCGAACGACGTCTCCGTTATGGAATTGGCTACAATCTAAAATGACATCAAGAAAGGAAGAGCGATGCCTGACATCACTCTGAATGCTCCCAAGCTTTTCGATCTCTCCGGAGAGGTTGCCTTCGTAACGGGCGCCGGCAGCGGCATCGGCCAACGTATCGCCATCGGTCTGGCTCAATGCGGCGCGGATGTCGCGTTGCTCGACCGCCGCAATGACGATGGCCTGTCGCAGACCGCCGAATTCGTCCGCAAGGCGGGGCGCCGCTCCATTCAGATTGCTGCTGATGTGACCGACAAGGCAGCGCTTGCCGAGGCCGTAGAAAGGGCTGATGTCGAACTGGGTCCCCTCTCCCTCGCACTCAATGCCGCAGGCATCGCGAACGCCAATCCGGCCGAGGAGATGGAAGAAGAGCAGTATCAGACGCTGATGGATATCAACCTCAAGGGTGTCTTCCTCTCCTGCCAAGCCGAAGCGCGCTCGATGCTCAAGAGCGGCAAGGGATCGATCGTGAACATTGCGTCCATGTCTGGCGTCATCGTCAATCGCGGCCTGAACCAGTGCCATTACAACGCTTCCAAGGCCGGCGTCATCCACATGTCGAAGTCGCTGGCGATGGAATGGGTCGGCCGAGGAATTCGCGTCAACACGATTTCGCCTGGCTATACCGCGACGCCGATGAACACCCGGCCGGAGATGGTCCACCAGACAAAGCTGTTTGAAGAGCAGACCCCGATGCAGCGCATGGCAACGGTCGATGAGATGGCTGGTCCTGCCGTATTTCTGCTTTCGAACGCGGCAAGCTTTGTCACGGGTGTCGACCTTTTGGTCGACGGCGGCTTCTGCTGCTGGTGATGACGATGCCTCGCAAGCTGATCGCCGGAAACTGGAAAATGAACGGGCTGCTCTCGGACCTCAACGAGATCACCGCCATCGCGGCGGCGGCCGATGACTCTAGAGCCGAAGCGATCATATGCCCACCCGCCACCCTTATCGACCGCGCCGCGTCGATAACGAGAGGCTCAAAATTACGGATCGGCGGGCAGGATTGCCACGCCTCGCCGTCGGGCGCTCATACAGGCGACATTTCGGCGGACATGTTGGCCGATCTCGGCGCAGCCTTTGTGATCCTCGGCCATTCGGAGCGCCGGGCGGATCATGGTGAGACGAGTGCTCTCGTCGCTGCAAAGACGGCGGCGGCCTATTGCGCCGGGCTGACGGCTATCATCTGTGTTGGCGAAACGGATGAGGAGAGGACAAGCGAAATGACGCTTGCGGTGGTCGAAAGCCAGCTTTCGGCGTCCGTTCCGGATAGCGCTTCCGCTGCCAACACCGTTATCGCCTACGAACCGGTATGGGCAATCGGCACCGGCCGTGTTCCGACGGAGGCTGAGATCGCTGACGTCCACGCTGCCCTGCGTAGTGCCTTGATCAAGCGTTTCGGCGCGGAAGGCAATGAGATACGGCTCCTTTACGGCGGCTCCGTGAAGCCATCGAACGCCGCTTCGCTCTTCGCCATTGCGGGTGTGGACGGCGCGCTTGTCGGGGGAGCTTCCCTCAAGGCATCGGATTTTAGAGCAATACTTCGCGCTGTGCCTTGAAGGCGAGACCGATCGCTGCTGGGGCCGCCGGCAAAACGGCCCTGCATTCATTTTGATAAGCGCCGTTCGCGAGGACGTACGGCGATTGACCGGGAGAAACCAAATGAACCGCTTCGAAAACAAGACCGTTGTCATCACCGGAGGCAGCCGCGGTATTGGCGCCGCCATCGCAAGACGCTTTGCGAAAGAGGGCGCAAATCTCGTCGTTTCCGCCAATGAGGAGTCGGTGCACTCCGTCGCCGAGCAGATCAGGAAGGATGGCGGCAAAGCAATTTCCTTTGTCGGGGACGTCACGGACAAGGCGAGCGTGAAGGCCCTCTACGACGCGGCGGAAGACGCCTTCGGTTCGGTCGACGTCTCGATCCAGAATGCCGGCGTCATCACGATCGCGCGGATCGAAGACATGACCGAAGGCGAGTGGGATAAGGTCATGGCCGTCAACTCCAAGGGCGTTTTCCTGTGCGCCCAGGAAGCGATTTTACGCATGCGCAAGCACGGTCGTGGCGGACGCATTATCAACACCGCATCGGGACAGGCGCGAGACGGCTTCATCTATACGCCGCACTATGCCGCCTCGAAGATGGGTGTGGTCGGGATCACCCAGAGCCTCGCAAAGGAAGTCGCCACCGAAAACATAACCGTCAACGCCTTCTGCCCGGGGATCATCGAGACCGACATGTGGGCCTACAACGATAAGGCCTGGGGTAAGCTCCTCGGCAATTACGGTCCGGGTGAGTTGATGAAGGAATGGGTGGAAGGCATTCCGATGAAGCGCGCCGGTTCGGGCGAAGACGTCGCCGGCCTTGTCACCTTTCTCGCGAGCGATGATGCTGCCTATATCACTGGGCAGACGATCAATGTCGATGGCGGTCTCATCATGTCCTGACTGCGGTCGGTTAAGAGAAACAATCTGTTCAGCGGTTGCGTCGCATAAAGGACAGAGAGAGGGAAACTGCCCTCTTGCGGGAGGCCATATCGATCGCCTATCTTACCGGTGTTCTCAGGGCGGGGTGAAACTCCCCACCGGCGGTATCGAGGAAACTCGGAGCCCGCGAGCGCCTCCGCAAATCGCGGAGGGTCAGCAGACCCGGTGAGAGGCCGGGGCCGACGGTTAAAGTCCGGATGGAAGAGAGCAATCGTGCGAGCGCCACCGGTGTTGTGGCGCGTCCGCAGGCTTGTTCGCCCAAGGGATAAACTGTGACTTCGAAAGAAGTCTTGGATGCTGCAAAAGCGGCTAACCCTTGAAAGGCAAAGTGCATGGCAATTTCCAAAATCGAAGATGCAATCGCGGCGATTTCGCGTGGTGAGATCGTTGTTGTCGTTGATGATCAGGACCGAGAAAACGAGGGCGATCTTGTGATTGCGTCCGATGCCATCACGCCTGCCGCAATTGCCTTCATGATGAATCACGCGCGCGGACTGATCTGCGTGGCGATGCAGGGTGAAAGGCTGGATGAGCTCGACATTCCTCTGATGGTTCCGCGCAATACCGAGGTTCTGAAGACCGCCTTTACGGTGTCCGTGGACTACATTCCGGAAACCACGACGGGGATTTCCGCAGCCGATCGCGCGGCGACCGTTCGGGCCCTTGTTACACAAGGCACCCGGCCTGACGACTTTGCCCGACCTGGCCATATTTTTCCGCTGCGTGCCAACCCGGCAGGCGTGCTCGGACGTCCCGGCCATACCGAGGCAGCCGTCGATCTCGCAAGGCTCGCCGGCTATTCCGGGTCCGGGGTGATTTGCGAAGTTGCCAATGACGACGGTACGATGGCCCGCCTTCCGGATCTTGAAAAGTTCGCCGAACGCCACGGCCTGCTGCTGGTGACGATCGAAGATCTGATCGCCTACTTGGCCCATCAGCGCGATCTGACGACGCGGGAAATGTCGGCCGCCTAGTCGTTAGAGAAATGCTGGCAAGGGCGCGCCCAATGGCGGGCGCGCCACGTCCACATAGCGTTCCAGACCCGCGCCGAGCCGGCCGGGAATGGAGCGAGAGGCGCTTTTGACACCTCTCGCATCCTCCTGTTCACTTCGGTTCCTTACCATGCCCGGAAATTCCAAACAGGAAATCCGGACGTTTCCTCACCATCCGGCAGGCCGATATCCTGGCGCATGCGGTTGGACAGTAGAGAGGTTTGATTTACCGTTTGCTGATGCCTCAACATGGCGAGGAACAACGCAAACGCGGTCTTCCGGGCGCCAAATTTGAGGCAAAGTTCATCGACCGTCGCCGCAAGAGTGTCGGCAACTAAAGATTGTGCTTCGCGCATAGTTTCTTTCCCGGCGCAACGATGCAGCCGAGTCCTTTCGAAGGTGAAAAGACGTGCGAATACCGACGCGGAAATGCGAAAGATCGCTCCGGTAACCGGTCACGTCAAGGTAACGAGAAAAATGCTAAACGGGCGGCGAATCCGAGGGCTTAGTAGCCTGGATGCCAATGACGGCTCGGGCTCGACGCGCATTGCATCGACACCACCACGGCCATTCCGCCAGAGAAGCGACTAAACATGAGAATAGATTTCATTTCACGCCTCCTCTGATTTGATTGCGGATGCGGCTATGTTACACGAGATCGACCAATCGGCAAGCATACAATTTCACATTGCAGATATCAGGCGGAATCGTTGCGAAAATGCAACACTATTGCCACACCCTCGCGCTTTGACTCGCTATCATCAGCCCGCTCCATTCAGCGACAGGTCACCCGCTCAGTGGCCGCTATACTTGACCACGCATTATCCTTGCCGCTTTAGTGCAAGATGTTTGGGCAGTCCGTGAAGGGAAGACACGGACGAAATCGGCCGGGAAACCTGGAGGACCATCTCTTGTCGCTTAGGCACCAGATCATTGCGCTGGCGATCATTCCGCTCGTGATCGCGATCCTGGCGATCACGAGTTTCATCACCTGGCAGTCGGCGAACCTCACGCAAGTTAATATCGCGACCTTCGAGCAGAACATGCTGAAGTCCAAGGAAACGGAAATCCTCAACCTGACCCATCTTGCCGTCTCGGCGATCCAGGCGACCTATGGAGATGCGGCGGCGGACGATCAGGCCGCCAAGGAAAAGGTCGCGGCCATCCTCGCTTCGCTCGACTACGGCAAGGACGGATATTTCTTTGTCTATGATTATGATGGAAACAACATCGTTCATCCGCGCCAGAGCTTCCGGCCTGGCCGGAATTGGCTCGATCTGACCGATCCGAACGGGGACAAGGTGATCGCCGAGCTGATTGCGACGGCAAAGGCGGGCGGTGGACTGCACCAGTACGAGTGGCAAAAGCCATCCAGCGGCCAGGTGGCCGACAAACTGTCCTTTGTCGTCGGCCTCGACAAGTGGCGCTGGGTCGTCGGAACCGGCGTCTATCTCGACGACGTCTATGCCCAGACAGCGGCGGCAAATGCCAGCATGCGCGTCAGCATCAAAAGCACCTTTGTGATCGTGGCGATGATTGCCGTTCCTGCCGTCATCGTCGTCTTCACCACCTGCATGCTGCTGACTTTTCATGAGCGACGCATGGCCGATGGCAGGCTCAAGGAGCTGACCCAACGGGTTATCGACACGCAGGAGGAGGAACGCGCCCGGCTTGCCCGCGAGCTGCATGACGGTGTTTCGCAAAACCTCGTTGGTGTCCGCTATGCCATGGATCTTGCCGGCCGCAAGGTCAGGACCGACGTCAACGATGCGGCGCTGACGATCGAGCGCGGCGTAGAGGCGCTGAATGGCGCGATCAAGGAGATCCGGCGCCTGTCCCACGATCTTCGTCCACGCGTGCTCGACGACATGGGTCTGACCGCTGCACTCGAGGCCTTGTGCCATAATTTTCAGGAGCGGAGCGGAATTGTAACGGAAATCGAAGCGTCCGGTTTCGTCGATCGGCTGAAGCCCGAGGCCAGTACGGCGCTCTACCGCGTTGCTCAGGAAGCGTTCAACAATGTCGAGAGGCATTCCGGTGCAAGCCGACTTGCGATAAGGCTCTGGAGCGATGGCGGGCGGGCGCGCATGACCGTCTCCGACAACGGCACGGGCTTCAGCGATGCCAAAGCGGCCGGCGCGGGCGGCCACGGTCTGGGTCTTCGCAACATGCAGGAGCGGATGGCGCATTTCCGCGGCCTGCTTCTGATCGACAGTACCGCCGCTGGCACGACGCTGACTGCGATGATGCCGAAATCGGCCAATCTGCAGCCCCGCGATCAGGTCGAAGCCGCATGACGGAGCGTCCCAAAATCAAGGTGCTGCTGATCGACAACCACCCGCTGGTGATCGATGGACTGAAAGCCGTCCTCGAAACCTACGATTATATAGAGGTCGTAGGAACGGCAGGTCTCGCACAGGCGGGCCTGGACATCGGCCGCGACACGCGGCCCGAGGTTGTGCTGATGGACATCAACATGCCGAAGCTGAACGGGATCGACGCCATTGAACTCTTTCGAAGCGAATTGCCCGAGACCCGGGTCGTCATGCTCTCCATGCATGATAGCCGGGAATACATCTCCTCCTCCGTGATGCGCGGCGCCGCCGGTTACATCCTCAAGGATGTCTCGACCGACGAGATCGTTTTGGCCATCGAAACGGTCGCTCAGGGCGGAACATATTTCTCGTCCGGTGTCGTCGACGTGCTGATGGAGCGCAAGAGCGAAGATGATGCGGATCCCCTGACGCCGCGCGAGCGTGACGTCCTCGGCCTCATTGTTTCCGGAAGGAGCAATAAGGAGATGGCCGAGGCCCTCGGCATAACGCCCGCCACCGCCGAGACGCACCGCAAGAACGTCAAGAAGAAGCTCAACATTGGCACGACCGCAGGGCTCATCCGCTATGCGCTCGATCATGGCATCAGTCTCAAAACGCGATGAATTGCGCCCTACCCACTTCTGGGTAGGCTTCGCCATTTCACTCCTCCAACCATCTTGTCTGACGAAAACCGTCACCATAGGACTTCACTGCGGCTTGCTGGAGAGCGAACCGCTGGGAGGATTTCAAATGCACTACGTCTGCTTCCGTCCAGCCGGGAAACCCGTTGCGACGGCACGAGCCGGGCTTGCCCCGACTAGCGACTGACACGCCCGCCTTCCACGCTGATAACCGCAACTTGCCGCCACATGTGGCGCCGGAAGGTATCCGACATGGAAAAACCACGAAGCAAGGCAGCGCTCTGGCTGCTCGTCATTCCCTATATCGGCCTGCTCTGGCCATCCTTTTACAATACCCGCGAGCCGGCTTTGTTCGGTTTTCCCTTCTTCTATTGGTATCAGCTCGCCTGGGTGCCGATCACCGCTTTCCTGACCTTTATCGCCTATCGGAGCGTGCGCCATGACGACTGACATCGACAGCACGGCGCTTGCCGTCTTCCTCTTCTTCTTCGCGCTCGTAACGATTTTGGGCTTCGTTGCGTCCCGCTGGCGCAAACCAGCCACGCTTGCCCATATCGACGAATGGGGCCTGGGTGGCCGCAGCTTCGGCACCTGGATCACTTGGTTCCTGGTCGGCGGCGACTTCTACACGGCCTACACGGTGATCGCCGTCCCCGCGCTCGTCTATACGGTCGGCGCCTATGGCTTCTTCGCTCTGCCCTATACGATCGTCGTCTATCCCTTCGTGTTCATGGTGATGCCCGTTCTCTGGAAGCGCGCAAGGGATTTCGGTTACGTGACCGCCGGTGACGTCGTGCACGGCCAGTATGGTTCACGCCCATTGGAACTCGCCGTAGCGGCAACCGGCGTCATTGCGACCATGCCCTATATCGCCTTGCAGCTCGTCGGCATGACGGCGGTCCTGAAGGCGCTTGGCCTGCATGGCGAACTGCCACTGGCGATCGCCTTTATCGTGCTCGCGCTCTACACCTATTCGGCAGGTCTGCGCGCCCCGGCTCTGATTGCCTTCGTCAAGGACATCATGATCTATGTCGTGGTGATCGCTGCCGTGGCGCTCATTCCCTCAAAACTCGGCGGCTATGCCAATGTGTTCGCCGCAGCCGACGCCGCATTCCAGGCCAAGGGATGGGGAAGTCTTCTCCTGGGCCCCAATCAATATGTCGCCTACGCCACGCTCGCCTTGGGCTCGGCTCTCGCAGCTTTCATGTATCCGCATACACTGACGGGCATTTTCGCGTCGAACAGCGGCAAGACGATCCGCAAGAATGCCGTCCTGCTGCCCGCCTATACGCTGCTGCTCGGCCTTCTTGCCCTGCTCGGCTACATGGGCCATGCCGCCGGCCTGAAACTCGATAGCCCCAACGATGTCGTACCGGCCTTGTTCAAGACGCTGTTCTCCGGTTGGTTTGCCGGCTTCGCTTTCGCGGCAATCGCGATCGGCGCCCTGGTTCCAGCCGCCGTGATGAGCATCGGTGCCGCCAATCTCTTCACCCGCAATTTTTGGAAGGCCTATGTCGATCCAAAGGTAAGCAGCGCGGGCGAAGCGAAGGTCGCCAAGATCACCTCGCTCGTGGTCAAGGTGGGTGCCCTGCTGGTCATTCTCTTCCTGCCGACGCAGTTTGCCCTCGACCTGCAATTGCTCGGCGGTATCTGGATCCTGCAGACGCTTCCTGCCTTGGTGTTCGGTCTCTATACCAATTGGTTCCGCGCACCGGGCTTGCTTGCCGGCTGGTTCGTCGGCTTCATCGGCGGCACCTTCCTCGTCTGGGATGCCGGCTGGAAGCCGTTGCACTTGATCAGCCTCGGCGGAGAGCCCTTCACCGTCTACACCGGACTGCTTGCGCTTGCGGCAAACATCGCGGTCGCAGTCGTGGTCAATGCTGTCGTGCCGGCAAGGACTGCGGCGCGGGCTTGAAACAAGACCAGCGGAGGACCGCGACGTTGCGGTCCTCCGCCGTCTCGCATCGGGACGCACGAAATTGTCATACTAATATCCACAATCCGCACGCATGTACAATTTGCGCAGGGAATAGCAGGGCGACAGCGCGCTTTGCTCCGGACCATGTCCGAATGCGCGAAAGATTAACCTTCTTCGGTACGTCATCGTCATCACTATTTTTATGAAGTAAGTGACGGTGGTTTTTGAGCTCGGGTTTTTCATATTCGCTTGGTCGGCTCCTCGAAACCCTTCGTGGTCTGCGAAGAGACACAGGCGGCAACGTCGCTATTGTTGTTGCCCTCACGATGGTGCCTATGATCCTCGCAGTTGGCGCGAGCTTTGACTATATCCGCGCCTATAATGTCAGGCAGAGCATGCAGAGCGATCTCGACGCGGCCCTAATCGCCGCCGTCAAACAGATCGACACCGATGACTCCGACGCTCTCAAGGAAAAGGTTTCCGACTGGTTCCATGCGCAGGTGGAAAGCAGCTATTCGCTCGGCGACATTGAAATCGATACGACCAACCATCGCATAACGGCAACGGCGAGCGGCACGGTTCCCACGACTTTGATGCAGCTCGCGAACGTCACGACGGTTCCCGTCAGCGTGGAAAGTGCCGTCGAAGGACCCGCAACGTCCTATCTCAACGTTTATATCGTGATCGACAAATCCCCGTCGATGCTCCTGGCGGCAACGACGGCAGGCCAGCAGACCATGTATTCCGGCATCGGATGCCAATTTGCCTGCCATACTGGCGATGCGCACACAGTCAGCGGTAAATCTTACGCCAACAACTACGAGTACAGCACCGCAAAGGATATAAAGCTGCGCGCCGACGTTGCCGTAGATGCCGTCAGTGAAGTGCTCGATATGATCGATAAGTCCGACAGCAATCATACACGCATCAAAGTCGGACTATACAGCTTGGGTGATACAACCACGGAAGTTCTGGCTCCGACGGTGGATACCGCAAGTGCGCGCAAACGACTGTCTGATAACAGCTACGGCCTCACAAGCGCGACGTCGACGACCTACACCTATTTTGACGTCTCCTTGACCGCGCTGAAGAAGATGGTCGGCACCGGTGGCGATGGCACCTCCTCGTCCAAACCGCTCAAACTGGTTCTCCTGCTGACGGACGGCGTCCAGTCACAGCGCGAATGGGTAATCAATGGGGTGACATGGAGCGGTAAGACAGCCGTATCTGGCGCCTACTGGAACAAGGTAGCCCCGCTCAATCCGGACTGGTGTGCATACATCAAGAACCAGTCCGCCACCATGGCGGTTCTTTATACCGAATATCTGCCGATCACCACGGACTGGGGTTATAACGCAACTGTCGGCTCGACCATGGCGAGCGCCAAGTGGAAGAGCACCTGGGGCGGCACCATGGATAGCGGCGTATCGACCAGCATCACGCGACGAGACTACATCCCCTATGCGCTTGCCGACTGCGCATCTTCGAAAAGCTTGTTTATTTCCGCATCATCGTCAGCAGACATCACGACAGGCTTGTCAGCGCTTTTCACCCAATATCTCACATCCGTTCGGCTGACCCAATGAGGCAGGCGAAACCGTTTGCACTTCTGCGCCGCCTCCTCGCCGATCGTCGCGGCGTCGCTGCGATCGAATTTGCGATCCTGGCCCTGCCGCTGTTCATGTTCATATTCACGATCATCGAAGTGTCACTGATGTTTTTCGTCGACTCTGCATTGGACGCTTCGGTGCAGAAGATCTCGCGAATGATCCGTACCGGCGAAGCCGCGTCCTCCAAGATCACACTGGCCGATTTCAAAGCCCAAATTTGTACCGATATGCTTTTGGCATTCGAATGCTCCGACAATCTGTTGGTAAAGGTCGACGTGCTTTCCGACATATCATCCGTCGCCAGCACTGACCCCATCGACAGTAGCGGCAAGCTCGCTGTCACCGAGACCTACGATATAGGCAAGGGCAGCGACTACATCCTGGTCCAGGCATTTCTGCCCTGGACCGCCGTCGTCAATTTTTTCACCTTGTCGAGCGCCGAGCTTTCCGATGGCCGCTATCTTCTCGGATCTTCCGTTCTGTTCCGCAACGAGCCTTTCTAAAATGATCCCGAAACGGAGCCTGTCCTTTTCCCGGACGGCCAAACTCTGCATTCGCTGCTTAATTCACGATCGGTCGGCTGCCTCGGGCGTGGAATTCGCTCTCGTATTGCCGATCCTGGTGGTTCTGCTGTTTGGCGCAGTCGATCTCGGCCATGCGCTGACGGTCAGCCGGAAAATGGATGAGATCGCCTCCACGACGGGCGACATGATTTCACAGCAGGGCACCTGGACAAAGACCGATGTCGCAAAGCTTCTGTCCGGCGCCAGCTTCATCCTGCAGCCTTATGACACCACAGGACTTACGATCACGGTCTCGGTGAACGATATCAGCAGCGCAGGCAGCGCGACAGTGAACTGGTCCGCCGCGCTCAATACATCTGCTCTTAGCTCCGGCACCGCAAGCACGATCACAATACCGTCGGAGATACAGGAAACCGGCGTGCAGGTCATACTAACGCGGGTGCAATATACATTGACGACCCCCGTCTCGGCGTTCTTTGCGTCCATTACCGGCACGAATGGCTATACCTTCGATCGCCATTTCTTCAATCGTCCAAGAGTCGGCGACACGATCACCTACAAGTAGGCCGGAAGGTCGTCCGACGATAGCGGCGACAGAGTTGGATAAAGAGCGGCGGCTCCGGCATTCCGGTGCCACCGCCAAACGTGAGGAACTTATCCGATTGTCATCAAGCTGGCATTGCCACCTGCAGCCGCCGTGTTGATCGAGGTTGAAACCTCCTCGACAAGCCAGTTCAAGCAATAGGCCTCGATATCACTCTCAAGCTCCGCCGTCGTCGCCGACTGGACAAGGATGAGCGGCCCGTCAAGCGCGGCGATCCGCTGGTTGATCTCAAGGACCCGTTTTGCGTCTCCTTCCACCAGCGCGGCGGCGAATGGGCCATCGGCATTCCAGTCCTTCGTCCATGCCAGACGTGCGGCGACGCTGGCTGGAAGGCCCGTAAGCGCTGAACGAAGCCCGGAACTTTCGTCGACGACCAGATGGTTGCCGGTCGCGAGTGCTGCCGCAATCTGGCGATAGAGGCCTCGCTCCGTTGCGGGAGCGAGAAGCACCCGCCCGCGGGGATGAAGCGCGTAGACGTTCCGTTCGCCGACAGGGCCGGCAAGCTCCTTTTCGAGACCCACTGCGGAAAGGCTGCCGAGTTCGCGCGCTGCCTCGGCATCCTCGCTACGGCCCTTTCCGGAAAGCCATAGGGCGAAATCCGAGAGTGACGGGTCAATATGGAACGAGCTGTGCTGCGGGGGAACCGGCGCTTTTTGGACCAGTCGACCGATGTAAAGCGGCCCGCCCGCTTTCGGGCCGGTTCCCGAGAGTCCGCGTCCACCGAAAGGCTGGACGCCGACGACCGCGCCGATGATGTTGCGGTTGACGTAGAGATTGCCTGCCTTGATCCGCCCCGTGACGCGGGCGATCGTCTCGTCGAGGCGCGTATGCAGACCGAACGTCAGGCCATAGCCCGAGCCGTTGATGTCGTCGATCAGCCGGTCCAGATCCTGGCGGCGGTAACGGATGACGTGCAGCACGGGACCGAAGATTTCCTTCGTCAGATCGGAAAGCTTTTTCAACTCTATGATGGTCGGTGGCACGAAGGTGCCTAGCGCCGTAGTTTCGGGCAGCGGCAACTGGTCCACTTTGCAGCCGAGGCCGCGCATCTTCTCGATATGGGCATCGATTTCCGCCTTGGCATCATCGGTGATGACTGGCCCGACGTCTATGCTGAGCCGATCCGTACGACCGATGGTCAGTTCCTGGAGTGCACCCTTCAGCATGTTCAGGGTTCGATCGGCGACCTCTTCCTGCAAACACAAAACGCGCAGCGCGGAGCAGCGCTGACCGGCGCTGTCGAACGCCGATGTGATGACATCACCGACGACCTGCTCGGCCAAAGCAGACGAGTCGACGATCATGCCGTTCTGGCCGCCTGTTTCCGCGATCAGCGGGATCGGCTTTCCAAACTTCGACAATCGCTGCGCAAGCTGCGCCTGGATAAGTCTTGCGACACCGGTCGAGCCCGTGAACATGACGCCGGCGGTCTCCGGTGCGTCGATCACCGCAGCACCAAGACGGCCGCTACCCGGTACGAACTGAAGTGCGCCCCTCGGCACCCCGGCTTCGTGCAGGATCTTGACGCTCTCGAAAGCGATGATCGGCGTGACACCAGCCGGCTTTGCCATGACCGAGTTGCCGGCGACCAGCGCCGCGGCGACCTGCCCCGTGAAAATCGCGAGCGGGAAGTTCCACGGACTGATGCAGACGATCGGGCCAAGCGGTACGTGCGAAGGGCCGAGCGTTCGGCGCGCCTGCGCTGCGTAATAGCGAAGGAAGTCGACCGCTTCGCGCACTTCACCGATCGCGTTTGCCGCCGACTTGCCCGCCTCGCGCATGATGACGCCCATCAGCGTCTCGATCCGCGATTGCATGATGTCGGCGGCGCGTTCGAGGCATGCCGCGCGGTCGGCCGGAGAAACGGCAGCCCATTCCTGTGCGCCCTCGGCCGCAAGCTGGGCGATCTTCGCGGCATCATCGATGCCGACTTCGGTGACTTGGCCGACGGCATCGCCGTGGTCGGCAGGATTGAGGACCGGTCTCGTCGCGCCCTCGACGGATCCGTCGGCAAGGAGAGGCAAGGCGTGCCATGACTTTTGCGTCGTGGCGACAAGATTGGCCGCCAGCGCTTCAAGTTCGTCTTCGTTCGAAAGATCGATGCCGGACGAATTTTGCCTTTCGCCTCCATAGAGATTGCGAGGCAGCGCTATCAGATCATGGGGCCTGCCAACCGGCGCGTTTGCTTCAACCAGATCGACCGGATCAGCCACGAGTTCGTCGACCGAGACGTTCGCATCCGAAATTCGATTGACGAAGGACGAATTGGCGCCGTTTTCGAGCAGGCGGCGGACCAGATAGGCAAGCAGCGTCTCGTGCGTGCCGACGGGGGCATAGATGCGGCATGGGCGATCCAGCTTCTGCTTGCCGACAACCTCGTCATAAAGAGGTTCGCCCATGCCATGCAGGCACTGGAACTCGTACTTGCCGATCTCAAAAGCCGGGCCGGCCAGATGGTAGATCGTGGCGAGCGTCTGGGCGTTATGGGTGGCGAACTGCGGAAAGACGACGTCCGTCGCCGCGAGCAGCTTGCGGGCACAGGCGACATAGGCGACGTCGGTGTGAATCTTGCGGGTATAGACTGGGAAGTCGGGAAGTCCGTCAAGCTGCGCGCGCTTGATTTCGGCATCCCAATAGGCACCCTTCACGAGGCGCACCATCATGCGGCGGCCGGACCGGCGGGCGAGATCGATGATGTAATCGAGCACGAAGGGGCAGCGCTTGCCGTAGGCCTGGACGACAAAGCCCAGACCATTCCAGTCCTTCAACTCGTGGTCGAAGCTAAGCTCTTTGAGCAGGTCGAGCGACAGTTCGAGACGATCCGCCTCCTCCGCATCGATGTTCAGGCCGATATCGTATTTGCGCGCCAGCAGCGCCAGCTCGCGAACCCGGGGAAGCAGCTCTTTCATGACGCGGTCCGACTGTGTGCGGGCATAGCGCGGATGAAGGGCCGAAAGCTTGATGGAAATGCCGGGACCTTCGTAGACGCCACGGCCGTCAGACGCCTTGCCGATCGCGTGAATAGCGTTCTCATAGTCGCGATAGTAGCGGCGGGCGTCGGCAGCCGTGGTCGCTGCCTCGCCGAGCATGTCATAGGAATAGCGGAAGCCCCGTGTCTCAAGGGGATGGGCGCGCTTCAGCGCCTCTTCGATCGTTTCGCCGGTGACGAACTGCTCGCCCATCATGCGCATCGCCATGTCGACGCCGCGGCGGATGACGGGCTCGCCGCAGCGGGCGATTAGCCGCGTCAAGGCGGCGGCGAGGCTGCGGTCATTGACGGTCCCCGTCAGCTTGCCGGTGACGACCAGACCCCAAGTCGCCGCGTTGACGAAAAGCGAACGGCCGCCGCCGATATGGGACTTCCAGTCACCTTCCGCGATCTTGTCCCGGATCAAGGCATCGCGTGTCGCCGTGTCCGGAATGCGCAAGAGCGCCTCGGCAAGACACATGAGAGCGACGCCTTCCTGGCTTGAGAGCGAATACTCATGCACGAGACCCTCGACGCCCGTGCCCTTATGCTTGACCCGAAGCGCCTCGATCAGCTTGCGGGCGGTCGCTCGGACCGATGCTTTTATGTCGGCGGGAATCCTTGCCGCCTCGACAAGCGGAGGCAAGCACTCGGTCTCGGGGCGACGATAGGCGGCCGTGATGGCCCTGCGCAGGTCGGACTGCTCTCGGATCGGCGGTGCGAATTGCGCGAATGGCTGGGGGGAATGGGGGTCGGAATTGGCGACGTCGGCGACGACTTTGAGCATTTTCAAACCTATTGGCGGTGGTGATCTGGATCGAAGGCGTTCAGCGCTTATGGTTCCGGCAGATTTTCCGGGAGAAGAAGATGCTTTAGACAATCCTTCCTCGGCTCATCCTGGTTCTTCGTCGGCATCACGCTGACTGCGGCTTTTACAGCGGAGAGAGCGATAGGCCGATAGTTTGCCGACAGGTCGATATCCTGACGCTGGCGAATTGTCTCACGTGTCATCGGAAACCTCAAATCATCGTGTTGTTCGATGCCAACCTTAGATGCCATTGCTTTGCAGGCGGCCACCAAGGCACTTCCTTCAATCCTGCTGAAATATCTATCACGACGGAGCGGCGTCGTTCTCACTTGAAAACAACCTTTCATAGGCTATATGCACTTAATATTGATCGCAGGATCCCACATTATGCCTAAGGAAGCCGATCTCTTTAGTGATTTGGACCAATTCGACAAGAAGATCCTCGAAGCGCTGGCCCAGGATGGCAGGCTGTCGATCACCGACCTGGCGGCCCGCGTCGGCCTCTCCAAGACGCCGTGTCAGCTCCGCTTCAAGAGGCTCATCAATGACGGATACATTGAGGGATTCAAGGCGATCCTCAACCCGGCGAAGATGCAGCTCGACCACATCGCGTTCGTGGAGGTGAAGCTCTCGAACACGCGGGAAGATGCTCTCAAGAGCTTCAACGACGCCGTCAAGAAAATCAGGGAAGTCGAAGAGTGCCACATGATCGCCGGCAGGTTCGACTACCTGCTCAAGATCAGGACGCGCGATATCGGGCGGTATCGCCGGGTTTTGGGAGAGCGGATTTCCACTTTACCGCATGTTGCCAGCACATCCACCAACGTCGCGATGGAAACGGTCAAGGAAGGCTGGACAAATTTGCTTCGAACCTGATTGACCGTTCCAGGCATCCATTCGCCGCCTAGGAATCTCACGCCGGTGATGGCAGCATGCCCGCCTGGGTCATCTGCGATCACAACGCCTTTTCGAGTTCCGGCAGTGCCTCGAAGAGGTCAGCGACGAGGCCGTAGTCGGCGATCTGGAAGATCGGCGCCTCCTCGTCCTTGTTGATGGCGACGATGACTTTGCTGTCCTTCATGCCGGCGAGATGCTGGATCGCCCCGGAAATGCCGCAGGCGATATAGAGCTGCGGGGCAACCACCTTGCCGGTCTGGCCGACCTGCCAGTCGTTCGGCGCATAACCGGCATCGACGGCGGCACGGCTTGCACCGACGGCAGCACCGAGCTTGTCGGCAACCGGCAGGATGACTTGCCTGAACTTTTCCGCCGAGCCCAGAGCCCGGCCACCCGAGATGATGATCTTCGCCGAGGTCAATTCCGGACGATCGGAGGTTGATAGCGCATCGGCGACGAAGGTCGAAAGACCGGGATTGGCGACCGCAGGGATGGCTTCGACAGTGGCAGCGCCGCCTTCAGCAGCAGAGGCGAAAGAAGCGGTGCGCACGGTGATGACCCGTCTGGCGTCGCTTGCCTGCACCGTCTGGATGGCATTGCCGGCATAGATCGGCCGCTTGAAGGTATCGGATGACACGACCTCGATGATTTCCGAGACCTGGGCGACATCGAGGAGGGCTGCCACACGCGGCATGACATTCTTGCCGACCGAGGTGGCGGCGGAAAGGATGGTGTCGTAGCCTGCCG
>NZ_JARWGH010000106.1:0-517 GCF_036528765.1 Rhizobium sp. BR 362 | reverse complement strand
CCACCACACGCCGAAACACGCAAGTTGGCTGAATATGGTCGAGATCGAGATTGGCGTTTTGAAAAGCCAATGCCTCGACCGCAGGATCGACGACAAACACAGGATGATTGCAGAGATCAATGCTTGGCAGCAGCAGAGAAACGCGCAAAGGGCACAAATCCAATGGATGTTCACCACCGAAAAAGCCCGTGAAAAACTCCACAAGGCCTATCCAGTCAAAGAGTCATAATCTCTGTGGAGGGGTACTAGAGTGAAGCAAGGCACCAAAATTGACCGTTAGATGGTGTAACGGGCGGATCCCAGCCAGGCGAGTTTGAAGGCTTGGTGGTCGTCCCTCACAATGATGGTGTCGCGGAGTCAGGAGTGGCCTGCTCCATAGCATCACGGAGAGACGACCATGAAGCAGTATGCCGGAATCGATGTCTCGTTGGAATACTCGAGTGTGTGCGTGGTGGATGCGGATGGCCGCATCGTGCGCGAGGCAAAGGTCCACAGTGAACCCGATGCGCTGATCGCC
>NZ_JARWGH010000105.1:0-538 GCF_036528765.1 Rhizobium sp. BR 362 | reverse complement strand
CCGGTGTCGTGATAGAAGGTGCAATCATGAAAACCGCTTGAAGCCGGAAGTGTCTGTGAACCGAAAATTCGAATCCTCAGGACCTGATCAGTCCTGACGGATCCAGGTGGACGGACCGGGAATCCTTTTGGCCTTTAAACGCCGATCTTGAGTTTGGTCCCGTTCTCCTGAGCCCGTGCCCGTCGAATGCGGGAAAATGGTGCAGCCGCTGAGAGCGGCGACCGGATGTGTATAGGCCCGAGAACCGGGCCGGTAGTTGCTATGGGCTCAGACCGCGGATCCGCTCACCAAGGAGATGGCATGAATGGTCGGTGAGCGGCAGATGCGCCCGATGCTGTTAAAGGTGTTGGGAGAGGCGGATAGGTTTCAGGCTGGATCGAAAATTAGGGCATTGGACCCTGTTAAGGAGATTAGCCTTCGCCTGCTACCGAACGACCATCTTGAGGCCCGGTTCTGGCCGGTGACCTCGTATAGGAGTTTGGCTTTGCCGTTCACGCCCCTTTCGGGGTTCCGCCTCCCGCCAACGGGGAGATATTAG
>NZ_JARWGH010000104.1:0-552 GCF_036528765.1 Rhizobium sp. BR 362 | reverse complement strand
CCTGCCGCCGAAGCCCGTCGTGTGCTCAAGCGGCTTGAATTCCACCACACGCCGAAACACGCAAGTTGGCTGAATATGGTCGAGATCGAGATTGGCGTTTTGAAAAGCCAATGCCTCGACCGCAGGATCGACGACAAACACAGGATGATTGCAGAGATCAATGCTTGGCAGCAGCAGAGAAACGCGCAAAGGGCACAAATCCAATGGATGTTCACCACCGAAAAAGCCCGTGAAAAACTCCACAAGGCCCTATCCAGTCAAAGAGTCATAATCTCTGCGGAGGGGTACTAGTGGCAAATGAGAGGGTCCCGGTAGGGACGATGGTTACCCATCGCCCCCCGGTCAGTTCCGTACGTGCGGCACTACCGCATACGGCTCCTATCGGCTGTAGTGACGGTAAGCCGAGCATCAGGATGCGGATGCATCAGCCGGCACGGTGGCAGGTATTTGCGGACGAGCCTTTGGAAACGATCCCAAGGCAAGCGGTGTCGCTGGCTTCGGCGCATCAAGGCGTGTCGCCAAGCTCGACCAACTTCCCAGCGGAACCCTCCC
>NZ_JARWGH010000103.1:0-680 GCF_036528765.1 Rhizobium sp. BR 362 | reverse complement strand
CCAGTCCATGGGGCCGTCCGCGACGGCCATGAGTTTCGCCTCAACCCCTTTTACTTCGCCAATCCCGGCCGCCACTGCCTCGGCAACGCGCGCGGTGTGACCGAAGCCACTGTCGTATACGATTGAAATCAACAACTCGATCGCCTTCCTGCAACGAGAATGCACATGACGGGCGGCCGATTTGGGTCGATTGACCTTAATCGCCCTGAAAACGTCACTTGCCTGATCTCCTCAATATCGTAGAATGATATTCAGTAGTGGCGATTGTTTTTCACTTGTTTATTTCCTCGAATTCCGCAATCGCGTCATAAAAGCGTCTGAAAAGGTTTTGCCGTGCGCGATAGATTTGATGGGATAGAAGTTTTCGTGGAAGCGGTCGAAGCTGGGGGTTTCAAAAGAGCAGCCGATCGGCTCTCCCTCACCCCTTCGGCGGTCGGCAAGGCCATTGCGCGCCTGGAAGAGCGACTTGGCGTTCGCCTGTTTCAACGAACGACCCGCACGCAATGTCTGACTGAAGACGGCCAGCAATATTACGAGCGCTGCCTGCGTGCCATCGAGGAATTGCGCACGGGCGAATCCCTTCTGGAAACTGGACGGCGCGAGGTCGTCGGTAAACTTCGCGTATCGCTGCCCGTATTGTTCGGCCGCTATTGCGTCGCGCCCATCCTGCGTGCCTATGC
>NZ_JARWGH010000102.1:0-737 GCF_036528765.1 Rhizobium sp. BR 362 | reverse complement strand
GCCAAACCAGGCGATCAGCGCATCGGGTTCACTGTGGACCTTTGCCTCGCGCACGATGCGGCCATCCGCATCCACCACGCACACACTCGAGTATTCCAACGAGACATCGATTCCGGCATACTGCTTCATGGTCGTCTCTCCGTGATGCTATGGAGCAGGCCACTCCTGACTCCGCGACACCATCATTGTGAGGGACGACCACCAAGCCTTCAAACTCGCCTGGCTGGGATCCGCCCGTTACACCATCTATCTTATGCAGGCCGATCCATCGCTGGCGGCGGATCTCACTAAAATCGGAATCCGACTTGAGGTTGCCGACACCACGGACAAAACGGTACCCGCATCGTTGCGCTCGGCCCAGGATGCTTCTAGTACCGTTCCGCAGAGATTCTGACGGGTTGAGCTATCGCAAGATTGGCAGCGCTTCGGGTTGTACGAGCAATTGAATGCTTCGCGCTACTCCAGGCTGGCGTTGAATGAGCCCGGCCTTTTCCAGGGTTATCACCATCTGGTGTACAGACGGTGCGGTCACCTCAAAGTGGCGACGCATGTCCGCTTCTGCCGGGGAGCGTTTGAAGATCCTGGTATAGGCATAAATGAAGGCCAGGTATTGGCCCTGCAGCTGCGTGAACTGTGGCGCTCCGGCAGGAGGCTCTTTGCCAAACGTTTGATTCATTTGAGTTTAACCTATGTTTCATCGCATCAGGAGGCTCAAATGAATATAAGATATCATGTGG
>NZ_JARWGH010000101.1:0-783 GCF_036528765.1 Rhizobium sp. BR 362 | reverse complement strand
ACGCAGTTCTCATTATGATCGGTCATCCACCGGTTCGAATCCGGTCACGCGAAACAGGCAAGTCAGAGAGACTGCGGCGAATTGATTCACCCCGCTCAAATTGCCTCAAAATGAGAGTGCCGCGCGCGCCACGCTGCCAGTACGCGGAAGATCAGCGCCGCCGCAACAAACCCGAAATTCCAAAGAGATTTTGTACAAAGTCAAGCTGAGGCCGAAACCGCGCAGAATGCCCCGGAGGCTCATCTCGATGTCGTGAAGTTTTCCCTGGATGAGCTTGCGTGCGGTCAGCAGCGCTCGCACCTCCTGGGCCGGAAGAGATTTGCAGTGGACCGGCCTGAACCAGCCAAGCCGCATTAACTGCGCAATACCCCGYGCGTCCTTCTTGTCGGTCTTCACGGGCATCGTCTTGAAGGCCGCCCGCACGTGGCGCGTCTCGATCAGTTCGACCGCCAGATCCGCCTTCGCCATTTCCGCGTAAAGCCATTGCGACAAGGGGCCAGCCTCAAGACCAATTCGTTCCATCGCCGCGCCCTGCTCGCCAAACCAGGCGATCAGCGCATCGGGTTCACTGTGGACCTTTGCCTCGCGCACGATGCGGCCATCCGCATCCACCACGCACACACTCGAGTATTCCAACGAGACATCGATTCCGGCATACTGCTTCATGGTCGTCTCTCCGTGATGCTATGGAGCAGGCCACTCCTGACTCCGCGACACCATCATTGTGAGGGACGACCACCAAGCCTTCAAACTCGCCTGGCTGGGATCCGCCCGTTACACCAT
>NZ_JARWGH010000100.1:0-829 GCF_036528765.1 Rhizobium sp. BR 362 | reverse complement strand
GTGTAAGCGCGCAAGTTTCGATACCGATGCGCCCGGTTCAAGGCAGGCCGCAACAAGGCGGTCCTTCGATCCTTGATCGAAACGGCGTCGTCCATTCCGACCAACCAGCCGCACGGCAAGTTTTTGACCTTCTTCCATCACTTGGTGTCCACCTTTTTTAGGTGGACACCTCATGCCAAAGCTCAATCAATTACAGAAGGTGTGGCGAAATTCGCGCTTACAATACAGGAAAGCCCGGGAGAAGCGGGCTGAGTGTCAGGATGGGAAAGATTGGTTGCGGGGGCAGGATTTGAACCTGCGGCCTTCAGGTTATGAGCCTGACGAGCTACCGGGCTGCTCCACCCCGCGCCATCGACGCCAACCGCAAAGCGGTTTGTCGTCTTGTCCAGCGCAAATCCGGAGGATTTGTCGCGAGTAGCAAGTCGCTAAGCGGCTTGCGTTAACCACGTAAACCGCAGGGCGGTTTATCGTGTGTGATGTGGGCACCTTTCAGGATGCCGTGCGATACGCCGTA
The DNA here is from genome assembly GCF_036528765.1 of Rhizobium sp. BR 362. Lineage (NCBI taxonomy): Bacteria > Pseudomonadati > Pseudomonadota > Alphaproteobacteria > Hyphomicrobiales > Rhizobiaceae > Rhizobium > Rhizobium sp. BR 362. The sequence continues at coordinate 315 of NZ_JARWGH010000100.1, read as the reverse complement.
GAGTTAGGCGTGTCATTCTTCCAGAAGCGGCAAAGGCCGCGTCAGCGGCCTATTGTAACACGGCCTGGCCGTTTCAGCGATAAACCTTTTGGGTTTATCGCTTGTGATCAGAGAAGATTGGGATTGCCTTGATTTGATGAGGCGAAGTTGCGTTTGGCAGACCTGGCAGCGACCTACTCTCCCGCGTCTTGAGACGAAGTACCATGGGCGCAGGGGCGTTTCACGGCCGTGTTCGGAAAGGGAACGGGTGCAGCCACCCCGCCATAACCACCAGGTCGGCAAAGCGCAACTTGTTAGTCCATGCGGAACGCATGG
>NZ_JARWGH010000099.1:0-841 GCF_036528765.1 Rhizobium sp. BR 362 | reverse complement strand
CTAGGAAGTGTGGACAGTTATCTGATCCATAGGACGATTGCTGCGATAGTGACGACCGCGAGGTAGTTTTCGGCGGTTTTCTCGAAGCGTGTAGCGACCCTTCGGAACTGCTTGAGTCTCGAGAAGCAGCATTCGATCAGGTGGCGCTGGGCATAGAGGTGCTTGTCCAGCGGGTATTTTTGCGCGCGGGAAGGATTGTTGGGGATCACCGCCACAGCGCCTTTATCAGCGATGGCATGGMGCAGGCGATCGCTGTCATAAGCGGTGTCGGCCATGACGACGTCGGCGGGTAGGCCCTCGATCAGGGCATCGGCTTGCGGCGCATCGCCCTTCTGGCCTGCGGTCAGTGTGAAGCGGACCGGGCAGCCGAGACCACGAACAGCCATGTGAATCTTGGTGCTCAGGCCGCCGCGAGAACGGCCAAGGGCTTGATCTTCAGCCCCTTTTTTGCGCCGGCAGCGTGCTGATGGGCGCGGAYGATGGTGGAATCGACGATCAGGTATTCGAAGTCCGGATCGTCCGACATCGAGGCGAACATGCGCCACCAGATACCCTTCCGGCTCCAGCGGCTGAAACGGCGGAAGACGCTGTTCCACTCGCCAAACACTTCCGGCAGATCACGCCAGGGCGAACCGGTACGCACGATCCAAAGCACCGCTTCGACGAACATACGATTGTCGCGGCCCGACGAACCCCGCGTGCGCTCGTCACCAATGATGTGATGCGATAGCCGCTCCCACTGCTCGTCCCGAAGGATCAGACGATCCAAAACACCCATGACTGCCTCCAAAAGACAGTCTTGAATCTGATTTGCTCAGCCTTGGAAACCCCAAGAGTCCAC
>NZ_JARWGH010000010.1:0-150793 GCF_036528765.1 Rhizobium sp. BR 362 | reverse complement strand
CTTCCGAACGCTCCAAGCCCTCATCGGTCAGGACCAATGACTTCGCCTTATTGACTGGGTCGCCGATCATGCCCTTCTTGTGAAGCCGATCCGTCGTTGCCCAGTCGAAACCCTTCCAGGCGCAACGCTCGTTATGCAGCGTCAGCCATAACAGCGCCAAAACTGCATCGTCGATCTTGTCCTCATCAATCTCCATGAACCGACATTACCACGCGCGCCGCCCAAAATCCCGCGGTCCTGCTCGGACCTGCTCGGCTTTCGATTACCCACATTGTCGGCGCGTTCCGATGGAGATGCCAAATGCGATGTCATTGAGGCGGGTCAGGCCTCGCCATACGACCATGTTTCCGGGAGGAGGATCGTGCTTGCGAGCGAGGTAGCCACCGAGCATGGCGATCTGCAGCAAATAGGAGGCAAGGGTCCTGCGCAGGATGCGCGGCGTAGGGCGCGCTGCATCGATGCTGTCGAGTGTCGCGATTTCAGCCGGGGTAAGAATTGTCTCCGGGTCCGCCTCGGGCTTTTCCCGCGCAGACATGGTGAGGAAAAATATCCGCCAACTGACCACCGCAATGAGGGCAAGGAACTTCGCCAATCGATCTGCGGTCTCGAGCCTTGCCTTTTCGGCGCCGCAGCCGGATTTCATCACCTTGTGAAAGACCTCGATTTTCCAGCGCAAGGCGTACCATTCAAGTTTCTCGATGGCGGCGGTGATATCGTCGACAGGCAGATTGGTCACCAGCTTCCAGTCGATCGGCGGCACGGTCTGCCGGCGGATCGATCTCAAGAGCATGGATGTAGGTGAGAAGCTGGGGTGCGTAGCGCTTCCGCTTGCCTTTGGGCGGTAGGGTTTCGATGGTGGCAAATTTCACATGCAGGCGCGCGGTTTCATTCTGGCCGATCTTGACACAATGGCATCCTACCCAAGGCTCTGCCGAGAGCTGGGCGAAGACCCGATGCGATCCCGGTTTCGGCTCGTAGCCGGTCGGCTCGGCCGCCAATCGGTTGGTCTGCACCCGCACCAGAAAGCGCGTGCCGAGATCCTGCGCGAGGCAGAACAGTTCGTAGATATCGCTCTCGCGGTCGGCCACATGCACACAGCGTTCCGGTGTTCCGACCAGCGCCATTGACTGGCGCAGGTTCTCCAGCCAACGATAGCTTTCCTTCGTCTCGATCGGAACGCGTGTGGGATTGACATGGCGCTTGAGCGTCCAGGTTCCTTTGTACTTCGTACGTGTCCAGAATTTCGCTGCAGTCAGCCCAAGCGGCGTGCCTTCCAGCGTTAACGCCAGGCTCGAATGCATCAACATTCCACACAACGTTACCGGGTAGGATCGCCCTGCCTTATAAGCCCCGGCGTTAATGGTCTTGGTGAAGCCGATCTTGCCCAGCCGCGTACGGCTGTAAGTGAACTCTGTGGTGTCCTGCACGATCAGGATCGGACCTTCATTGTCTGCGCAGCGTCTGACGGTCGCAGCAAAATGGCCAGCCAGCACGCCGTGCTCTGTAACCCGTGGATTGTCGAAGAACCGGTAGGCCGCTTTCGTCGCAGCCCAGTCGCCACACGCCGCCGGGATGGGGTGACCAGGTGCTGACGTCATCTGGTCAAGAAGTCGGTGCATCCGGCGCGCCAGGCGTTTGTCTGGCAGACCCGATGAAATGATCTCATCGCCAAGCCCGCTTCGCCAGCTTCCATATCCTCGCTCATCTGCGACGCCTCCGTGATTCGGCGTCACAGACAGAATCACAGACGATTCATCGGATGCAACCTCGCCTGTAGTGGATGTGGGTAATCGAAAGCCTGCTCGGATGGATACGCAACGCCTTTCGGCGGATGGCATTCATCGACGCAGACGAATTTCTCCTGCCGAAAAAAGCACGACCATCGAAGAAGCGCTGGCAGCCACGGGAGACTTCCCCAATGTGTCCCTGCCCTGGCACATGTTTGGTACGAGTGGACACAAAACAAAACCGGAAGGGCCCGTTTTGTTGAATTATACCAAGCGTGGCGCCGAGCCGCTAAGCCCCAAAGAACATTCCACTAATTTCAAATGCATCGTCGACCCATGTGAGGTCGTCGAAGTCAGTATCCATCAATTCAAGACACGCGAATTCGGAGATCTGACGGTGAACGACGCCGGGCACCGCTTCACGCGCAAAGGCCGTAAATCTCCGGCCTTCTATTCCAACCAGTTCTTGCAGCTTAACCACTACTACAGCAAGTCAGAGGAGGAGATGCGGACGAAAATGCAGCGAAGCTCGAATTTTGCTGCCTCACACGACAAGCTGGAGGAGAAGATGAGGACGACGATCGCGAATATCGAGGCAAATGTAGTCGAAGATTACGCCATGTCGGAATTCGTGACACGCCATCGCATCGATCTCACCACCAGCAGTAACACGTCGGAACGCGTCCTCGTAACATCCGAGTGAGCTCCTTTACAATGATCGATATCAGGCCGCGAAGCCACGTTTCAGCGCGCTATGTGCTGCGCGCCGAGGAGCGCAAGGAACGTCAGTCCTCCAGCGTGATCATTGTCTCGGCAGGGGTGGGCTCAACCGGCTGGCTTAAGAGCCTCTATTCGGGTTGGGTCGGCGCGGCCAGCGCGCTCGGCGTCAAACCCGGCGAGGCCGAGCTGGATATGTCCTTCTCTTGAGACGCGAACCACCTCAGATATTTTGTCCGCGAACTTTTCCCCAGCCGAACCACTGGTGCAAGCATTGTCACTGGCGTTGTTTCTTAGGCAGCGTCTTTGACCATCCTTTCCGAAACGCCGGAGAATGGGGTTCTCTTCAGCGATGGTATTGAGTCGGATTTTTTGGAGTTCAACCGCCGGAACGCGCGCTGAGATCACGCTTACCGAACGACAGGGGCTTCTGGTCGCGTGAGCGATTAGCTCCGACCGTAGGCGCAAGTTGACCCGTCGTTGTACCGCGAAATGCCGTTGCTCGCCGTGATGATACACGGCCAGCGGATGGCGCAATTCCTGCCCGGCTAAGCTGCACGCTAGAGCGGGTTGATGAGAGAGGGAGCGTGCTTGCAACTGCAGGAACGCGCTGTTCGAGCCCAACACCGTACCGGTTATTCTGTCTCTGTCACGAACCTGTCGAGAAGAAATGAATTGCTGCTTGCTATACGGCCAATTCCTCTGGGACGTGCATTGTAATCTCGGCGTTATGCGAGCAAGAAGGAACCGGGGGATTCCTGCGGCAGCCCCTCTCTTTTTTAGGTGGGTAGAGAATCTCGGCGATAACCCAAATAGTGTTGCATCAAATCAATGCCAATTCCGGCAAATGTGCTACAATATCGCCGAAATCTCCGCGATCCAGCGCAGATTTTATATTGCCATACGAAGTCGTGCCAATATTAATTATCGAATTTTGTTGCAACATTTTTCTTGCATTTCTCACGCGCTTTAAGCAGTCTATGGATTCGGGGCGCAACCTCCTTTATGTCTTTTTCATGCCAAAGAAAGATCCGCCATTACCGATGAAGTCCAGCATCGATCATTTGCCGCCAATCAAACAGCGCGAACTCGCCCGTGTTGTGGACGTGCTTCACGAGGAATTCGAGGATGCATTGAAAGGTGCCACGGCAGACTTTAAGAAGCGTGGCCGGATCTTGAAAATCATCTTGTTCGGATCCTATGCCCGCGGCGGCTGGGTCGATGAGCCACACACCACGAAAGGATACCGCTCGGATTTTGACATTCTGATCGTGGTCAACAATCGTAAGCTCACTGATTTCGCCAAATATTGGCGCAAAGCAGACGACAGGCTTATCCACCTGCCAGAGGTCGAAACACCCGTCAGGTTCATCGTACATTCCCGCCGAGAGGCCAACACGCAGCTCAAGCTAGGGATATATTTCTTCGTCGACATTCGCCGCGACGGTATTGTGCTTTACGAGCTTGACGACGAGCCACTGGCCGAGCCAAGGCCTCGCTCACCGGCTGAGGCATATCGGATTGCCAAGGAGTATTTTGAGGTGGGATTGCATCGGAGTTCAACGTTTAGCAAAGGTGCCATATTCTATCGAGATCAACAGGCAAACAGCCATGCTGCTTTCGAGCTTCATCAGGCGATAGAACAGGCCTATGCTACTCTTCTACTTGTGCTTACCGGTTACAGCCCTCCCTCCCACAATCTTAGGCATTTGCGTGGGCTTGCAGAAGGGCAAGCACCGCAACTTGCTAAGGTCTGGCCAAGCGATCAACACCGCTTTGGCGCATGGTTTAACGTGATCAACGAGGCATATGTAAAAGCACGCTACTCAAAACACTTTCGCATAAGTCGTGAAGCGCTTACTTGGCTTGCTGAACGCGTAGCAGACCTGATAGCTCGCGTTGAGGCCGCATGCCAAGCTCAGCTCGAATTGCTGAAGAATCGAGCGACTGAAGCTGCTCAACGTCTGGCAGAAAAAGGCCCATAGGCAGGAATTTTGTCGTCTTGACGGGCATATCGAAAAAGTTGACCGTTTCCACGGACGCTTCCCTCCTAATGGTTCCAATGCAACCACACCAACATATCGATCCCCGTCGGATCGGGGGCGTTATTCCTCGTGTCTCGCCAAAAGTCGTCATGACGAGCGGAAAATGGCCTTCTTGCATATTTGGCCAGATCTGGCGCATCATACTGCCGGGATCGCTTTGGATGCTGAGGAAAAACAAAGAAGGCAACGTCAACGGCGAACGAATTTGACCCCGAAGCGCCAAAGTAAAGCTCCCCCAATATGCCGACGTGCCAACAAGAAGAGATGGCCATTTTTCGGCGGCCTACCGCGCGGTTTTGATGGCGGCGTTTAGGCAGGCGGAGTGATGTGGGCTCCGGTATGAGTTCGACACTTGGCGGTGTCGGCAACAAGACTCTCGATCCGAATGACAACGGCGCAGCACAATAACTGGTTGATCGCGGGTAGCGACGACCGGATTACGAAGACCTCTTTCCTTGCGGCAAATCCTCAGTTTGACGTGAGGGATCATAACGCCGCGTTCATAGAGGGCATTGACGATCTGGAGGAACCACTTGGTCGCCAGAAGACGCGGGTGCATTCTTGCAGCCTAGACGAAGTGCCGATGAGTGCATTTAGGCGGTTCGATCATGCTCTGCGCTTAATTCATCGCGCGGCAGCGCATTGTTCGTTACGTTGATCTTGGTGACATGATTCGTCGATATGTTGCCAACTGTATAGCGCATATTTTTAGGGAACAGTGCAGTGAACATTAACGTGAAAGCGAGAGGCAGAGATGAAAGCTCCGCGGAACATTTTCTCGATGAGGAGAAGGCCGGCTTCGAGGAGCTTCAAAAGTTGCTGAGCGATCAAACAGGCGCCATATGCGCTCACCTTTCTAGCCTTAAGATGGCGATTACGTCTCTAAATAGAACCATGATCTTTATTGCCCTTATGGTTGCGGTGGCGCTGAGGAGGCAGATTTTCTAATAAATTGTCTGCAATAACTTAATATGAAGTCGGTTTTACCGTCGATCTTGTATTTAGTCGATCGTGAATAACTCGCTTTCAGGGAGTTTGCTGGGGTATTGGTCGGCTCTGGAACGTGATGAAGAGTGCGGCGAACAGACGCAAAAGCTTCCTGAACCATCGCAGCAGGAGAGAGAAGTTGTATCCGGCGGCGGCCAGAACGGCATTGACGGCATCCCCCTGTTCGCCCGCGAGATAATTYCGGTCCATTCTGTGTTCGCTCTTGAGGTGTCCAATGACGGGTTCGACCGCCGATCGTCGTCGCATCTGGCGTTTGATGGCGGGTGTGATGCGGCGCTTCTGACCGCTGGTGAAGACCTTCAGCTTGTGACTTTCGGGAGCATTGTGGCCGCGGTATCCAGCATCGGCCAGAATGCGGGAGAGCTCGTTGCCGATCATCTTTTCCATATCCGGAATGACGGTCGCGAGCGTGTGGCCGTCGTAGGGATTGCCGGGCAGCGCCGTCGCGTGCAGGGCGAACTGCCCGCCCTTTGAACGGTTCAGTGTCGTGGCCACGGACACCTTCACTCCGAACTCGTAGGGCTTGTGCGCCTTGCCTTTGCCAATGCACTCGACCTCGTCGGCGTGCAGGCTGTAGATCTTGCGGCCACGCTGACGTTGCCGCTGCTCGATCACTGTTTTTGCCTGATAGAGCGACCATTTGAAGATCGCRTCGAGTTGTTCGTCACCCGCGATTTGCCGCTCGATGTCGCGAACGGTCCGGCCGAGATAAGTCTTCAACTTGCGCAGCGCCTTGCCGGCTCGTTTGAATTGCTTCGCATGAGCGTAGCGCTGGTGCTGGATCAGGGCGAATTTACCGACCCGCACATAGGTCTGGCGCAGGTCGAGCCCCATTTTCTTCGCCAGTCGCACCAGCCGTTCGCGCGCCCGGTGAATGAGCTTGGCATCCGTCGGGAACATGACGTTCTTCGGCTGAACGGTGGTGTCCACGATCACCTGCCGCGTATCCTGCGGCTTCATCGCGCCTGTCTTGACTGCCACGGCCAGGCTCTCCTGCAAGAGGGCGGCGATCCGCTCCTCGCCCATGCGCTGGCGCCAGCGCGTCATCGAGGAGCGGTCGAACGACAGGTCGTGCCGAAAGAACTCCTCGCCGCACAGGTACTGAAAGTAGGGGTTCTCCAACCAGCGCTCGCACAACGCCTCGTCCGACAGGTTGAACGTGTGCTTCAGAATGGCCAGCCCCGCCATCAGCCGCGTCGGCAATGGCGGCATGCCCGCCCCGTCCGAATAGACCGTGCCGAAGTGGACTTCTAACACCGGCCAGTCGATAGCCCGCGCCAGACGCACCAGTTCGTGCTTCATGTTGATGATCTGGTCGAGCCGGGAGCGGAATAAATCCTGTTCACCCGTTTCGCGCCGTTCGCGTGGTTTACCCATTCCTGGCTCTCCGATTCACCGCGAGAAACCCAGTGAATCACGCTTCGCCAACCAAGGAAACCTCAAACTGATTTTGCAAGGAAACAGCCCGTTCCGCCGCCGTTTCCTGCAATTAGAAGATCTGCAGATCCCTCGATTCTTACGTCAAATCAGCAGCTTCCGAGTTCTTCACGGCCGACTATTTAACGGCGACTTCCCCGCGGTCTCGATGCTTTGCATCTGGACCGCGTAATCGCCATATTGATTGTGGCGTGTAATATCTCTCGACTGGAACGTATAAAGGCGCGTTTTGCCTTCTTAGTTTCCCGAAAAATGAAAGAATTAATGCTTAATTTTCAAGTAAATGGTGGGCGATGAGAGACTCGAACTCCCGACATCCTCGGTGTAAACGAGGCGCTCTACCAACTGAGCTAATCGCCCTTATCGCTGGGAGCATAATATCTCCCTCGCGTTCAGTGAGTGTCATCTACCCGTGCCACTAGCAAATTACAAGAGCGATTTGATTTTTTTTCACACGATCCCTGTCACCCAAAATCACGCTATCTAAATACAGTCGAGATCTCCAGAGATAGTTAGCGAACTTCATGCGAAAGCGATTGTATCCTGTCTACGTCATCAAGCCCGCGGACATGAAATGCTCGGTATGCGTCTGACCACGCGCTCCTTTGGTAAGCGTCCGCTAAGAGCCGTTCTGCTGCTTTTTTTCACGGATATTGTCCCGATACACCGATCCATATCCCGAACCCCAGGGTTAGGGACTATCTCCCAATGAACGATTAGCACGACGCCAGCAGGACAGCCGTCCACTCATCGACGAACTTCAAGACTGGCGTAGCTGCGAGCGGGCAAAGCTGTCGCGCAGCTCTCTGGTTGCCGAGCCGATCGACTACATGCTGAAGCGCTGGGACGGCTTCACGTCCTTCCTCGGCGACGGTCGCATCTGCCTGGCGAACGTTAAACACGATTGTAATCATCACCCAGCCGAATGATATCGTTTTCGTCGAGCACTTCACCATACTGAATTTCAATGAAGACTAGCGGCTTGTCCCCTACACAAGAAACCCGATGTGTCGCCTTAAGAGGAATGTCAACTGTATCTCCATACTGGAAGATCCGTTCCATTCCATTGAGCTCAACCATGCCTTGTCCAGACACCGCCACCCAATGCTCCGAGCGGTAGTTGTGATATTGCAACGAAAGCCGCTCACCTGGGTTCACTACAATTCGCTTAACGACATGGAGGTCACCCATATCGAGTACATGCCACGTTCCCCAGGGGCGTTGATCGCTCTCACCAATTTTGTAAAGGCTTCCCGACTGCAATAGACTCTCCATCTGTCATGTCCGAGACCGGCTAGATCATTCGCGTCTTGAGAGCAATACCCTTTATTTTTAAAATGATCTATTGCTGCAATGTATCCGCAAGGTGACGACCGTCTTCCGAGAATAGGTAGAAGCCGCAAGTCCTAGTGCATGCGCTAGGAATAATCGTATGGCGAAGTATCAGGTTAAGGTGATCGTATCGGTCGAGCGGCGTCGGCGGTGGGACAAATAGCGGCTGGTCCCGGCGACATTTGAACCGAATGCCAGTGCGTCGGAGATCGCCCGTTCGGCCGGCACCCATGCAAAGCATGTTCCGCTGGCGCAAACAGCTCCGCGAACTATTAGAAGCGTCCGCTCCGCAATTTGCTGCGATAGACGTCGTCGCGGCAACGTCTGCGCCTGGGCTGGCGGAGACGGTAGCCGGATCTACCTAGCAAACGACACCACCGAGCGGGCGCTGTATGGCTTTTTGCCACCCTGTCATGGCGAATTAAATAGAGCCGCCGTTTGTTTTTCAGCTACACACCACCTGGCCGCCGTGACTTGCGGTTGAACGCAAGTACATCAACTTCAATGAAATCGTTGCAATAGAGATCGGTCAACCGACATTATAAACAAGTCTCACTCGATTCACGGGTTGCTTCGGCCCTCGGCCTTGGCTAATAGAACGCAAAACCTGGCGTGCTGTGCCGCCAGTGCCGATGCATGGTGGTTAATTGATCGCTGTGTGAGATCGAAAACCATCTAACGCACGACCAAATGCAGGATACCCTAAACTTTTGATTGGCGTGTCGTCACAAAGAAACAAAATCGCGGAGTTTCAAATTTGACTAAGAAAGTTGCGCTCATAACAGGTATTACCGGACAGGATGGAGCCTATCTTGCGGAATTCCTGCTGAACAAAGGCTATTCTGTGCATGGTTTGAAGCGACGCACGTCGCTCTTTAATACAGATCGCATTGACCACCTCTATCACGACCCCCATGAAGAAGGGGTGGATCTCACATTGCATCACGGCGACCTTACGGATTCTTCCAGTTTGATGCGGATCATCCAATTAGTTCAGCCAGATGAGATTTATAATCTTGCAGCGCAAAGCCATGTTGCCGTCTCGTTTGAGGAGCCGGAATATACCGCGAATTCCGACGCACTCGGCGCTCTGCGCATTCTCGAAGCCATCAGAATTCTCGGCCTGCAAAAGAAAACGCGCTTTTATCAGGCCTCGACGTCAGAGCTATATGGTCTCGTTCAGGAAATCCCGCAGAGAGAAACCACCCCGTTCTACCCTCGTTCCCCTTATGCAGTCGCAAAGCTCTACGCATATTGGATCACCGTAAATTACCGCGAGTCCTATGGCATCTATGCGTGTAACGGCATTTTATTTAATCATGAATCCCCAATACGTGGTGAGACATTTGTGACGCGCAAAATTACGCGCGCGTTGGCGAGGATTAGACTGGGCGCACAAAAGCAGCTGTTTCTTGGAAATTTGGATTCTCTGAGAGACTGGGGTCATGCAAAAGACTACGTTGAAATGCAGTGGATGATGCTTCAACAGAACCAACCGGAAGACTTTGTCATAGCTACCGGAGAGCAGCACTCCGTTCGAGAATTTGTGAGCATTGCCGCAGGCGAGCTTGGGATGGGCATTCGCTGGGAAGGGGAAGGCATCAATGAAAAAGGATACGATGTCGAAACCAATGAGTGCATCGTGTCCGTCGATCCCCGTTATTTCAGACCCGCGGAGGTGGAGACTCTTCTTGGTGATGCAACAAAGGCAAAGCAAAAACTAGGGTGGGTTCCAAAGATAAGTTTTGGTGAGCTCGTATCCGAAATGGTGCGAGAAGATCTGAAAATTGCAGAGCGCGAGCGTCTCATTCAAAGTAGCGGTTATAAATACTATGCAAGACCTGAGTAAGGCGCAACCGACATTCTTGCCCGGCCTGCCGCCGATCTCGGCTTTGCGAGGATCCCGTTGCTTGGTGACGGGAGCGCGCGGAGTGCTCGGACGGGCTGTAGTGAATCAAATTGGCGAGCTTGGAGCTGAAACGCTTTTTGCTCCAACACGGAATGAGTTGGATCTGCAAGATGCCGTGGCCACAGAACGCTTCCTAGCGGAACACCGTCCAAACGTTATTATTCATCTTGCCGCGACTGTCTTTGGCCTGGCAGGGAACATGAAAAATCAGCTAAGGTCGGTTCTGGAAAACTCTGCGATCAACCAGAATATCTTTGGTGCGATCGCCAAATATCCGGTCGACTATTTTTTCTTCGCTGGAACCGTCGCGTCCTACCCATACCCATATGTGGAAATGCCTCTGAAAGAGGAGCAATTCTTTAATGGTCTTCCACACTCAGGAGAGTTTGGATACGCGATGGCCAAGCGCCACGCGTATGGTTATCTTCGTATTCTCGGTGAAGAAACCGGGATGCGATTCACATACGGAATATTCACAAACCTGTACGGCAGTCACGATCGCTTTGACGTCGATGGAGGGCATGTTATACCCTCATTGATAGCCAAGGCGCATCAAGCTTCTTGTAGTCACCTCCCACTTAAGGTTTGGGGAGACGGTAGCGCCGAGCGCGACTTTCTTCACGCCGAAGACGCCGCCAGAGCTGTTATTTTCTGTGCTGAGACGCGGTCCGCAGACTCACTAATCAACATTTCAAGCGGCGAAGCTGTTTCTATAGAGCGAATAACACGCTGCATTGCCCATGTAGCCAAAGTGGATGAAATCCATTTTGAAGTAGATAAGCCGGTTGGCATTAAGCGGCGAGTAGTCGATAATTCCAGGCTTAGTGCCTTGGGTTTCGAGCCCAAAGTGAAGATAGAGGACGGATTAGCATTCACTTATAAGTGGTATGCAGAGAATCAGGTAGATATACGCCGATGAGCAGGTTAGCTATAGTTTCGAGCTATTCGGAAAGTTGCGGCAATGCGTCTTTCACGAAAGTTCTTCATGACTCTATCGAACTTTATAGTGATGTCGACGTCGAGGTTGTGGAGCTCGATCTGAAGCTTCTGCAGTCGACGAACCCGACTATCCGGAAAAAGGGCGACAAACATATTGAACAACTGGCCGAACAGTTGAAATCGTTTGACGCCGTGAATCTTCAATTTGAGGCAGGTCTATTTGGAACCTTGCCCGCAGACATCGTTCGCCGCACATCTCGGCTGATGGCTGCCAACTCGAATACAACGGCTACCCTACATTCACCGAGATTAATGGAATCAACACCATACGGCGCGCGATCTGCAATAAAAAAGCTAATAAAGCTGCAGATTGGAAGTGCTGTGCGCGAATTTGTCGCAAATAAGTTAGCTAACGTACATGTTGAGATCAATAGAAAGGTCATCAAGAACGCTGTTAAAAACAATCTTCGATTGATCGTTCACACTGGTCGAGCGCAGCGTCAAATCGAACAATTTTTTAATTATACTCGAGTCGACGTTCATCCTTTGAAGATTATTCCTAGCAACTTCTCAGCAAACGGAGCAGTTCTGGAACAGTTACGCTCCGAACTCCAGCTGCCTGAAAGCGATATTCTTATCGGAATGTTTGGATACATTAGTTCCTATAAGGGGCACTCGGATGCGTTGAAGGCTATGACGTATCTGCCTAGCAATTATAAGCTGTTGGTTTTTGGTAGGCAGCATCCTCAGACTTTGAAAGCTGATGGTAAGCCAGATCGTTATTTGAATGAACTGATAACAACCGTTACCAAGACTAAATCATTGCGAGATCGCGTCTTCTTTATTGGTGAGCTGGACGACGATGCGTTCTGGCAAGTTGCTGGAGCGATCGACATGGCGTGGTTGCCATACTATGAGAATGGGCAGGACGGCTCAGGTATCGCCTCGATCTGTATGGATGCTTGCAAAAGAGTGTTGTGTTCGTCGTCATTCGCCTTCGATGAGCTTTTCAAGCTAATTCCTTATAACAACTACTTGCGTTTTGATATCGGCAATTATCTTGAAATTGCCACCAAAACGGAAATGTTAATGCGTCGCGAGGTCGCTCTCTCGCCAACAGTTGGGTCATCGACTGCATATAGCTATCAATCTCAGGCATTCACTTATGTGCATGACATACCTGGCATGAATTTTCATGTGAGCATACCTCGTCAAGAGGCGGCCCAATAGTAGTCATGGCCTCAATCTCGAAAAAGGGCATGAGCGACTTAGTGGAAACGCTTAGGCGCTTGCCGCTTGCACTTTATTTTGCTTGGGGCGATACGCGCGCGCGTTATCGCCGCAGCATACTTGGACCACTTTGGCTGGTGCTCGGTACAGCAGTCGGAGTTGTTGGTTTGGGTTTTGTTTGGAGCGAACTGCTACATGTTGATAAGGCGACCTTCATACCCTCACTTTCGATAGGATTGATTGTTTGGCAGTTGATCGCGGGCTGCATAATGGAAGCATCGTCGATCTTTGTCCAAAACGCGAAACTCATTCGAAATTTGAAAACGCCTCTCCTAATCTTCCCCCTTCAGCTTCTGATTCGTCAAACGATCAATTTCTCGCATAACTTGTTAGTGGTTATAGGAGTCTTTTTGCTTTTTCCGCCACCGTTGGGCCCACATCAGATCCTATTAATTCCTGGCATAATCTTAGTTCTCGGCAATTTATTCTGGATAAATGCGCTTGTTGGTCTCTTAGGTGCTAGATACAGGGACATAGGTCCCCTTATCGCCGCGTTTATGCCGCTGATGTTCTTTATAACGCCCGTCATTTATAGACCTCAGCAGCTTGCAATGGCTGGGTATATTGCTTGGGCCAATCCATTCACATATCTCGTGACGTTAATTCGTGACCCTTTGGAAGGCGTCGCGCCGCCCCTTTTCGTATATGGCCTCTCTTCAGTGGCCCTTTTGGCTGGATTTGCGACAACTCTCTGGATACTTAGCCGCAAGTACGGCCGGATAGCATTCTGGGTGTAAAATGGCACATTTGGTATTCAAAAATGTAACCGTCAAGTATCCGATCTATAATGCAAAAAGCATGTCTCTGCGTAACAAGCTTGTGCAGATCGGAACAGGCGGGATACTGTCGCAAGACAAATCGAGCATTGTTACAGTCACAGCACTTGATAACGTCAGTTTTAGCCTCGCTGACGGTGATTCCATCGGTCTAATAGGCCATAATGGCGCGGGAAAAACCACCTTGTTGCGTACTATGGCTGGTATCTTTGCCCCTACCTCAGGGACAATTGAGCGAGAGGGTCGAACAGCAACCATTATCGAATTGGGAGCTGGTTTGGACGAAGAGTTGTCGGGGTATGAAAACATCTATAGGATGGGCATGTTGCTTGGTGCGAGCCAAGCCGAGCTTGCAGCAATGACCCCCGGTATTGAGGAATTCACGGAACTAGGTGACTTCTTGGAGTTGCCCGTCCATACCTATTCCACGGGCATGAAGATGCGATTGATGTTTGCCGTTAGCACAGCAGTTAGGCCCGAGATTTTGCTGGTGGACGAAATGTTTGGCACAGGTGATGCAACCTTTCAAGCAAAGGCACAGGAGCGAATGAAAGCTCTGATTGGTAGCGCGAGAATATTTGTCTTCGCCTCGCATTCAGAAGCTCTCATCAGACAATTTTGCAAACGGGTTTTCTCGCTTGAGCACGGGAAACTCACAGAGATATACGAATAACGCCTTGAATTTCAGAGAAATTGGAGAATACTATTTCCGTAACAAGCTCAAAGTTGTTGTGATATAGAAACCATGCAGCTTTATTATTATCACTTCGATAAATGCGCAGGAACGAGTGTTCAGCATTTTCTGCGGACCTGCATAGCCGAGAATGAATTCATTTATTTGGAACGCTATGGCTACCGCGTCGATGAGCGGCAATGTTTCGACAAGAAGCTGTTGCATGACCCTGGTGCGAACGATCATGCTCAGCTTCCATGGGCGCCATTAAAATTTGCCATTTTCCGGCATCCCTTCGAAAGGGCATTTTCTCATTACAAAATGACGACCAGGTGGAATGAAGAACTTACCACGGACCTACTTCGCCAAATCCATCAAGCCTCGCTGGCCGGCGTTGCTAAATTCTTTGATGCGAAACGAGAGTTGCTGGAATCACACTTCAACGTCATCACTCGCACGCTCGTCGGAAAGACTTTGTGGGAGGATTGGCTTCGGGAAACCAGCATAACCTCGCCAGATTTGACCCAGGCACCCACGGATAAATTACTTCATGTTGCACTTGAGGAACTGAAGCAGATTGATCTTATATTAGAGATGGATGACTTGTCTCTGGTTTCCCCATTGGGAAGCGCAGTTGCTGATTCTAACCTTAGTTTATCCTTCAACTCGACGCTGAACAAATATAATACTAAAGACGAGTTCGACAGTCTCTCCATCGGAGACCTCAACTCCATAGCACGATTCAATGAGCTCGATTTAATATTGTGGGATGAAGTACGCCGCCGCCTCGATCTTTCGCAAGCGGCCGCCATTATTAATGCTTACTCAAATTCAAATGACACCGAGAGCCTTGACTTTTCGCGCGGAATTCCCGCTGACAACATCTGGCCAAGAGAGACAAACGATCTAAAAAACAGCATTTGGACGTCGAACAATGGCGACACAATTTTTTACTTCAGAAAGAAATCTCGCACACGTAAGCATTTTTGCATGCTTGTAACTGCTGTCTTGAGCCCGAACCAGTTTGAAAATCTCCAAATCAGTTTGAATGGCAATATCCTACCTTGGAGACATATGGATACTGAAAAAGGTTTTCTGGTTGTTGCCCAGATCGAGGCCGATTTACTTCCGCAAAGCAATATATTGCCAATTAGAATTTCCACACCAGTTGTCACGCCGCCAAATCCTGCCGATAAGCGTCAGCTTGGTCTTGAACTTTCTGCTGCGTCGCTCATTGCAGATTGGGACCCAAGCCTTGTATGTTGATGAGAGGTTGCAAAGTAAGGCCGTCGTCTAATAGCGAGATTTGCAAGCGCCTTTTTAGGGTGTGAGAGGCTGTTTGCCGAGAACATGGTCGTCTACGCAGCCGACATGGGCCGCCGCACTATGGTGCTTCGCGGGACGGTCCTTCCAATGTATGTCTCGCACGCTCTGTCAATGACGCGTGAATTTTCCCCATAAGTGGGCTCTTCCGCAATTTCGGTGCAACTTTCTGAATCCTATTGATTCGACACACGAATCAGCAGGAGCATGGAACTTCAAACCAGACGCCGTCGGCTAACCGCTTACAGCATGACCGCGCTCCCCAGCCTGATTTTGACGGTAAGCGTTGCGACCGCCCCACATTTTATTGAGTTTCAGTTCGCGCATAATACCCATCTTTCGAGATTGCGAGGTGGGAATGATGGATCTGGGGCCATTCGGCGGCGAGAAGAAGGGCGTAGCGCATAGTGCTGATGACAGTCATCAGCACTATGCGCAAGGCGATGCAGAGCGTGCTCGACCGGGTCCGCGTCGTGTCGAGGTTATCATCGGCGGAGATCGCCGCCGTCGATGGAGCCCGGAGGACAAGGCAAGGATCACTGCGGCGAGTTTTGTGCCCGGCGCCAATATCTCTGCGGTCGCGCGTCAATACGGCGTCAGCCAAGGCCTGTTGCACTACTGGCGCCGCTGTGCCCGCGAAAGCTTATCGGATTCGGAGGAGATGCGTTTCGTACCGATCGTGAAAGTTGGTGACGAACAGCCTCAACCATCTCTCGGGAAGACGCTGACCGTTCGCGTTGAGGTGAACGGCGCTTGTGTCGTTATTGAAGGCGGCGTTGATGAGCATACGTTGCGGACGGTGCTCAGCGCGATACGGGGTTCGGCTTGATCACGCTTAGATCGGATTTACGGATCCTGATTGCTTCCAAGCCGGTCGATTTTAGGAAAGGCATAAACGGTTTGGCAGCGCTGGTGTCGACTACGCTTGGCGCGAACCCTTATTCGGGCGACGTGTATATCTTCCGCAGCAAACGCCCCGATCGTTTGAAGATGGTGGCTTGGGACGGCAGTGGCATGGTGTTGTTGACCAAGGTCTTGGAGGATCGTCACTTTACCTGGCCTGCCGTTCGTGACGGGGCTGTTCATCTCAGCGCAAGCGAAATGGCGCTTTTGTTAGATGGTCTGGACTGGACAAAGGTAGAGCAGAAGCCCGTGAAGCGTCCTACAAAAATAGCATGATCTTATTGTAATCCATGGACAATTTAACTGTTTTGCGGTAGTTCTTGGTCATGCTCAACCGTGGCCAACACTTGCCTCGGGACCCAGACATTCTGGTCTGCATGGTCCTGGAAAGAGACGCTGAAATCGAGCGTCTGAAGGGCATGTTGAAGGCGGCCAACGCCCAGCCTTTTAGGCAGAAGTCGGAAAAGTCCATTACGGTACTCGACGGGCAGATCCGTCTCGATCTGGGCGATGCGGAGCTTGACGTTGCGGTGGATGCGGCCAACGATGAGCCAAAGCCCGCGAGGGCGCCGCGTCAAGCAAGCTCCAAATCCCAGCCTCGCCGCAACCTCGGTGCCCTACCTGAACATCTTGAACGCGTCGTTGAGATCATTGAGCCATCATCCTTGGAATGTGCCTGCTGCCAGGGGCAACTCCATCGCATTGGTGAAGAAGAAAGCGAGGCCCTCGCGTCACGGCCGGCCACGCTTTATGTTCTGCGCACCGTGCGACCGAAATATGCCTGCCGGGCTTGCGAAGGTGGCATTGTTCAAGCCAAAGCGAAACCGCGTTTGTTCGACGGCGGCTTGGCGACGACGGCCATGATCAGCAATGTGGTCGTATGGCGATATGCCTGGTACCTGCCACTCAACCGCCAGGTCCAAATGCTGAAAGGACAAGGCGTCCGTTTGGACACATCAACGCTCTGCGGTTGGGTGAAACGGTCAGCCTGGTGGCTGAAAACGCTCTACGACAAGCTCTTGGCTTACATTCACAGTCATAGCCGGGTGTTTGTGGACGAGACCCGGATGCCTGTCCTGAAAAAGGGCCGGAAACGCGCCAAGGTCTGTCAATTCTGGGCGCATGCGGTGGACGATCGCCCATGGAGCGGTCCCGCGTATCCTGCGGTTGCCTATGTGTTTGCCCAAGGTCGGGGCAAGGCGGAAATCCAGTCGCAGCTGGCCAGCTACAACGGGCTTCTGCAAGTCGATGCGTATAAAGCTTATAAGAGTTTGACCCGGCCCGGCCGAAAAGCCGGAACGATTAAACTCGCCTATTGTCTGGCCCACGCGCGTCGCAAGTTTGTGGATGTCTACAAGAAGTACAAATCCGAGCTGGCCAAAACGGTGATCGAGCGCCTGGCCGAGATCTATGCGATTGAAGCCAGAATCTGCGGCACGAGCGCCGAGCATCGCCTGTCGGTCCGTCAGGCGAAAACCAAAGGCCTGATGGCTGATCTCAAAACGTTGCTGATGGATACGCTCAAAGATATATCCGCCAAGGACCCTGTCGCATCCGCCATCAAGTACACCCTTGGGCTCTGGTCTGGCCTAACCCTATTCCTGGATGACGGCAGGCTTGAGGTCGATTCCAATACCGTCGAGCGTAATATGAGAAGTATTGCGCTTGGGCGGGTCAACAGTCTGTTCGCCGGCAGTGATGGCGGGGCCGAGACGTGGGCCATTTTGGGTTCGTTGCTAACCACCGCAAAGTTGAACGGCCTCGATCCCTATACGTGGCTCAACGACGTGCTTGAACGCATTGTGTCGGGCGAGATAAAGTCGACCTCCTTGGAGCGTTGCCTGCCTTGGCACTGGAAACAAGAACATGCCGATATGAATATGGCGGTAGCAGCGTGAAACGACCCAAGCGTGCGAAACTTCTGACCCTCGAGCAGTTGGAAGCCTGGTTCGACAAGGTCGAGCCGGCACCTCCTTGCCGCGGCGTCTCGATGATGAACGGCTTCCTGACCGGCCTGGCGGCTGGCCCGATCTTCCTGCTACCCAATGATTGGATGTTCCATGTTATCGGCGATCACGAGAAGAGAGCGTTCATCGGCAACAAGATCCAGGCGGTGATCGATACGATCGTCGATCATTACAACCTCATAGCCCACCAACTGACAGCGCCCGGCCGCTATGCACCGATGTTGATGCGCACTGACGAGGAAGAAGTGCTTGCGGGCGATTGGGCCGACGGCTTCTTCGGCGCCATTAGCCTGAACCTAGAAGATTGGGCACCGCTGTTCGCTCAAAAGCAGACCGGCGAACCAATCATGGGCATCCTCATTCAATGCACAAGGCCCGATCTGATCGAAATGATCTCGACAGCGTTTCCAAAGCCATCTGAGACCATCCTTAAAGATGCCTGGCGTACGCTCCCATTCGCGGTCGAGAGCATTTACGCGCACTGCAAGCTGATGCGCTTTAACCCGGGCGCCCCTGCCAACGACGCCTAGTCTGGATTGATACTCCGCATGCCCTTCGCTGTGGGGCGCTCGCAACGGATACTTTTGACGTACGCCTTCGGCGAGGACCGCCTTGTGAATTGGCAGTTTTGCCGTGAGTTTGCGCTCTTACGAGTGGACTTAAGAGCGCACTGAGTGATTCATGGGACATGCAATTTTGCTAACGGGACCAGAGCGGCGGCGGCGATGGTCATTGGAAGATCGCTCGCAGATACTGGCGGAGGCTTTCGCGCCGGGCGCGGTGGTTTCCGAAGTTGCACGTCGCTTCGAGGTTTCGACTGGCCTGATTTACACATGGCGACGGCAGGTTTTGGTCCAGCAGGCCGAGCCCGCCTTTGTGCCGGCCAAGCTTGTTGACTCTGCCAGCCGTGATGCGGTCGAGCCGACCATGTTCGTGGACTTCCCGACAGGCGTGAAGGTGAGAATTGGCTCTGCGACGCCATCCGAACTTGCGGCCGCAGTCATGCGAGCGCTCAAATGATTCCGATCAGTTCCGGAGTAAAGGTGTGGATCGCGAGCGGCCACTGCGACATGCGCAAGGGCATGCATGGCTTGGCTCTCCTCGTGCAAGAGGGGCTCGGCCGCAATCCGTTCCAGGGCGACGTTTTTGTGTTCCGCGGGAGAAGTGGTCGATTGATTAAGGCCCTTTGGCACGACGGTGTCGGGCTATCGCTTTATGCGAAACGGCTCGACCGCGGCCACTTCATTTGGCCTGCGACAGTGGACGGTGCTATTGCCCTCACAGCCGGGCAGATGTCCTATCTGCTTGAGGGAATTGACTGGCGAAATCCACAACAGACGTGGCGTCCGACGAGCGCCGGATAGCGTATATTTTGTCGGGATTTGCGGTTTGAATTCCGACGAAAAGCTATGCAAATCAGTGGTTTTGTGATTCATTTCGAGCATGGAAACCGGCTCGGAACATCATCCCGATTATGCTGCTGCTCTTGAGGCAGAGCTGGTCGTCGCACGTGCGGAACGAGCGGCTGCGTTGGCCGAACTTGCGGTCGCCAAGGCAAAGGAAGCCGAAGATCAGGCCATCATTCTTCGCCAAAAAGTGCGTATCGAAAAGCTTCAAAGACAATTGCGTGGCCAGAAATCGGAACGAACCTCTCGGCTGATTGCGCAGATGGAACTGATGCTGGAGGACGCCGAGGCCGCCGCCACAGAGGATGAGCTGGCTGCCGAGATGGCGGTCGCTGCGGCTGCTCCGATTGCTGTCGTCGGCTTCACACGCAAACGGCCCGTCAACAGTTCCAGGCGCTCGGATTTGTAGCGTCGCGCCAGGGAAAGAACCCCTTGCGCAGATCGGTAGCCTTGCTCGGGATGCGGGCGGTCGCTCAGCAAACGCTCGATGAAGATCGCTGTATTGTTCCCGACCTTTTGCCGCTTCCTTGCGCAATGTGTGGGGTGTCGTGTTTGCATAGCGCTGGTGCGCCTTCGGCATATGCTCATTGACGGTAATATGGCCGGAGCGCTGAGAGCTGCGGATATGGCTGGCAACGCGTTTGTGATCAACGAAGATCTCGACAGCGCGATACGTCAGCCTGACATCGACTCGCCGGCCGATCAGACCGTGCGGAACGGAATAAAAGGTCTTGTCGACTTCGACGTGGTAATCGGGATGAACCTTCGCGACTTTCCACTCCGCATATTCGAATGGTGTAGCGGGCAGTGGCTTGAGTTGGTTGCGTTCAACCTCGTCGAACAAAGCACGCCGGATTTGCCGTAGCGGCGCATCGTGCGATTATTGAGATCCTCAATCAAAGAGGTGATCCGTGCATTGAGATCGGCAAGGCTGAAGAAGCGGTCATTTCGAAGTCTGGCCAGAACCCATCTCTCGACGATCAATACCGAACCCTCGGCGGATGGTTTCCTTCAAGTCCAGGACTGCAGTTCGTGTTGATGGACAAGCGCGCATAGAGTTTGAAGTAACGCATCCCTTTCATCCGTGGCGCGGCCGGCGTTTCGTCCTGGCGACGCGCAAGCAGAACTGGGGCGAAGATCGCGTCATGTTCTACGATGTTCAAGGACGACTGCGTTCGCTGCCGGCCTCGTGGACGGATGTCGATGAGATCGACGCATTTCGCCAGATAGCCGCAGGACGGTCCTTCTCGCGCCCAGACGATCTGTCGGCGCTGGCTTCATTGATTGCTCACATCAAGCGTCGCCATGGAGAGTGACGATGCGTCAAGTAAATTACGCCGCGAATGTCAAGATAATTATGCCGCTCCCGCGATGTTTGCGACGGCCTTCTTATGTGAAGTGTCATGATAATGCAAATGTTTTGGCTACTCGCTCGATATAATTCAATTGACACGCAAGTCGATAGCGGCATATTTTACGTTACACTCAGGAGGCGCCTATGACCAAAGAAAGCAAGCCCGATCGCCTGCGCCAGATGGGCGCTCTCAACCCCAGACCCGAGGGCGTCCGCGCCCCCTGGTTCCGAGAAGCAGGTTTCTTCGATCCGCTCGATCTCGTGCAAGTGAAGTACGAGATGCTTCGTCACGCCCGCCAAGACGGCACCAACAAAGCCGATGCGGCCGCGCTTTTCGGGCTGTCTCGGCAGACCTACTATCAAGCGGAGGCCGCGTTCGAGCGCGATGGCATGGCCGGCCTCTTGCCGCGCACCCGCGGGCCGAAGTCAGCCCACAAGCTTACCGGCGAGGTCATGCGTCTCGTCGAGGAGCATCTCGATGCGAACGGTGAACTGCAGGCCCGTTCGCTGGCGGAACTGGTGCATTCGAGACTGGGCATCAGCGTCCATCCTCGCAGTATCGAACGCGCGGTGGCGCGTAAAAAAAAACGATGACGGGCGGACGCACGCAATCACCATGCCGTCGAACGGTAAGGAGATTTACGAAGCGCTCCGCGCCGATGTTGTTTGCGGCACGGCTTGCGCGAGGCGGATGGGCGCCATCGTCTTTCACGGACTGTGGCGCGGCCTGGCAGTGCTGATCACGCCAGAGCAGTCCACGATAGCGCGACAGCAGTCGGCGCCTCGGCCCAAGACAACTTCAGTGGTCGCGCACGATCGCCAGCTCGTGCACATGCTCGCCAATATGGTGCTGGCAGCAGAGACAGGAGGAAGCCATGTCTACTGATAATGCCATGAAGATTAGCGCCGATCACCTGCGGCGCGATGCATTTCTCTACGTCCGCCAATCCTCCCTTCGTCAGGTGTTCGAGAACACCGAGAGCACGAAGCGGCAATATGCATTGCGGGACCGCGCGGTGGCGCTGGGTTGGCCGATTGAGCGCGTCCACGTTATCGACAACGACCTCGGCCTTTCCGGCGCGCAGTCGCAGGACCGCGACGGCTTCCAGCGCCTGGTGAGCGAGGTCGCAATGGGGCACGCGGGGATCGTGCTGGGATTGGAAGTATCTCGCCTGGCTCGCAACAATGCTGACTGGCATCGCCTTCTGGAATTGGCCGCCATGTCACGCACGCTCATCATGGATGAAGATGGCGTTTACGACGCGGCGTCGTTCAACGATCGTATGTTGCTCGGATTGAAGGGCACGATGAGTGAGGCCGAACTCCACATCCTGAAGTCTCGACTGCAAGGCGGCATTCTTAATAAAGCGCGTCGTGGCGAGCTCGAGTTACCGTTGCCGATCGGACTGGTTTACACGCCTGATATGCGCGTGGTGCTCGATCCAGATCGCCAGATTCAGGATACGGTGCGCATGCTGTTCGATACCTTCCGGGAGGCGGGATCAGCCTGCGCGGTTGTGCGCCGCCTGCGCAGCGAGAAGATCCTGTTTCCTCGGCGCATCCGGCGCGGCATCGGCAAGGGCGATGTCCTTTGGAGCGAGATCGACCACTCCCGTCTGCTTCAGATTTTGCACAATCCCCGATACGCTGGCGCTTTCGCGTACGGACGCACACGCACTGTCTACAATGCCAAGCTCAAGTCCGTACAGCAGAAGATGCCGAGGTCCGACTGGCCGGTGCTCATCCCTCAGGCCCACGAAGGCTATATCTCGTGGGATGAGTTCGAGCGTAATCAAACAAGCCTGGAACAAAATGCAGTCGGTTTTTCTCCGGGCCTGCGGGGTCGTATGCCTCGCCAGGGCAGTGGCTTGTTGCAAGGCCGAGTTTTGTGCGGTCGATGCGGCGCCCGCATGCGGGTCCACTATGAACAGTTCCAGGACAAGCTTCGTCCCTATTACGTCTGCAACGAGGCCGTCGTTCGTCACGCTGGAAAGACCTGCCAATGGGCAAGAGGGCCTGCGATCGATGAAGCGGTCAGCGCATTGCTGCTCGAAGCAATGGCGCCGACGGCGATAGAGGTCGCGCTGGCGGTGCAGCAGGAGATCTCGCGACGTGTCGAGCAAGCCGCCTCGCTGCGCGACAAGCAGTTGCAGCGCGCCCGGTATGAGGCTGAACTCGCACGCCGCCGCTATCTGAAGGTCGATCCTGACAACCGCTTGGTTGCCGACGCACTCGAAGCGGACTGGAATGGCAAGCTACGCGACCTCGATGCGCTTCAGCGCGAACATGAGCGTCAAAACGAGACAGACCAGTCATTGCTGGACGGCGCTGCACAGGAACGGATCCGAGCGCTGGCCGCCGATTTTCCTCGCGTCTGGAACAACGAACGTACAAGCGCAGTCGAACGTAAACGCATGCTTGGCCTCCTCATCGAAGACGTGACACTGCTAGTCGACGAGCAGATCAACATGCACATACGCTGGCGCGGAGGTCGCACGCAAAGTCTGGCAGTCGCTCGTCCTCGGCCCATGGCCGTGATCCGCAAGACCCCGGAAGCGGTCGTAGCGTTGATCAACGAACTGCTGGAGACCGACAACGACCAGCGGATTGCCAGCCGTCTCAACGCACTCGGGCATCGCAACTGGCGCGGTGAGCCTTTTACGTTGAAGAAGGTCATGATCGTTCGTCGAGCCTACGGCTTGAAGACCCGGTGCGAACGGTTGCGCGAGAGCGGCATGCTCACCGGCGAGGAAGTGGCTCGTCAACTTGGCGTCAGCGCCACAACCGTCCACCAACTCGGACGCGCTGGCGTTCTAAAGCGCCACCGCTACGCTACCAACCACCGGTACCTCTATGAGCCACCGGGCAACGTCAGACTCGCAAAAGGCGTCGGCGGTCGCTATGGTGGCCGCCAGCCCCGGCTAATTGACGCTCAACAAACCCAACAAGGTGCATCGTGATGTCTGCTCCTTGTCACGCGGACGACCCGGTCGTGCTGGGACCACTGTTGTGTCGTAATGCTCGGCAAAGGCGGCAAACGTCGCATTCAACGTCGGCTCGAACCAGAGAGCTTTTGCCACGGCAGATCTGAGGTTGTCGCAGATCGTTGTCTTCGTCACGCCCCCGAAGTAACTGAAGGCCCGTTGGTTTGCCTCGATCCAATCAGGCAGCTTTTGACTGAGGCTCGCGTAGGCGAACGTCAATTGCGACGCGCTCAGTACCGCAACGTAAATCTGCGCCGCGTGGATCTCGCCCGTCAGCGGGTCGACGATCGGAATCGTATGGCCGGCATAATCACATTCCATCGCAACACCAGCAACATGCCGGCTGCGATAGGTGGGTTTGACGCGGCTTTCATATTCGGCAAAGCGGCAGCAAAACCAGGTGTAGCCATATCCGTCCGGATGGGTCTCACGGTATTCTTGCCACAGCAAATTCAGCGTCACGCCTTTGCGCTTCAGTTCGCTGGCAATCTTCGGCCAATTCGGCTCATCGGTGTCGCGCGGAGGTCGTCCCATCCGGCGGAATAGTCGCTGCTCGAGAACTTCGTCGTCGTCCAGGCCAGGTGGCAGCGGCCACACGGCAAGCCCGGCTTCTCGAGCCCGCAGCAAATACGTCGAGACCGACGTCTTGCTCATCTTCAGCCGTTCAGAAACGGCACGTATCGACAATTCCTGCTCAAACGTCAGCCGCAGTATCGATCGGATGTCCTTCACGTCAGTATGTCTCGCTTGCTTCCGTCTGGGCATCATGTCCTCGCTTAAAACACGAGGACAAATTGCCAGATCGGCGCTCACGAAAATCGATCTAAATCCGCCGCATATCTTGTCCGCGACTTACCGAAATCGCTGTCCCGGACTTACTGAAATCAGTGTCCGCGACTTACTGAAATCCTTGTCCCGAACTTTGTGAAACCCGCAGCGTGAACGTGTTCTCGTGCCGGGTCCAGTCGCTTGCACCTGTTGTGGCAGCGAGCGGCTGCGCAAGCTCGGCGAGGACATCACCGAGACGATGGAAAGCGTTCCGCGCAGCTGGAAGGTCATTCAGACGGTACGAGAAAAGTTCAGTTGCCGCGAGTGCGAGAAGATCAGTCAGGCGCCTGCACCCTTTCATGTCATCCCGAGGGGTTGGGCGGGGCCGAGCCTGTTGGCGATGATCCTTTGCGACAAGTTCGGCCAGCACATTCCACTCAATCGTCAAGTCGAACGCTTTGCGTTGGAAGGTGTGCCGATCAGCTTGTCGACAGTGGCTGATGCGATCGGGTCCTGTTGCCATGTCCTCGACCCTCTGCTGAGACGGATCGAAGCCCATACTTTTGCGGCCGAGCGAGTTCATGGCGACGATACCACGGTTCCGGTCCTGGCCGCCGGCAAGACTGCCACGGGCCGCGTTTGGTCGTATGTTCGTGATGACGCCCCGTTCGGCGGAACGGCGCCACCATCGGCGATGTTCTATTATTCGCGGGATCGAGCCGGCGAACATCCTCAAGCGCACCTGGCCACCTATAGCGGCATCCTTCAGGCGGATGCCTACAGCGGCTATACGCAGCTCTATCTTCCTGATCGAAGTCCGGGGCCGATCCATGAGGCAGCGTGCCGAGTAGGTGGGGACGTTACCATTCCCACCCCTCACAGACCCGGACGAGCGGATTTCCCGCATCCGGTTCCTCACAGTAGAGTTTGGCTGACGGTGGCGAACTTATGGATGATCCTGACTGGCGGCAGCGGATGTCGTTTGAGGATCTCGTTGAGGCGTGTCCACCGGACAACACTCTGGCGATCTCGACGCGACAGCCATTTCTGCCATATCCTAACGACCTGATGAGCGAACCATCGCAAACGCCGACTATTTCCACCAATACCATAGTAGGCGAAGTGGCCCCGCAGCATAGAGGATAGGTGGCGATGCTGATCGCGGATCGACCAATGCCGATTTCGTCGGCACCAGTCACTGAGTCGCCAGTGAAGTACGCGTAACGCATTGAATTGGCGTTCTTATCCAGAGTTTTGAAGTATTGATCTTTGCAAGTTTGGACGGTTCTCGTTTGGAGAAACTTGCAAATTGCGCTGCAAGAAAAAACGTGATTCTCTCTGTTGAGAGGGTGATTTCATGGAGCGTTGGAATGCTTCCGAAGGAGCGGCGGGACAGCGGGCAGAATGATCTTTTCCGGGCAAGGCTCGATCAGATCGTCGATATGAAACACGCACTGGCGCGGCTCGGTCGGGCGATCGATTGGCGGTTTTTGGAAGAGCGCTGCGGGGCGGTCTATACAGATGCACCCGGCCATCCACCGCTGCCAACCCGGTTGATGGCGGGGCTTGCCATCCTCAAATCGATGCACGACCTATCCGACGAGGCCTTGTGCGAGCGGTGGGTGGAAAATCCCTATTACCAACTGTTCTGCGGCGAGGAGTTCTTCCGCCATGACTTGCCGTTCGACCGTTCGTCGATGACGCGCTGGCGGCAAAGGATGGGCGAGGAGAAACTGAACGCCTTGCTTCAGGAAAGTCTTGCCTCGGCGGTTCGCACAGGCGCGGCCAAGCCCGTCGACTTCACGTCGGCGATTGTCGATACGACCGTGCAGCCAAAGGCCGTGGCCTATCCGACCGATGCCCGGTTGATGCATCGCTCGCGCGAGCGGCTGGTGCGGTTGGCCAACACGCTTGGGATCGAACTTCGCCAATCCTATGCACGGGTCGGTAAGATCGCCCTCATCAAACACCAGAGATACGCGCACGCCAAGCAGTTCAAGCGGGCAGGTAAAGCGCTGAGAACGCTCAAGACCTATCTCGGCCGGGTCATTCGCGACATGGTGCGCAAGGCAAAGGGCGACACAGAACTTGAGGCGGCGGTCGCCCACGAACTGATGCTGGCCAGACGGATCCATGCTGGAAACCGCAATCTCAACCGCGTCAAGGGCCTGCCCAAGGACGCCGATCTTCGCGTCTTCAGCCTGCACGCCCCGGAGGTCGAATGTATTGGCAAGGGTAAGGCCCACAAGCCTTACGAGTTCGGTGTCAAGGTCTCCGTCGCAACGACAATCAACCGATCGAAAGGCGGCCAGTTCGTCACTCACATTCAGGCGCTGCCCGGCAAACCCTATGACGGCCACACGCTCGAAACCGTCATACCGGCAATCGAGGCCCAGGTCGGCGCAACGCTTTCCCGCATCATCGCCGATGCCGGTTACAAAGGCCACAACGCTCCGCAGACCCACCGCTTCAAGGTCTATACCGCCGGCCAGAAACGCGGGATGACTGAACACATCAAGCGCCAGATGCGAAGACGTTCCGCCATCGAACCCGTCATTGGACACTTAAAGGAAGACCACCGCATGGGCCGCAATCATCTCGCTGGAATCACCGGCGACGCCGTCAACGCCGTCCTTGCAGCCGTGGGCTATAACTTCCGCCGCATCCTCGTATGGATCAGGTTTTGCTTGGCTATCATCTGGGCAGCTCTGGCTCTATCCAAACGGTTAGACCCAATATTCCAAGCTTCAAACGCAACCCCGGTAATCGGCTAATCGTTGTTCTTCACGGGCGACCACTGACCGCAGCCAGTCCTCGAGCAAAACGGCCCTTGGCCGTAATTTGCATCACCATGTCTTTCCCTCTTCGCGACCGTCCCCACACGTGGGTCAGGCCAAGAAAGTCGAAGTTGGCCGCATCCGTTTCAGGATGTCGTGTCCGCTCCGTCTTTCGCGGGCGAAAGTCGATGAGGCGTGTCTTGTCGGGGTGGAGTGTTAGCCCAAACCGTTCAAGACGCTTGCCCAGCACTGCCATGACCCGTTGGGCATCGACGATATTGTCGAAAGCCATCACAGCGTCGTCAGCATACCGTGCAAGGGTGCAAGTCCCGCGGAGCCGTGGTCGGACCTCCGTCTCGAACCAATCATCCAACACATGGTGCAGAAAGATGTTCGAGAGGCAGGGTGAGATCACACCTCCTTGCGGGGAGCCCATGGTCATTCGGCGCAGGACACCGTTTTCAACGGCGCCCGCTGCCAGCCATTTGTCGATCATCCGTCGGATGATGCCGTCCGTCACTCGCTGGTCGAGGAACGCTCGGAGTTGAGAGTGTGGGATCGTGTCGAAATACTTACGTATGTCGATATCGATGACCCAATAGAGCCGCTTGCCCCACACCTCGCCCCGCAATGCGTGGAGCGCTTGATGGGCGGAACGACCCGGTCGGAAGCCGTAAGAGCAGGGATAGAACTCCTCCTCATATATGGCCTCCAGCACCATCGTGATGGCACGTTGCGCTACCTTGTCTTCAAAGGTCGGAATGCCGAGCATCCGTTGCGACCCATCCGCCTTGGGAATGTATGCGCGCCGGACGGGCGGCGCACGATATCGACCGGACTTGATGCGCCCCAAAAGGTCCAGAAGTCTGGCCTCAAGGTTCACTTCGTAGTCCGCCGCTGTGACGCCGTCGATGCCGGTGGCACCATCCTTGCGGGTGAGCCGGTAGGCCTCCTTCATCCATTCCAAGTCGATGACATGGTGGAGCGAGCATAGCGCCACCCCCCGTTTCGTCTTCGCCAGTTTGGCTATCCGTTGTCGGTTCGTAGACAGGTTTGTGGGGTTCAGTGTCCCCTCCCATGTTTCAGGTCAACGGTTCTCTACACATGACGCCCCCCTACGCTCCGTCGGGTCCCGGTGAGCCCGGTTCCCCGACATCGCTGCTACTATGAGGGCGCTACGACTTCCCGCTCACGCAGACCTGCTTCCTTATGATTTCGGTCGCAGGTTCCACGCGCTCCTCCATCATTCGTGATCGCCAAGGCGCTCCCGAGCGGCGCGGAGGATGCAACCCGGGCCTGGAACCATGGTCAGCCGGGGTTCCTTGTTCCGGCATTCTCGCCCGTGGGCGCAAGCGGGATCTCTCAGGTTCCCTGGTCATCCCTCCTTTGCCTTTGCCCTGCTCCAAGACCCCGGCCGAGCTGCCTGGACCTCGCCTGTGACGGTCCTGGCAGTGCTGCCCCCGGACCCAACAGACCGAAGGCTCTCAGCAACTACATGATTTCGGGGCTACCCCAAGGCTTCAGCATCCGCTGTCTACGCTTCACGAACGACGTTGCCGTCGCCCATGCAAGACTCGCTTCCGGCTGGCGGGCTGCGCCTTTACCGGGAGGGGGTCGAACCCTCTGGATGACTTCGAAAGGTTTCAGGTTCTACATTCCATTCTCCTTTCCAGGGCTTGCCCTGACGCAAGCTGGGCACACGCAAGGCGACCGTTCTTCGCCCTGGCCGATCTGGAAGCCAATGCGCGTCGAAAGGCGCAGGGCAAAAGCGCCGCCGTGATCTCGCCGATCGCTCTCAAGATGGTGCAGCGGATCGATGCGCTGTTCGAGATCGAACGCCAGATCAATGGCCGAACTGCGGATGAGCGACAGGCAACCCGTGAGCAGTTCAGCAGGCCGTTGATCAACGAAATGGAAATCTGGGTGCGCGATCAACGTGCCAAGCTGTCTCGCGACAACGATCTGGCTAAGGCCTTCGACTACATGCTGAACCGCTGGGAATCCTTTACCCGGTTCCTCGACGATGGTCGTATCTGCCTGTCGAATAATTGTGCGGAGCGTTCGCTGCGTGGTGTTGCTTTGGGAAGAAAAGCATGGCTGTTCGCCGGCTCAGATCGCGGTGGTCAGCGGGCTGCCGCCATGTACAGCTTGATCGTCACGGCGAAAATGAACCGCATTGATCCGCAGGCCTGGCTTGCCGACGTCCTTGCCCGGATCGCCGATCATCCGGTAAACCGGATCGATGAACTCCTTCCCTGGAACTGGACGAATACCGTGACGACACCTCTGCCGCAGGCGGCATAATAGCTGCCTCTCTCGTCCGCTTGAAAGTCACGCTCGATGACGTCGAACCCCTGGTGATGCGGCGTGTCGTCGTGCCGTTCCGCATTCGCTTTGATCGGCTTCATGAGGTTCTTCAGGCCGCCTTCGGCTGGACCAACACTCATCTCTACGAATTCCGCATCCGTGACGTCGGCTTCGGCATTCCCGATGGAGGCTTTGACGAGCCCATCGACGCGCGCAAAGCAACACTTCTTTCCGCCATCGAAGATATCGGTGCGAGATCGTTCAAGTATCTCTATGACTTCGGCGATGGCTGGACGCACAGCGTCAAGATCGAAAAGACCTTTCCAGTTGTTGCCGACTTCAATGATCCTTTCCTCCTCGATGCCGTCGGGCGTTGCCCGCCAGAGGACGTCGGCGGCCCGTGGGGATATGAGGAATTCCGCGAAGCGCTTGTCAACAAAAACCACGAGCGTCACCACGAGCTTCTCGAATGGTGGGGCAACGCCGACTACGATCCAACCGCAGTCGATGCCGGCAACCTTCGCAAAAGCGTCGATGCGCTAGCCGCCAAGTGGAAACGTCGTTCACGCAAAAAAGCCTGAACCTGCGGCCCTCGCCGAATGCTTACGTTTTGACCGCCGAACACGGAGTTGCGCAGCGCCGTGAAGAATTTCATGCGACCCGTAGTTGTCCTTTTTAAGTAGGGCGTCTGAGTGCTGCTGGTTGTTTTTTTGTGGTCAACAGTTGATAATAGTGCTCGCCGACTCAAACGTCAGTTGCGAACCGACCAAACTGGGTTGGGTCGTTCTCATGGAGGATCCTCATATGGATTACGCCAGACGCCTTCAGCGACTAAACACAGCTGGAATTGGCTTGGAAGTCGCCCCGTATTTCAATCCGACTTTGCGCCGCTCTGAATTCAACGTCGTCTATACCGACTACATTAGCAATGAGGAGATAGCGGCAAAAGCGGTAGAAAACCCTTCCGCTGCCGGCCGCGAGATCCCAAAAATAGACTTCGTCTGGACGCCGGGCGTTCCATTGAAGGAGTGCGCGCCGACAAATGCGTGCTATGATTATGCTCTCGCAAGCCATGTAATGGAGCACGTTCCAAACCCCATCGGCTGGCTAAACGAAATCCTCGAGACTCTAAAGGTAGGGGCGCAATTGCGCCTCATGTTGCCCGACAGGCGTCACACAAATGATTATCTCAGGCCGGTCACAACCTTTGCGCAACTCATTTCATATTGGCTTGAACGACCTGCAGTACCCACCTCTATGCAGGTTTGCGATTTCTTGTCCAGCTGCCTGGACGATCGTCTCCACGCCGGCTTTGATGATGAGGATCGACCGATCAATACCGTCAGGGCCTACACTGACGCTGAGGCGGTAAATTTTGCCGAGTTCGTCTATAATGAACGCCAATATATCGATGTTCATTGCACAGTGTGGACCCCGAGCAGTTTCGAGGAGGCGATAACGCGTGCGGCGGCATTAGGCATCATTAACGCCGATATCGAGATCATTAATGAAGCTCGCGTAGAATTCGTCGTAGACCTGATCAAACGGGGGGAGCCTAGCCGCCGTCCCTCGCCAAAGCGTTATTCACCCACATCCGAACAGTCGCGAGTGTCCAGCAATCTATCCCGGCTGGCCAGCATGCTTCTCGGCATTCGCCACTGAAATCAGCTTGCTCGCCGATAACTCTTCGCGAGGCACTGGCATTTTTGGTGTCTCGAGAAATTGTCCGACGCGACCAGCAGCGCATCTCTATGTCGAGCAAACTGGTGCAGGGGCCCCTTCGTACGTGAACTCGAAGGCTTGACTTCGAGGCGCGGTCATCGCTTGATCAGGGACAGATCGGAGAATTGGCTACGTACCGCTGGATCGCTCACGGTGACACTGTCCTACTCCTGGGACCAACCGGAACAGGGAAGATCCGTCTTGCCGTTGATCTGTCGACGTATGAAAAAGGAGCAATCTTAATCACCTTTAACCGCTCTGTGGGAGAATGCGGGCGCGTCTTTGGTGACCACCCATCGTGGCCACGGCAATCTTAGAGCGCCTATTCCACCATACGGTGGTGATCACCATCCGAGATGACAGCTACAGGCTTCGTGAAAGGCGGCGGTCGGCCTTCCAGAAAGCCGGACCGATGCCTGAAACAAACGAAACGACAAATCGATGAAGCGGGCCAGTGCTTCGTTTCGCCCAAGGGGTCAAATCTTTACTTCGCTTGACAATAAGAGACGGCGTCTCATCGACAATCTCTCAGCTACCACCAGCGAAGCGTAATTTCACCTTGCCGCAAGGTCGACCTCGTGAAAGTTCTTCGACCTGACGCAGGGGAGGTCTTGATCTCCGTGTCTTGTTTCCTGAGAGCCGTGTGTCAGAACCCGCAAAAGATGAAAGCTGCCACAATTCGTCGTCCGCCACGGTCGGCGAGTGACCAGTCGACTCAATTTGCCAGTCAACGGGTTGTATTTGGCAGATGATATTATTTGCCTAAATGTACTCCTTCTCAAATCTCGAAAGGCCTGACCTGATCCATTGCCACAGCCAATCCCGGCAGCATGATATCAGAACGTCCATAGAGCTCTCTGCTCGCTCCAACGCTTCGCCCAAGGATATAGGCCCGCGCATCCTCGTCTATCAAATCACGACGACATAGGTCCTCGAACAGGTGGCGCCATCCATGATTCGGCCGAAGATCTGGGCGGGACAGATAAGGAATCAGTGATCGAACCCACGTCGCCAAAGAGGGCCTGATTCTATCCGCTTTACTGCGTCTCTTATAGAACAATGGTCCCTTCGTTATCGCGAAAACAAAGTCCATGAATCCTTCTGCGATGAGCGCCGGATGCACCGGTATACGCCGCTGGCTGGATGCGGTCTTTAACGACCGGCCCCCGATGGTTGAAACCCGCCAATACCACCGATCAAGATGCTGAAAGAAGTCTTCCTTTTCAAGGAAAGCCGCCTCCCCGATCCTCATGCCGGAATAGGCGCATAGGAATGGTATCCACCGAAAAATCGGTTCTCTTTCAAGGCGCGCCGCGCGTAAGATTGTTGTCGCCTCGTCGAGAGTATACGTTTTAAGATGAGAGGGTTGGCGAATTGATCGCGGCCCCCTCACTCCCGCCAATGGATTGCCGTGAGGAAAGACGACACCAGGCTCGTGATACCGAGCCCAATTGAGTATCGTCTTAATATTCTGAATCTTCTGCTTGACGGTCCCGTTCGCCAGCGATTTTGTCGACAACAATTGATGACGCCATAGAATTGCTTCCTTAGCCGTTACGGTGAGCGCATTGTCCGAGTTGCGGAATAATGCGAACTCGCGCGCATGATTGCGAAACTTGTCCACCGTATAGAAGGCAAGGCGCCGAGGATCGCGCCCCATACCTCTATATTTGATTTCGGCGTCGATAATCTGGTCAAAGGTCAAGGTTCTTGTCGGCGGCCTTCTTGTTCTGAGGACTCTCGCGATGCCTTTCTTCAAGAGCGGATGATCCGGCTTTCCGTCGAAAATACTCCGATTGCGCTCATCCTGCCGAGCCATGACCTCGTAGCTCGAAACACAAAGGCCCCGCGCAAGATTCCGCCATTCAAGTGAACCGAATTCGCAGACATGCCAACCTTGACGTCTGGCAATTTCGATCCGATTGCCAACAAGGCGCCGTAGCTCCTCGTCGTTCAAAAGGCCCACATAGCCGCGCATCCAAAGGTCTCGATCGAGAGAGGGAGCGCTATCCGACAATAGGACTGCACCGCCCCGCAGTTCCAAATCGGCTTTGATTTGCACCAAATAGTCGGCGGCGACTATGGAGGCTAAGGACTTGGGATGGCGTGCCCCGGCTGGTCCGAGGGCCCCGTCTCCACCGTGCCGAACCAGATCGATCTTTTCACGCAACTCTTGCAGCACTGAGGGCAGAAGCCTTATTGCGCGCTTTCGGTCACCCCCCAGGGGCCGTTTGAGTTCGCGTGCCCCACCGAAGTGATCCTCGCGCAAATACAGTGGTATCTTGATCCTTGCATAAAAGCGTCC
The DNA here is from genome assembly GCF_036528765.1 of Rhizobium sp. BR 362. Lineage (NCBI taxonomy): Bacteria > Pseudomonadati > Pseudomonadota > Alphaproteobacteria > Hyphomicrobiales > Rhizobiaceae > Rhizobium > Rhizobium sp. BR 362. Next base: position 117,124 of record NZ_JARWGH010000010.1, on the reverse strand, counting down.
CTTCTGCTGAAGCAGGTTGCAGATCTTTTCATCGCCGTCGTCAAAGGCTGCATCCTCCCAATCCGACAATGCACGGCTGCGCAATTGCTCATCTGCCTTGAGCTGCGCAAGATAGTCTCGCGCGATTATCTGGGCCAACGGTTTGGTATCGCAATCGCCCCGAGGGAGCGGACAGTCGGCGCGGCGCTGCTTGGCCAGTTTGATTCTCTCTTGCCATTCATCGAGAACTGCAGGCAGAAGCTTTATCGCCTCATCTCTGTCCCCGCCCAGAGCCTGTCGCAGTTCGGTAGCCCCAGCAAAATGGTCATAGCGCAAAGATTTTGGAATCTTTACCCGCGCAAAGAAGCGTCCCTCTCGATTGAGCAAATACGGAATCTTTTCCAGTCCGGTTTTTACGGCGTCGCTTTGCCGCGCCAGTAGGATTTTTTTTCGGAATTCGTCGAGTACAGCGGGCAGACGTTTTATCGCCTCGTCTCGATCACCGCCCAAAGCTCGCCTCAACTCCGCGGCACCGCCAAAATGGCGGTGCCGCAATCGCCTCGGGATCATCACCCTCGCAAAGAAACGCCCGTTTAGACTGGCCAAATACGGAACCTTTTCCATCCTATTATCCAAAAACAGTGATGTTGAACACGTTGGCGAAGGTTTTTGGCTTTGCGGGCCTCCGGTGTTTTTCCTGCGGCCTGCACTAGGCGACCTGACATGAAGACATTCAACAGGTAACCAAGCACACGCACGGTGGGGATGAGATCCGGGCCGAAAATGTGTAGCGCATATTTTTGACCATTGAATTCCGTGGTCTCGGCCATCTAGGCCACTGTGGAATGGGGGCCTAAGACGCTCACCTGAGATATTCAGTCGTAATTTTTGTCGCTCATTTGTGGCAATGTTCCCACTCCAAAGCGATTGGGCCGCTGGCATTCAATGTTTGCCTCGCCGCAGCATCGCGTCGCCGAAATGGCCAGAGAAGGACGGATCGAGCAGCAATGACCTTCGTCACGTTGATATTGCGTGCTCACTGCGCACAAGGACGGCATCGCATCGTCGCTGAATATCTGATCGACCGTTTAATAATAAGAGTGGCACCCTGAGTTAGCCGACCGATCCGTTTAGACCAAGAGTTGAACTATTTAGACAAGATTCTCTTTATTAACCTTTCGCGAATTGCAAGAATAAGGCGGATAAACGCGCGCAGACCCCTACAGGATATTAATAATCGTGAAAACAAACGACCCGGTCGCAACGCAAACAGCAAGCATTACATAGTAATCCATGTTTCAGTTCTCCCCTCATTATGACGAGTTTATAGAATAGCGGCCATAGCGTTCATAAGAAAGGTATGCGGATGATTTCACTGTGCACGTTTTCTGTCAGGCAGTTTCACGCCGTGACATGCAAAGTATTCTGAGCTGTCGGCTACACTGGTCTCTCTTTCCGGATCCCGTTCATTCGCAAACAAGCTACTGATGGCAATGGTCCACATTGATCGCGGCGTGCTCACTTCTTTGGTGCCCGCATGATCTGAAAACAGCAGAACTCGCCGCCGCTACTCGACGTAGCCCTGATGCCATCAGCAGTTAGCGTCGCCGATGATGACGTCCGTTGAATATCGGAAAACTATTTGATGCAACCAAAGATAATTTATTCCCGTTTTCCACGATTATGGGATTTGAGCACCAATTTCCTGGCCACCTTCATTATCTTTCTCGGGACGGGAGTCGGTCTTTTTGCTGGCTGGCGTTGATTTGCCGGTGGCGGTCTTCGTGTTCGTTTTAACCGGCTGGATTGTTTCGCTATGCTTACATGAGGGCGCCCATGCGCTTTCGGCATATTGGGGAGGAGATCGAAGTGTTGCTGCAAAGGGATATCTCAGTCCCGAATTACTGGCTTACACGCAGCCACTGTTGAGTTTCGCCCTCCCCCTGCTTTATCTTTTACTAGGCAGGATCGGTCTTCCGGGCGGCGCGGTGTCCATTGATCACGGAGTAAGCGTTGGCGGGCTTTCGTATCTGCTGCCTGACCATTGGCAAACCTAGTGTTCCTTCTAATCCTCTCGATCCCCCTCCTCTTCGGATTGGCAGACAACGATTCCCGTTTTTGGCAGACAGTCGCACTTTTGGTCGCTTTGCAGGCTTCTGCGGTCGACTTGAATCTTCTTCCCATTCCGGGCCTAGATGGTTTTGGCATCCTGCAGCCATACCTTCCGCGTGACATGCAAATGCAGGCTAATCAAATTACCCCAATGCTGAGCATCCTCCTGCTGATGATGATCACTTCCCATTCGGTAAGCAAAGCTCTCTGGAGCGCGGTATACGAGCTTACCGATTTCTTTGCCTTTGATCGCTTCCTCATCTATGAGGGATTGAAATTCTTCCGCTTTTGGACGTGAAGTGTTTGAGTGACAATGAAATAGCTCTCGATGACGATGCCATCGGCGCTGACATTGATTGTATTCCGAAGAACATGCTGCCGGTTAACGGCAGCGTCTCGCATGCAATCGTTGAAGACATGCAAGAAACAAGGATGCTGAGCCGTTGTTAAGATGCTCCGTTAAGTGGTACGGGTTGTGGTAGGCGCTTGCGGCGACGCTTGGAGAACTCACTTTAGCTGGGAGAGGCATCGGCTTATTGGAGCAATGCGTTAGGATTCGTCGGCTTCGTGGCCAACGGATTCCTGAGCTCACCAGAACTTCTATTGGAAATGTTGGAACATGCCTTTGGCCCTTGAAGCGGAATTAAACTGAATTTCCATCAGCCCCGACCTTGCCTAGAGACGACAGCTGTTAAGACCTTTGTCTATAGTGCAAGCCCCGTCGAACGCATATGGCAGTTCTCCTACTCGACTACACAAATGTGATCGATTCTTTTGGAGTGGGCTTGAGATAGAAATGACTGACTTAGAGCAAATGAAAATCGAGCGCGACGCTTATGAATTCTGGTTGGACCGGGTCTTAATGCACGCCGGGACCGGCTTCATGCTGACACCGGTGGGCTTGGATGGCCACCTGCAAGAGATCAAAAATGGTGAGCCTCTCGATTTTCTGCCTCCTGGGGAAGAGATGGCCGCAGCTTGGATCGATGAAAAGCATCTTCAGCGCTTCCCCGTTTTTGAGGCGGTTGCTCGGAGAATAAGGGAGCGGCTCATCGCTTATGGCCAGACGGGATCTCTGGAAGCCCTGCAACTAATCCAACCGTCGGATTAATGCTCGTAGCCAACGGGATTGTCTCCCTCGCGGATTTTGACCACGAACCTAGAGTATCTGGACGGCATGAACAGTGCGGGCCTTCGCGGCGCGTAAGTCTCTTGTGTGAGGCCAACTCGACTTTTAGGTGGCTAGCCCGCAAATGCCACCAGCTGTATCGGGATCATTCATCACAAAGGACTCATTGCCGATTGTTGTTCAGCTGCTTGCCTCGCGCTGCGTCCGGCGTCGCCCGCGTGAATATCCTTCAGCGCCTTCGAAGGGCTGCTATTGACGCGAACGCAAATCTTTGAATGAGCACTTCGCTGGCTAGACGTAGAAGATAAGCCACCTATTTCGACAACAAACGGCGGCGCCGCGATCCGCCAAAATCGGATGAACCAAGCGGACCCAGCCTCGACTCGCTCCAGCAGGAAGAGATAAGCGGCGTTTTAGTCTTTTTTTGCCTCTAGGCGGGCGCCAGAACGCTCGCATTTGCCTCCGGTGGTGGTTGAACATACGAATCGCCAACTATCCGGTTCTCACTTATTCAGCAATCAAAGAGCGAAATTCCACTGTGAATCGCTGAAAAGCAGGGTAGTTCCCCTTGACTTTTCGCAATCTGAAATGGAATTAACCAGAAGATAACGCTGCGCCATTTTTTTAATTTCAGGGCCGCATCCCTTGCGCATTATCACGCTTTCTACGATACCGCCACGGTTCGCGACGCTCGCACCCACTCTGAACAGCCTGCTGCAACAAAAGGGGCAGATTGACGAAGTGAGGCTCTACATTCCGAAAAAGTATCGGCGCTTTCCCGAATATGACGGTTTTTTGCCATCAGTCCCTGCCGGTATCAAAATCTTCCGGCCTGATGATGATATGGGGCCGGCGTCGAAGGTCCTCTTCGCCGCGAAGGAATTTCGCAATCAATCCGCGCAAATCTTGTTTTGCGACGATGATAAGATTTTCTCGTCGGTCAGAAGACCTCTTTTCAGCACAATTTTCGCGGCCAGGCGAATGCGTCGCGCTAATCGGGAAAGATATCCCAGCAAGCGACGGAAAGCCTTCGCCACTGCGACCAAGGGCGGTCCGTCGCGGCAAGACAGATATCGCTCTCCGAGCCAAACGCTTAAAGCACAAATTCAGTTCGATTGTCTTGCGTAGCGAAGCACAAAGACCAATGCGTTGCCCTGTAGCAAAAGGCGGGTATGTCGACATTCTCCAAGGCTTGGGCGGAGCCGTAATTCGCCCTGAATTCTTCGACGATATTGCCTACACGATCCCTGAAGTCATATGGGCCGTTGACGACGTTTGGCTGTCCGGCATGCTCGCTTTGAAGAATATCTCCATTTGGCTACCGGCAGGTGTCGAGGAGCCGGAAACCACGGAAGCACACGATATCTCGTCTCTATATAAGGCGACGATCGAAGGCGCCGGTCGCACAGAAGCGAACCGGCGATGTATTGAGTATATGCAAAATACGTTTGGCATTTGGCGGTGAAATGATCCCCTACCCGAGGTTGGGTTAGGCGCATTGGGAACGCGTCTCGTCGTCCCAATTGTCCCACTAAGCGGTGAAACTTCCCACCGCTTCCAATCATCTTCCTAGGCTAGTGGGTCCGGGCAGGCTTTTGGTGATGCCGCACCATCCGACGAAATGAAGCCCTTGTCGATCGCGTAGAGCTTAGCAAAAGGTGTATCGCTGATAATCTTGAGTCCGGCGGGTACGCTGTATTCGCCATAACGATCCGGCAGATCAGCATTGACGACAAGGACGAAATCGAAGCGCTGCCGCCAATTTATCAAATAGGGCGCAAAAGCGCTGAAGCTTTCCACCGAGTCCGGACAATCCAGCACGCTGACGGAAAGCAGGTTGCCCTCTGGAACGGCGATATCGGTCCATGGCGGCAATACCGCCAGTGGCTGCTTGCCTTTGGCAGTAAATAACGTAGGCACGAAAGAATGGGCGAAAGGAACTGCGAGCGTCGGCAGGTGCCGGAAAGTGTCCTCATTCCATGCGAAGTGCCGATGCTCGATTCCGGTGTGAATGTCTCGATGCTCATGGGCCATGGGTAGGATTGCCGATCCTTTCGGTATGGCGGTAAGGACCGTGCGAATATTTGCGACATCGGCCTGCCCACACCACCAGTTGAAACCAACCCAGACCGTTCTGCCAAAGACCACACAACTTAGAACGGCAACGAGCATTAAGGCTTCGCGGCGTGGCAATTGCGGCAGAGGGCAGATCATCGCCATCGCCCCAAGCGCCGCCATAATCGGAAAGCGCCAGCTGATCCACCCCGTGCCCATGATATGGAGCGGCGAGACGCAAGAGAGGATGAGCAGGCCCGTCACGGTCACCCCTAAGCCGCGATGCACCTGAAGGCGTCTCGTGCGAAGCGCATTGCTACAGACAAGCACCAACGGAATCAAAAGCAAAACGTCAACCGTTGACGCATAGGTCCAGATCGCAGACATGAAATTTGCCAGGATTAAGATAGGCGAATTGTTCCATATTGCGCCGAAGCCGGCATTCCCACTGTTAGGTAGCACGGGTGCATAGGCGAACAGCCACAGCGCTGGAAGCACGGAGGCGAAAATCCCAATCGACAGTCTTGCGCACCGACGCACCAAGTCACGCGACGACAAGGCCGCAAGTGTCGAGGAAAGCTCGAGGCCGCAGAGAATCGCGATATAAAACCCAAGGGAGAAGAGATGCATAATCGTCAGCAGCAGGCCCGCGGCGATGCGCCAGAGAAACAACGCTGTCCAATTTCTTGGCTGCAAGGCATGATCGACCGTTGCAAAGAACAACGCCATTCCTAAACCGATTTGAAAATTGATAAAGCCGCCGATCAGCGTCGCGCACCACGCAAAATAGAGAATGGCAACCTGCCAATAGAACGCTCCTTGAAAAAGGCGCCGGTGCAACGCGATTGCCCCCAGTGGCGGCAATACGATCGCCAAAAAAAGCAGAATTCTTGCCAGAAACGAAACGCCAATCAGCGGTCCGAGATAGTAGGCTAGGAGGTCGATGCCGGCATTGGTGAAAGTCCTACTCCAATCGATCGCGTAAATCTGCTGAAACGGCTGCTCTGTTATTCCGCCGGCGAGCAGCCACATGCGCGCATAATGGTTGGGATAATCCAACAATGGTGGAAACTCGAATGCAGCGACGAGAACGGCTACGACGCCAACAAAGGCCGCGATCGCGATATTCGGCCGCTGCTCGACGATCACACACTCGTCACTAACATCTCTCGCCATGGAATCCGCTGGTACCGACGCGGTAGAAATATCCAAAGTGTGCTCCACAAGACGTGACATTATCGATGCATTTTCAAGTAATCGGCATTCGGCAGAGTTTCGATCTGCGCGGCCAGCGCAGCTTCAAGCGCCCGGCGTTTTTCCGTGGCATTCATATCGGCAAAATCGCTGGCAAGGTCGATGGAATGTCCATTTTGAATGAGACTTTCGATCACGAACATCGGCCGCCTTTTGTTCTCCTGAACCAGGCGGCCGATATATTCGCCGATGATGCCGATGCAAATCAGCTGGATCGCGCTAAAAGCGGCGATCGCAGCTATAATGCTTGACCAGCCAACGATAGTCTCGCTCTCGATCCAACGCACCAGCGTATAGATCAACAGCGCGATAGCGGCGGCCGCCGTAACCATGCCGAGCCATGTACTGATGCGCAGCGGCACGGTGGAAAAACTGGTAATAGCGTCGATGGAGAAATTGACCATCTTGCGCAGCGGATATTTTGTGGCGCCAGCGAACCGGGCGTCGCGCTCATAAGGCAGTGCTACCTGCCGCCCACCGATCCAGCTCACCATTCCGCGAATAAAGCGATCACGCTCGGGCATCGACAGCAAGATATCGACGATCCGGCGGCGCATCAGGCGGAAATCCCCCACGTCACGGGGGATAGTCACAGAGGCCAGTCGCGACAAAAGGCGGTAAAAGAGCGAAGCGGATGCGAGCTTGAACCAGCTTTCCCCTTGTCGGCGCGCGCGCTGCCCATAGACGACATCTGCGCCGCGATCCATGATGGTCATCATCATCATCAATAGCTCCGGCGGATCCTGCAGATCGGCGTCGATCAGAAGCACACGCTGGCCGCGCGATGCGGCAAGCCCGGCCGTCGCAGCAAGCTGATGACCATGATTGCGCATCAACCGGACGCCGAGCACCTGCGTGACTTCTTCGGCAAGCGAGGCAATAACGTCCCAGGTCCTGTCCGTTGACCCGTCGTCCACCAGAATGATCTCAAAGGCATCGCCGACTATGTTACGCGCTGCCGCTACCGCTCGCCGACAAAATTCCCGCAGCCCCTCTTCCTCATTATGGCAAGGCGCAACGATGGAAAGAAGGAACTCTCGCGATATGTCGTTCATAGTCACCAACACGGGATTGAAGCGGCGAGATTAAGTCCAAAAAGTCAAACAAGATTTAAGGATACGAAAGACCGCACGGAATCGGTTTGACGGACTTGATTGTAGACAGTGTTGAGACGCCGAAGGCGTACGGATTAAGGTAAGCGCATAGGCGACCCCACGTAGCATCCAGATAGAAAATCGCTCATTTTCAGCATGAATCATGCTGGGAACCCTATGAGTGAAGATATGAATCATGATCGTACGTTCGAAATTCTGACGGCAGAGCCGGTGCGAACGCGGCGGAAACCGAAGTCGTGGTCAGATGAGGCGAAAGCTCTGATCCTGGAGCAAGCTCTCGCTCCTGGCGCTAATGTCTCTGCGGTGGCGCGTGCCCATGGAATGGACCCGTCGCAGCTCTTTGGATGGCGGCGAGTAGCCCTCGCATCTGGTTCGGTTCAGCGCCTGAAAGCAACCGAAAACGAAGAGGCCTTTACTCGTTTTGAGGCGGTGCGGACGGACACTGTCGAGATCCAGGTGGGCGACACGACACTTCGCGTCAGCGCTTCGATCAATCCGGCGCTGCTAAGCGGCATTGTCCGGGCGGTACGGCAAGCATGATCGCTTCGGGTGTCGTGGTCTATGTGTCGTGCCAACCGGTCGACTTCCGCAAAGGCGCTGCATCGCTGATGGCCCTGGTTCGCGATGGCGGCCTCGACCCCTTTAGCGGCGCTCTTTATGTATTCCGCTCAAAACGCGCAGACCGGATCCGCATTGTTTGGTGGGACGGCAGTGGGGTCTGCCTTTACGCCAAAATAATCGAGGAAAATGGCTTCTGCTGGCCTGTCCCGTCTGCTGCCTGCGTCCGTCTCGACCATGCGCAATTAATGGCGCTTCTGGCCGGAATGGATTGGAAAAAGATCCGCCCCGCCAAGGTGCGGCGGCCACTTTCGATCGGCTGATGACGATGTGCGGCAAGATGAATCATGTTGCTGTAAGTGTTGGGAAATCGGCTGATTCTATGCTCTACTACGCGCATGGTTTTACCCGGTCCCGACCTTCCTGACGACGTCGATGCGCTGAAAGCGATGATCATCGCTTTGAACGCAGAGAAGGCTGCGACTGACGCCGAAATTGCCCGAATGAAGGCTGTCCAACAGAAAGCCGACGAGCGGATCACCACTTTGACGGCGATCTTGAAGGTTTTGCAGCGGGCCCAAAACGGGACGCGCTCCGAGCGACTGCGGCTGGCGATAAACGACGAGCAGATAGACTTCGCTTTTGAGGAGGTCGAGACTGGCCTTGCGGCGATTGATAGCGAACTCGGCCAAGTGGGCAAGGCGCGGCCAAAAAGGGAGGCCCGGCCTCGCAAAGGTTTTGCCGCCCATCTCGAACGCATCGAGGAAGTGATTGAGCCGGAGATCCCCGACGACTGCCAAGGCTTGGAAAAGGTTCTGATCGGCGAGGACCGATCCGAGCGGCTTGATGTCATACCGCCGAAGTTCAGGGTCATCGTGACACGCCGCCCGAAATATGCGTTCCGCGAACGTGACGGCGTGCTGCAGGCTTTGGCACCCGCGCATATCATCGAAGGTGGGCTGCCGAGCGAACGGTTGCTGGCCTATATCGCCGTGTCGAAATACGCCGATGGTCTTCCGCTCTACCGGCAGGAGGCGATCTATCTGCGCGACAAGCGTGGTCCTCAGCCGCTCTTTGATGGCCCAATGGATGGGGCATCTGGGCTTCGAGCTGCGGATCCTGGCGGATTACATCTTGGAACGCATCAAAGCCGGAGAGAGGGTTTTTGCAGACGAGACCACCTTGCCGACGCTGGTCCCCGGCTCTGGTAGAACGATGAAGGCGTGGTTATGGGCCTACGCTTGCGATGACCGACCGTTTGGCGGGTCTGGCCCGCCGATGGTTGCCTATCGCTTCGAAGACAGCAGGGGTGGCAAGTGTGTCGCGCGTCATCTCGCCGGGTTTAGTGGCATCCTGCAAGTGGATGGGTACTCGGCTTATACCAGCATGCTCAAGGAGCGCGCCAAGTCCGGCAGCAATGAAACGATCAAGCTGGCCGGATGCTGGGCACATTTACGCCGAAAGTTCTACGAGCTGCATGTCGGCGGCATTAATGACGCTGCGACAGCGACGATTACAGCGATGACGGAACTTTGGAAGGTCGAGGACGAGATCCGCGGCAGTGATGCCGAAACCCGTGCCACACGTCGTCAGGAGACGTCCGCTGGCATCGTCGCCGATCTCTTCCGCTTGTGGGAGAAGGAACTCTCCAAAGTCTCCGGAAAGTCCAAGACCGCTGAGGCGATACGCTACGCCCTGACATGCCGGGAGGCGCTGGAGCACTTCTTGACGGACGGTCGCGTGGAAATCGACTCCAACATAGTCGAGCGTGCCATCCGACCCCAAACCACGTTGTGTTCATTATGCACCCCCTATTCAAGTGTCTGTAAACATTGGAATTTGACTTTCCGGCGGCGACTGACACGGGCGCCCTTTCCGCCTCATCGCAGTTGTGACGCCGGGATTGCGAAGATCCGAGGCGTTAATTTGGTACGGCGCGCCAGGAACAACCTGTTGGGCCGGCAATATTCCGGCCGCTATCAGGCTGCGAATACGATGAGCAGTAACGTTACTAGCCTTGGCAGCTTCGGTTAGCGTTAGCCAGCTTGAATTCCACGCACGCGGCGGATCGAGCCGACGCGTTTTGCTGTCCAGGTCTTGCCTTGAGCAGTCGGTAGTCCCATCCGATTCAAGGTCGCAGCGATGTGCTCATCAGACCAACGGCTCGCCATACTCTCTATGACGGCCAAGGCGTCGTCGGACGTGACACATTCGTGTTCACCGGATTGTGGTTTGCGCAAGCGGAGGGTGGAATGTCGACCACCCTTCCAATGGATCGTCAGCACGATCTCGCTGTCGGCCTCATCGAGGTTGACGGTAATGTCGTTTATGAGCGCGCGCACCAACTGCTGGCGCGTGCGCATCGACACGTTGGAAGACGACCAGGCTACGTCGAGATCTTCGGCAAGGCCTGTAAAATCGGGCTTGGGCATAGCCGAGTTGGACATCTTCATGTCTTCCAGACGAGCCTCATACTCGCCGACACGGCGTAGTGATGTCTCCCAGTTCTTCTCGAGCTGTGCGGCAATCAGGCGATTATCCGGATCGCACGCCGCGTAGCGCCGCTCGGCGAGGGAAGCTTCGTAACGAGCTTGTTGCAACTCGAGTTCGAGAATGCGCTGTTGTTCCCGTTGGGTTTCCATGTGCGTCCGCTCTGCAACAAGCGCTGCTTGAATTGCAATCGGCTGAACGACCCGCACCAACTCACGCGCAATCGCCGTGTCGACCCGCTGGCCGCCAAAACACATGCACCGTGGTAGTCCGAGAGCCGTCCGGCCGACGCATTGGTAGACAGGATAAGGGTAACGCCCTCGATACGCTACCCTCAGCCGATGCCCGCATTGGCCGCAGGTCATCAACCCGATCAATAGGGATCGGCCACCTCGCCCAGACTTGGCTCCGTCGCGTTGACCATATGCATTAATGGCGAGTTGCTTCTGATTACGCTCGTATATTCCCCAGTCGATATAACCTTCATGGTGATCCTTCAAAAGGACCTCATACTCGTTGAGTGGCAGAAGGTGACCGTACGTCTTGTGGGGGCGGCCGTCGACGACTTCGGTTCTGCTCTTGCTTTTGCCATAGGCATAAGCTCCAGCATAAAACGGATTCTTCAACACCGAGATCACATTGCGATAGCGGATCGGCGTCCAGTCGAGCGCCGTCAGTTTCCTGCCATCCGAAGGGCGAGGAAAATGCATTCCTTCGCGATGCAGCGCCAAATGGGTCTGACGAGCGCTTCCCAGTTGGCGAAAACGGCTGAATATCTGCCGCACTGCCTCCTGGACGCGAGCGTCAGGATCCAGGCCAAGGCCGATCTCGCGATGCCAGATATAGCCAATCGGCACGCCAATACGCAGTTCTCCTCGTCGTGCCTTGGAGCGGACCGCTTCGTGCATGCGAGTTCGCAAAATATTTAACTCGAATTCGCTGATACTCCCCTTCATGCCCAACAATAGCCGGTCATTCGGACGGCAAGGATTGTAAACACCGTCGAGGTCGATCACCCGAGCTTCAACAAGGCCGCACAGTTTTAATAGGTGATGCCAGTCTCGGCCGTTACGGGCGAGACGGGAAGCGTCGAGACAAAGGATGGCGCCTACATTACCAGCACACAACCAAGCCACCAGCTTGTCAAACCCCGGTCGCGCGACGGTCCCGCTCGCCGAACGGCCAAGATCGTCATCTATGACCTCGACATCTCGAAATCCACGCCGCCGTGCCTCCTCGACAAGTTCATACTGGCGCCGCTGGCTCTCGCGATTGAATTGCACTTGGGCGGGTGTGGACTGACGGACATAAACGACGGCCTTCCGCTTTAGCAGCGATGCGGGAAGATCAACGTTCGTCATCGCCGGCCTCCATGATTCTTATCCCGCCCGCCTGCAGGATCAATTGCGCGAGGCGCAAAATCATTGCTTGTCGCTCCGCCGTGTTCATTCGCGTCAACTCGGGTGTTTCCAACGTCATGCTGAGCTGGCAGGGTTTTACGATGGCGGGGTGCTGTCGTGCTTTCATCGCATGCCTCCTCGATAACTGTTGTGTCATCCGAAAAGACTTGCCTGAGTCCGTGATCCTTGAGTACCCGATCGAGGTCCGTCAGCGCTTGCAACGATACCTGCGGCTCTCCCAATGTCATCGAGGCACAGGTCGCGCGGTCGAGCATCCACCGGTCCACAGCCGTCGTTACTCCGGGTTCGTGCTCGACAACTACGACTTCCGATCCGCTGCGCTGCTCGCCGTAGTAGCGTCGGACATGCCGACCATAAAACGCATGCCAGCGGTAATGGATCTCGACTTCTTCCCCGATATGGGCAGAATGTCCGTAAGCGCTCATTTCCATGCGCGTTGACGTGGCCGGTTTGATTTGGTCGCTGTTAGACGGCTGCATCGGATCAGGCAGCGGCGGCTTTTGGGAAGTTGAAGGGCAGCAGGTCGGTGATGTCGGCATCTGTTGCACGCTGCGGTAATTCGCTAAGAACGTGACGCATATAGGCCAAGGGTTCGATATCGCAAGCTCTGCAGGTCAGCATGAGGCTGTAGACGACGGCGCTGGCCCTGGCTCCGTCCACGGTGTCGCTGAACAGCCAACTCTTTCTTCCCGTGGCAAAAATCCTGATGTCGCGCTCAAGCAAGTTGTTGTCGATCGGCATCCTGCCGTCTTCAGTGTAACGCGTCAGGTACTCCCACTGGTTCAGGGTGTAGGACACGGCATCGCCGATCTTGCTGTCGGGCAGGACCTTCGGCGTTATGTCGTCGAGCCATGCCTTGAGAGCATTGAGGATGGGCACGCTGTGTTGCTGGCGGAAGCGGCGAATGCAGTCGGCTTGTGTTTCGTCCTTGTCGGTACCGGCGGCAATGTCCGGCTTCTCGCTGCGCGCCTGGCTCTCAATCCGGTAGAGCTGCTCGAAGAACTTCAGCGCCTGCTCCGGCGGACCGCCGCCTTTCTTCCTTGCCTTCAGTGCATCGACGAAGCGACGCCTGGAATGGGCCATGCATCCCAGATGGGTGGCCCCTGCCAGCGTGCGCCAGGCGGAATAGCCATCGCTCATCAGTATGCCGCGGTAATCGCCGAGGAAGGCCTGCGGATAAATTTGGCCGCGGCCGGGTTGATAATCGAGAAGCACGATCGGCTCGTGGCTGTCCTCTCCACTCCGATACGCCCACATGAATGATGTGCTGGTGGCCTCCCGGTCCTTTTCCTTCAAGACCTGGACCGTCGTCTCATCGCCGTGGATGAGCGGCTGCGACCTGAGCCGCAGCTTCAGCGCGTCATAGATGCGGGAGAGATGCTTCTCGCTCGATCCGATCACCCAGTGACCGAGAGCGCCGCGGCTGACGGGAACGCCGGCACGCTCGAAGGCCTGGGCCAGACGATAGAGCGGCGTGCCATCGACATATTTGTGGACGAGCGCGAAGGCCAGCGTCGAGGCCGTGGCGATGCTGCCAGGCAAGGGCTGTGCGGGCATCGGCGCGATGACAACAGGCGTGTTGATACCGGTTCGGTCGCAATGGCGGCAGGCGTACTTGAAGCGCACATTCTGCAGGACCTTCGCCTTCACCTCGATATGGAGCTGTTCGGTGACGGCCTCGCCCATGCGATGCATCTGGTGAAGGCAGCAAGGACAGGCCTTCTGGTCGTCGGTAAGATCATACTCGACACGCTCGCGCGGCAGGTGTTCCGGTAGGGGCTTGCGGCCACGCTTCTTTCCCTCCGGCTTTCCGGCGGACGCAAAGCCAGTGTCCGGCAGGTCGACGACACCACCGTCTTCGCCGCCGGCGTCGTCTTCATCGGCAACCTGCTCGGCTTCGTTGAACAGCCGATCGATGTGCTTCTCGCTCTTCGGCGCAAAACGATGGAGCCGCGCCAGTGCCAGTTCTTCCTCGAGCTTGACCACGCGTTCCGTGAGCTGACGGTTTTCCGCCTGCAGCGCCGCAATGCGCGCCATCAACTCCTCAACAGTCGGTTCGCCGGGTCTGATCATCAGATTCTTGAATCTGAACCGCACCGCCGCGTCAACCGCAGAAGTCGAGAGCCGTCAGCCGGCGATCTGGTATTGCCGCACCGGATGGCGGACCATCGCATCGATATCGATACCGTCGAGGATCCAGTGGAGCTGCTCGGTCGAAAGCGCCACCACCGCCGTCTCCCGGCGCGGCCACCGGAACCTGTCTTCCGTCAATCGCTTCAGGACCATCACAAAACCGGACCGATCGAAGAACAGGAGTTTCATCCGGTCGCGGCGGCGATTGCAAAACGCAAAGACCGCAGGCGCAAACGGGTCGAGCTCCATCACCTCCTGCACCAGGACCGCAAGGCTGTTGATGCCGGCGCGAAAGTCGATCGGTTCGCGATGCAGGTAGACCTTGAGATCATCACGTAGTCTGAACATGACCCAGAGCTCCGATGATGGCCGTCAACGCATCCACATCACCGCATTCCAGCGAAAGCTTCACGCCGTTCGGAAGCAATGCGCTGATTTTGGAAAATCGCGACAGATGGGCTGTCTTTTCCTGTGTTGCCGCATGGGTTTCACCACACGTGGCCGGCATATCCAACGAGCCGTTCTCGACAGGCAGGCTGTAGTCTGCTGCGACGACTGGGATAAACGCCGATCTTGCTGATCTCACCGAGGAGCCAGTCTCCTTGGCATCCTTGACCCACTTGCGCAGAAGGTTGGCATTGATCCCATGGGCAAGCGCAAGGCCTGATATCGACACACCAGGCTGAAGGCAGGCCGCAACAAGCCGCTCCTTCGATCCAGGATCATAGCGGCGTCGCCCATCACGCCCAACAAGCCGCACACGCAGCTTCTGCCCACCATCGTCACTCATATTTGGTGTCCACCTATTTCAAGTGGACACTTCATGCGACACAGGCCCCGATGGGAAAAGGTGCGGGGAAATGAGCGCTTTCGCTTATGCGTGCTTCGATCCAGGTGGAGTAGCTTTCAAGCCGATCGGAAAGAGACGGACCTTTCGGCGAGGCGAAACGCGCATTGCTTTTGTTGAGTGGGTGAATCTTTCGCTGCCATCACGGTCTCCCGGTTTGGGTATTGCGATGAGCCCCGGCAGTGCGGGAACGGTCCGAGATCACCGTTCACCGCACTCAGATCATGCTGCCGCCTCAGACTTAATCTGGTAGAGATGCCTTAACCGTCTCCATCCGCCCAGAAACTTTGTCACCCATCTTGAAGCTGTCCCTGAATTCGCAATCACAGACGTTACCGGTCCACTCTCCGTTTCCTGATCCGTTCTTGCTCCAAAAAACCTTCCCTACCTTGAACCAGGAAACGCACGGGGCCCACTTGGTGCCGTCTCCGGTCTTTTTGCCTCGCCAAACTACGTCATAGCAGAATTCGTTATCCTTGACGGTCCACTTACCTTCGGCCCAGGCCTTCTTGCCATCCTTCTTGTCCATGATGCCGAGCACGTTGCCATCCGCTGTCCATGTGTAACTCACCTTCCCCCCATCGGTGTCCCATATGGCGGTGTTGCCAACGTAGAGTCTTGTTGTTTCCTCGGCCGTCAGCGCCTTGGCATTTTTGGGCATCTTCATGTTGGCCTGCGCAACGCCAAATGATGTGGCAGTGGCCAGGCTTGCGGCGATCGCGATCGAAATTATGCGTTTCATAGTTTTCCCTCCAGTTTGATGGTCCATAGGTACGCCGCGATCTGTGTGCTCACATCTCCCAAATGGGATATGACCTGCCCCCAGCACCTCCGTATCCTCCAGGTCCGGTCATGCGGCCTTGGGGGATAGCACCGTGGATAGCGCGGAATTCGATGTCTTTGATGGGGTGACAACCGACTACTACGACCAGGCAATCATCGACAACCTCCCTAGTCGATAGAAGCCCCTGACCGGGTGGATGGACGCGCGGACGCGGAACGGCCTCGATCCCTACAGCAAATATACCGCCGCCTGGATCGACACCGAAATCGTCGCCTACGCGAGAAACGGGGAACCCTTTCCCGGCGTGAACTTCGCATCCCAGGATTACCTGAACCTCGCGACGGAGAAACGCGTCATCAATGTGGCGACGGAAGCGGCCGAGCGGTACGGGGTCCACAGCGCGGGATCGTCGGCCTTGATGGGGCTTACGGAGATGACGATCGAACTGGAGAGGAAGCTCGCCACCTTTCTTGGGCTCGCCGATGCAACCGTGTTCCCGACCGGCTGGGGAGCTGGCTACGGGCTCATCAGGACGCTCGTGCGCCGGGATGCCCATGTCGTCATCGACGTTCTTGCACATGCCTGCCTCCAGGAGGGAGCCGACGCCGCGACGGGCAACGTCCACCGGTTCCCACACTGCTCGAACGAGGGCGGTTGCAGGGTGCTTTGAAGAATGTCAACATCGTTATGGGGAGCTTCTCCAAGACATTCGGTTCCAACGGCGGTTTCGTCGCCTCGAACAGGACGGAGCTGAAACTCCCGCTGAGATACACGTGCGGCCCTCTGACCTTCACCAACGCGATATCGCCGAGCAGGCGGCCGCGGTGCTTTCCTAGCTCGGTATCGTCGACAGTTCCGAAGGCGAGCGTCGGAGGAAGCGCTTGATGGGCAACGTCATGCACATGCGCTCATCCGTCCAAAGCGCCGGATTTCAGGTCATCGGAGAGCCAAGCGCGATCGTTCCGGTCGTGCCCGGGTCCAACGGACTGTCGCGCAAGATGACCTCCTACATGCTGAACAACGGCGCGATCGTTAATCTCGTCGAGTATCCCGCCGTCGCGAAGAACGGATGTCGTTGGCGGGTGCACTTGATGCATAATCACACGCGCGAGCAGATAGACGCCTTCGTGATGACTGCCATGGCGGCGCGCGACGCCGTATCATCCGGCTGCGATCGATTGCTATCGCTTGCCACAGCCTGATACCTTGCGGAAGGAGCACCGAGGCGCAAACAGCCTACCATACCCTCGCGCCTCGCCAAGCTAGCAAGAAATTGCGGCCCCCTGCGAGCGATGTCGTCTTCCATCTGTGATAAGCCCCGCGCAGAGTTGTATGATCAGTTGTCAGCCGAAAGCGCACTAGCCTAGAACAAACCCTTCGTCCGGAGCCCGCCAATACCAGTATCGACCTCGGCGCTTACTGTCGACTTCGCACCAATAACGTGCTTATATAAGCGTAGTTGCGAATATAACGATTGCGTAATCGACGATACTAGGTGTTTCCAAATCGCAGGGACGGGGCGACCCAGCGCAAAACATGGCGTACCACGTTGTCGACGTCGAAAGGACGACTGATCATCTTGTCGACCTAATCTATGCCTGCCTTCTCGGCGAGGCCACTTGGCAGCGCTTCCTTGACGAATTGAGCAACTTACTCCCCGCAGGGAAATCGCTGTTTCTGTTGCATGACACCGTCAGGCATAAGGGTTCTTTTTCATTGGCCTCCGGGCTGCGCGAGGACGATCTCGTCGCGTATTCCCAGCACTATTCGAAGATTAACCCGTGGATGAAAGGCGCAGCCATCCGTCCTATTGGGTTGGGTGTCGTTTCCGAACAAATGCTTGAGAGAGCCGACCTCGTCCAGACAGAATACTATTGTGATTTCCTGCGGCATGTTGATTGCGAGGCGGCCGTCGGAGTGACGATTGCCCGCGAAAACGGGAGGCTGTTTGCTCTAAGTACGCTCACCGCAAATCCCGATCCAGATGACAACATGGCCGCTGCCAAGGTGCTCACGGGACTCTCCCCGCATCTCCATAAGGCGTTCCGTTTCTATCGCGGGCAGGAACAAGGGGGTAACGCCGAGAACCAAATAACCATCCTCGATCACGCTGACATCGGGGTTGTGGTTGTCGGAGAAGGCGGAGTGCTCAGACGTTCCAACTCATTGGGTGATCGTCACCTCGGAGCCGGGGAACTCGTCGGACTTTCGCCTGTCAGCAGGGTGACCCTCAGAGATAGGACTGCCCAAGGCGTCTTACGTGAAATGGTCGACGGGATAGCGGCTGCGCCAAGGCTGCACTCCTACGTCGTAATGACCTCTCAAGGTCTGACTAAGGTCACCCTCGCAAAGATTTGTAGGGACGCGCTTGCCGACTTTTTCATAGGCCCGGCTGTGGCGATCATCATCGATACGGCAAGCTGGTACAATTCCGCCGGCATTGCAAGCTTCGCGCGCCGCTTCAAATTAACTCCAGCAGAACTGAGGCTGGCGGATGCCCTCGGCCGTGGCGCATCGGTACGTGAGGCTGCCGGTTCCCTGGGGATCGTTGAAGGCACTGCCAGGCAGCAACTAAAGTCGATCTTCCGCAAGACAGGAGTGTCGCGGCAGTCGGAACTGGTGATCTGCATGCACAGCCTCTCGACGGGAGCCACGTAACCCGCGTTCGAAGCTCGCGCCGATCTCGAATGGACCGTCTTATTCGTCCTGGAAGGCACGAGGTTAGAACGGACGCAACAATGGCTTGGTCGGATGGCGAACGCATATCTCGCAAGCTCGCGGCGCTGGCGGCCAAACTCCGCTGAGCCGGCGGGCTTTCGAGTGGGACTGCACAAAAATCGAGAATACTCACTGAGGGACAGGACAATGGATGATTTTCATACGAAACGCATGATCCTTGAATTCCTGAGAAAGCACACCTTGGCGGTCATCGCGACCTGCCATCGTGATGGAACGCCCGAGGCTGCTACGGTCGACTTCTCGGTGCGCGACAATCTTGAGGCCGTGTTCAGCACCTTCAAGGAAACGCGAAAGTTCGACAATCTCGCGGAGCGTCCAGGCGTCGCATTCGTAGTCGGATGGAACGACAATATCACGGTGCAATACGAGGGTGAGGCAACAAGGGTTCCTGCCGCGGATATCGAACAATACCAGGAAGCTTATCTCAACAGCCTTCCGGCCGCGAGGGAGTTCATCGAGAGAGGGGCCGTGATATTCAAAGCGACGCCGCGGTGGATTCGATATTCGGATTTCAACAAGGAGCCTCCCGAGCTGATCGTGATTCAATTGTGACAGACGCAAACGGCTTCGGGTCGCCATCCGAAGGCGTCGGCTGCGTAGCACCTGTGCGATGTTGTCACCCATCGCAATCCAATTTGGATTTTGACCGAATGCAGAAGTTCGCCCTTAAAATAGCCCGCGCCCAAAACTTCCCCGAATGGTATCAGTCGGTCGTTCGCGATGCCGACATGGCCGAACTTTCCCCGGTGCGGGGCTGCATGGTCATTAAGCCATGGGGCTACGGTATTTGGGAGCTTTTGCAGCGTCAGCTTGATGACTGTATCAAGGCCCTTGGATTTGACAACTGCTACTTCCCTCTGTTCATCCCCATGAGCTTTATTGCCAAGGAGGCGGAACACGTCGAAGGGTTCGCCAAGGAAATGGCGGTGGTCACGCACCACAGGCTTAGAAACATTGATGGCAAGCTAGAGCTTGATCCTGACGCCAAACTCGAAGACCCGCTGATTGTTCGGCCGACGTCTGAGACAATCATCGGCGAATCCTTCCAGAGATGGATTCAGAGCTATCGCGACCTCCCGCTGTGCATCAACCAATGGGCAAATGTTGTCCGTTGGGAAATGAGAACGCGCCTGTTTCTCCGGACGGCCGAATTCCTTTGGCAGGAAGGTCATTCCGCACATGCCGATGAAGCGGAGGCGCGGGAAAGCACCCGCGATGCGCTGGAGTTGTATCGCGACTTTGCCGAAAGGGTCCTTGCGGTTCCTGTGGTCGCAGGCGAAAAACCGGAGCACGAACGTTTCCCGGGAGCCGATAACACATATTCGATCGAAGCGATGATGCAGGACGGCAAGGCGCTTCAAGCTGGCACCGCTCATTATCTAGGAACCCATTTCGCTACGGCGCAAAACATCAAGTTCCAGAACAAGGATGGCGGCAACAGCTATTGTCATACATCAAGTTGGGGGCTCTCAACGAGGATTATTGGCGGCATCATTATGACCCATGGTGATGATGACGGCCTTCGTTGTCCCCCGGCAGTTGCCCCCCGTCAGGTGGTCATCGTGCCGATTCTTCGCGATAAGCCGGAAGACGCGGCGGTTCTCGCGTTCTGTGACGAGATTCTGCGTGGCCTTCGGTCGCAATCGTGTTTCGGCATGTCCGTCCGCGCGTTTGTAGACAAAAAGCTCACCAAAAGCTCCGACAAGCGTTGGAACTGGGTCAAACGCGGCGCACCGATTATTTGCGAAATCGGACCTCGCGATGCTGCTGGTCAGGTCGTGAGCTTCATGCGCCGGGACAAGCTTCGCGACGGTGGCGCGATGGCATCCGAAACCGTCTCGTTGGCCGAGTTCATCGATACCGTGCCGTCACTTCTCGTTGATATCCAGCAGGCTCTTTTCGAGGAGGCAAAAACGCGGCTTCACGCCAATATCCGAACCGATATCGACAGCTTCGAGGCACTAAAGTCCTATTTTGGAGAAGCATCCGACGATGGCGACGATTCCAGCGATGCGAAAGGATGGTTGCGATGCTCATGGTCCAAGCCTACCGGCGATGACCTCGCAAAAATAGTCGACCTCCTCAAAACGTTGAAACTCACAATCCGCAACGCTCCACTCGACCAACCCACATCGTTCAAGCGATGCCTGTTCACCGGACAAGCTGGGGTAGAGGAGATAATTGTCGCTCGGGCGTATTAGTCCAACGCCAGAATCTCCTGTTCTTGTCGTCTCAGCTGTGGAGGGGGTGCAACCGCCGACAGGGTGTCGATCTAGACCGTTCAGCACTCGCCGATTGGGTCTCGGTTGATCGAACGGTCGGAAAGCGCCGGGTGCTCGACAATCACCGACCAGCCACTGGATGGCTACAATCGTGGGTCTTCCTCACTTTGTGTAGTGGTGTGTTTTGCATTTTCTCGAGGACTATGTACGCAGCGGCAAGCAGGACTTTTTGAACCGGGAAATCCGCCGCGATCGGCGCTTGCAACTGCCGGACTTCAAGGACAATCTGGAAACTCGGCTCATTCTGCTGCGCCGACGGCTTGAGGAAAAGGCCGGGCCGATCGTCCTCCAACGGGTTGACCGCGGTCGCCTACGGCTGACGCTCGCCGGTCGTCCAGATATCGAGGTGATCGAGGCCTAGGCTTTTTCGGTCGAGCCTCGGAGGGCCACGATCGCGGGGTATTGTTCTGGACGCTGTCCTGTGACGTGGCCACCTAATTTAATGCCATAACTCACCGGAACAGCCGCATTCTCACGATCTGCCAAGCGGCAATGGCGGCCCGTTGTTCGGCTCGGATCGTTACACCTCAAATTCGTGTCGCCAAGTACTTGAGGCAATCTTCAAAACCCGTCAGGTCCGTGTAGAGTGCGTCGAACGCCGCCCTATGAATCGCGATATGACCTGCTCGGCGTGCCACCCCGCCATGCAGCATCAAGTTGTCGATCATCTCGAAATCCTCAAGAGCCGTGCCATCCGGGCCGCGTTTGCGGCCGGTCTCGTCTGGTGCAATCTGGCCATCATAATAGCTGGCAACGCGCGCGAAATGGTTGTCGGTAATATTTGTGTAGGCTGCCACGAGTTTGCCCTGCGCGCATATGTAACCGAGCTCGAAGGCGGTGCCGGTGTCGGCGGCCATTCCGCGAAACGGTGTCAGATTGGCGATCACGCCGTCGGCGCTATTCATCATACTTTCGTCGACGGCGCTGATCTTCAGCCCGAACTCGTGTCGGGTCGGCGCTGGCTCAATGAAAATGTCGCCAGGGCAGATTGGTTCGAAATCATAAGAACGAGTGAGCGCGGCTTTGGCATCTAAGATCTCGCGGGCGTTTCGGAGGAAGACTTCGGGGCCGGCAAGGTAGAGCTTGAGAGGCATGTTGAATCCCTGAATTGACTGGTCCTGCTCTTTTAATCGAAGTTTTAAAATTTCACTCTGAAATGTGAATGCACGACGTATTAACGAATATGGCAGTCGCCTGGGCAGGAGAGACCTAGGATAGCACTACCTCGAAGGCAATCGAGAGCTTGGGGTGCTTTAATTGCACGTGCATCTTGCGCCTCGTTGTACGTACTGGTGTTGGGCTGTCTGCTTCAAGATTGCCCAGCGCCGGCAAACCAACCCAGCTGGCCTTTCAACTGCGAAGCGAGCG
Source organism: Rhizobium sp. BR 362 (assembly GCF_036528765.1). NCBI lineage: Bacteria > Pseudomonadati > Pseudomonadota > Alphaproteobacteria > Hyphomicrobiales > Rhizobiaceae > Rhizobium > Rhizobium sp. BR 362. The sequence goes on along the minus strand of NZ_JARWGH010000010.1, from coordinate 94,858 downwards.
CGTCCCTTACGACAGCAACGCGCTGTGTGAGGGCCACATCGGGTCGAACGAGAAAAGTCTCGACGGAGAAAGCCGGTTGTTCGGGCATCACCTGCATCAGTGACCCGTCATCGAAATGCGAAGCTAACAGCCAATCCGGCAACCACGTTATGCCGACACCATCGAGAGCAGCGTCCCGCAGGGCTTCAATGTCATCGGACATGAAACCCGTCGGGGGATCAAGCTGGACGAGGCCTTCATCGGTGGGGAAAAGCCATTGACGGGGGCGTCCATCGCGGCAGTAACGTACCGTTCGATGATCTCGCAGATCATCCAGAGAGGCAGGAAGCCCAAACGTCTTGGCGTAAGCCGGCGCGGCAGCTAACACCAATGGCCGTCTGGCAAGCACGCGTGCAATCATGCTCTCTCCACCGACAAGCGGTCCGTTGCGGATCGCGAGATCCAGGCCCGATCTCACCATGTCCTCCGGCTGATCCGAGAGCCTGAGCTCTAGTCTTAGCTTCGGATATTGTAGCGACACGTGGCGAATGATCGGAGCCACAAAGCGTCGACCTATTCCTAAAGGCGCCGAGATCCTGACATGGCCCTCCGGATCTGATCCTCGTTTGGCCAATTCCTCCAATTCGGTCATTTCCGCAAGGATTGCTGCAGCCCGTTGCGCAAGTTCTCGGCCTTCTTCAGTGAGGTTTTGTTGACGGGTCGTGCGCCGCAGCAGCGGTGTTCCAAACCACTCTTCCAGCGCACGCACATGATTGCCCACCATTGCGGGAGATAGCCCCAAATCTCGGGCGGCAGCGGCAAAGCTGCCGAGTTCGATTGTCCGAGAGAAGACCTTCAAGGCTTTAAGCTGATCCATTCAACACATATTCTAATCAATGATCCCACTGTTTCGACAATAATCATATCTGAGGAAATACGCCATCTATTAGCCGCACAACACAGGAGACAGTTATGAAAGCCATCCTTTTAGAATCTTTTGGAGGTTTGGACCGCTTACAACTGAGGGAAACCGCAGATCCTCAGCCCGGTGCTGGCCAAGTCAGCATCGACGTGGCGTTTGCCGGAGTGGGTTTTGTGGACACGCTGATCCGCGCCGGCAAGTTCGATTTCTTTCCGCTGCCGCTTACACCAGGCATTGAGGTCTCGGGCTATATTCGAGCTGTCGGTCCTGGCGTGACCCGCTTCACCACCGGACAACCAGTTGCGGCGTTGCTCACTGACTTTACAGGACCGGGCCTCGGTGGCTATGCAGAGATTGCGCTGGCGCAGGCGGCTCTGACCGTTCGCCTGCAGCCCGAAACGGATCTCGCCTTTGCCGCGGCCATAGCGGTCAATGGCGCCACGGCAGTGATGGCAGTTAAAGAGATGCCGCGGGGGGCAACAGTGGCGATTAGCGGAGCATCTGGTGGGCTGGGTCGCAGCTTGATTGCTTCCGCCCTAGCGGCAGGAGCCGCTCGCATCGTCGCAATTTCTGGCAAATCAGATATGGAAAAGGAACTTGGGCTGCTCGGTGCATCGGAAGTAACGTCACCAGCGCACTTCGCCGAGGCGGCACCGCATCTCGATTTCGCTTTTGATACAGTCGGTGGGGAGTTGCGGCTCATGATGCTGCGAGCCCTGAAGCCCCGCGGGCACTTGATGATACTCGGCAATGCCAGTGGTTCAGATACGAGCATCTCCGGCGATGACGTCTGGCTCAGGAACCTCTCCGTATCGGGGCTGTCGACCGGCGGACTGTCCCACCTCAAGCCTGAGCGAATTGCGGCAGCGGCAAAACGGGCGTTGGAGATTGTCCGCTCGGACGTCGCGAAGCCGACGATCCTACCACTCGCCCAGGCAGACGAGGCGCATCGTAGACTAGAAAGCGGCTCAGGCGGCAAGATCGTTCTAGCCGTTTGCCCCCATTCCGCTTCTGGAGAGCACGGAAGACCTCGCTGACCGCAGAAGGAGCACCGTAAGCTCAGCAGCCGTACGACGAAAATCGCGATGCTCGGCAACGCTCAGAATCACCTCGATCTCCTCCAGGACGTGAAGTTCTGCTTCATAGCCTATCAACATTATCGGCAATAGTCGCTCCCGGAAAGAGGACCTATCGTTTCCCTGCGAAATGGAGGGACATCGATGGCAAACCCGAGAGGACGAGAGGCTGGAAGCCCCCTACCCGACAGCGGCGGAGCAAGCCTATCAAGACGTACGGTGCTTTTGGGGGCGGGCGCTCTCGCCGCAGGTGCCGTCGTAGCCGAGCCGATCCGTGCACTGGCTGCAGGGCTCGCCAATCCCGACGGGCCAAAATCCTGGGCTGACCCGAAGGTGCCAGAACTGACGCACCACGTCGTCGAGACTAATGGCATAGGAATGCATTTGGTCGAGCAGGGATCGGGGCCGTTGGTCATCCTTCTCCACGGCTTTCCGGAGTGTTGGTATTCGTGGCGGCATCAGCTGACGATGCTGGCCGAGGCAGGATTTCGCGCTGTGGCACCGGATCTCCGCGGCTATGGCCAAAGCGACTGTCTGCAGGATGGAGGGAAATACACTATCCTTGATTACATTGGCGACGTGGTTGGCCTCGTCGATACCTCGCATGTCGAGCAGGCCGTGATCGCCGGTCATGATTTCGGGGCCACGATTGCATGGCAGGCGGCGTTGATGCGCCCGGATAGGTTCCGCGCCGTCATCGGCCTCAGTGCTCCGTTCAGGCCGCGGGGGTTCGGCACTTCGGTTTTGCCAACCACAGTAATGCCGCAGAACGACAAGGCAGTTTACTACCAGCTCTATCTCGCCACCCCGGAAGCCGAAATCGGTATGGAACAGAATAGGCGGCAGACGCTGCGCTCCCTCTTCTTCCATATGTCCGGCGAGGGGTTGCGGGCCGCTGACCCGGCGGCCGCCGATCTGGAGCCTGGAATGATCCAGCGAAGGGGTGCGGTTCTGGCGGATGACCCACCTTTGCCGGGCTGGATCACGACTGCCGAACTGGATGTATACGTCGAAGAATTCACCCGCAGCGGCTTCCATGGCCCTCTGAGCTGGTATCGTAACATCGATCGCAGCTGGGAGCTTTTAGGAGTGACACAAGGTGCCGCGGTGACCATTCCCGCTCTCTATATGGCAGGCGACCGCGATTTCGTTGTCGCCGCCAATCGTGAATTTATCCCGCAGCAAGCCAAGCTCGTACCGAAGCTCCACCGCCCATTGATACTCCCCGGTTGCGGCCATTGGACCCAACAGGAGCGCGCAACTGACGTCGGCGCTGCCATGATCGACTTCCTGCAAAAGCTCTAGACGCGAACGCAAGTGCGCCGTCGGATTTCCAGGCCTCCAGAAAAGGAAAGCACAATGACCAACGAACTCGATGCAGTACGCGCCCACTATCGCGCCGCTGGTCTGACCGAACGGCTGAAGGCTGCACTCTCCAGCTTCGGCTCGGAGGACAAAATCCTCCATGCCAGTGAGCTTGCCCCACTCGACCACTTTCACACGCGTGGCATGGCAGCAACCGTTGAGCTTGCTGCTCTCGCCGGAATTACCGCTCGGATGTCCGTACTCGATGTTGGGGCCGGCGTTGGTGGACCCGCTCGCTTCCTCGCGGCGACCTATGGCTGCTCTGTAAAAGGCATCGACCTCAGCGAACCCTTTATCCAGGCAGCCCGCTATTTGACCCAGCGTACCGGTCAGCAGGATCAGGTCGGCTTTCAAGTGGGAAGCGCTCTTGAGCTACCTTTTGAGGATGCCACATTCGACGCGGTGTTTCTTCAGCATGTGGCCATGAATATCGGCGCCCGCGATCGGCTTTACGCTGAAATCCGGCGTGTCCTGAGGGCCGGCGGCAGGTTTGCGACCTATGATGTCGTCCTGTGTGAAGGCGAGCCGACTTATCCCCTACCGTGGGCGTCCACATCCTCAACAAGTTTTCTCCTCTCGATCCCGCAGACGCAAAAGGCGATCGAAGAGGCGGGGTTCAGAGCATCTCTGGTTCGCGACGACACCGAGGCGGCCAAGGAATGGGCGAGCCAGCTCCGCTCGACCGGTCCATCGCCGGCGCTCAATCTCGGGCTCGTCATGGGGCCGGACTTTGCAAAAGCTGCCGCCAATCTAGGGCGCAACCTTCTCGATGGCCGGCTTGGCATCCTGAGCGCCGTATTTAAAGCAACCACAGCCGGTATCCGCTACGAAGGAGAATTCGCATGACCGCCGCCGCCATATTTCAGCTCCACCTCGTCCTTGGGTATTTGCCCTGGCTGCTAATCATGGGCATCTATAGATGGCCGCGCTTGAGATCGATTGGTCGAACAGACGCACATCGTGCCACTGCCGCCCTGCACAGCTTCCGATTTATTGGGCTATCTTCCTGATTCCCGATGTTGTCGGGCCGAACCTGCCACAGGAATTTACCGAATTTTCCGCACTCGGCGACTTTGCCACCGGTGTTTCAGCTATGCTCTCCATGGCCGCAGTGAGCTTCCACCCCATGTTTTGGGTGTTGGTCATTTTATTTAACGGGTGGGCGTCGTCGACATAGTCGTTGACTATGCACACGGTTTCCAGTTGGGCTTGCCTATAGCGCGGCGATCTGGGAGGAACTTCCACGTTGATCGTCGCGCGGCACTTGCCGCCGGGCGAGCTCGGATCAGCCTACGAAATCATAATCCTCTATGTGCCCTTGCTGCTGATAACGCACATCACGGGCTTTGTGCTGTTGCTGCCTATTGGACGATTAGGCGAAGTTTCGCTAGCGGATCAACCCGGAACAAGCCTGTGAGCGCGAGGAGGAGGGCGAGACTGCGAAGCGTGTGCAATGAAGGAGGACTAAATGCTAGGAATAGGTTCGCGAGCTCCTCGACGCATCGCCCTTGTGAAGACAGGGGGCATTGTGCTGTTCCTCACGATGGCCCCGCTGATCAGTATAGCATTGGCGCTCCCAGCCTTGGCCGCGGAGATGTGTCCGAATTGCATGGGATTCCGCAACGCCGGAGACCATGTCTTTTTAGAGCGCGACATGCCGACTGCTCAGGCGCAGGAGGCGATTGAGGCCATCGGCTTTGCTCGAGATCGTGTTCGGAATTTTTATCCAGATATGGTCGGCAGACCGGACATCTTCGTTTGCGGAGATGACGACTGTTATCGCCGGATCGGCGGAGGTGGTTCTAGAGGTATGGCGTTGCTGAACATTGCTCTGTTCCTAGCACCGCGTGGCACCACCGTAACAATTGCCGCCCATGAATTGTCCCACATCGAGCTGCATAGTCGCATCGGCATCGTCAAGACCTACCGGCGTGCGGTGCCGCAATGGTTCGATGAGGGGCTCGCGGTCGTCGTCTCCGATGACAGCCGCTATTTGAAGCCCGCATCAGCTGAGGATCGTTGCCTTGCTCCGCCCGATGGCTCGATGACGACGACACGCGAAGCTTGGATCGAGTCCGCGCAGTCCGCTGACCTGTATGCCAAAGCAGCATGTCGCGTCAGCCGATGGATATCAGGCAATGGCGGTTCATACGGAGTAACCGCTCTTATAAGCGCGGTGGCGAGCGGGACCTCCTTCGACGATGCATTTGATCACGACAATCGGGTGTCGAATTAAGAGAGTAGGACTTTCCGACGCCGAATGGCTCTGGCACAGGCGGCAGCGAGGTTGCCCTGCAGCCGATGCAAGAAGATGCGGCAGCTGGCTGCTGCCGGCAATTGCCTTCGTGTTCGGCGCCGCGAAATTCTCGATTAAGCGACACTTGTTTGCTGAATCATCCGACGTCGCAGAATAGGCAATTCCCCCTGCCCACGGCGTCAAGGGCAGGAGATCATTGGAGGCTGCTTGGTACAATCAGCACGTCGCTTTGAATCTCATTCACAATTCGAGATGCCACACTGCCCAGGAGCAGATTCATCACGCCCGTGCGGCTATGGGTCCCGGCAATGACAAGATCTACATCAGCCTCGTCCACCAGCGGGCGGAGAGCATCCACCACGTCGCCACATCTCACGCTGATATCGAACCTGTCCTGCGCCATCGCGCCAGCGGCTTTCGTGACGAACCTGGCGCATTCGTCGAGGGCCGACTGTTCGAATTTGCGTGCATAACTCGCCTTGTCCTCCGCCCACATTCGATAGGGCGGATCGAACGCGTGGAATAGTCGGTGTTGGGTATCAGGAAACCAGTTTAGAGCAAGCTGCATTGCTGGCCCGGACGAAGCGGTCAGGTCAGTCGTCAGTAGCGCCCGCGCCCGGGTCTCGAAGACCTTCTTCTTGACCACAAGTACGGGAACACCAGACGACCGCGCCAATGCAGTAAGAGTGCTTCCGATCGACAGCTCACCCGATAGCATGCTTCTTGTGTGGCCGGCGACGATGAGATCGGCCCGCTCTCTCGCCGCCCGCTTCCGGATCACTGTTGCTGGTGTTCCGATATCGACATGAACGCACGAGCGAAGGCCCTCGATCACTACCAACTCTTCACGCAACCGCCGTGCGTTTCGACACGCAGCAGCCTTGTAGGCGGCGTGAGCTGAGGGGTCTGCGCTCAAGCTGACATCGTCGACCGCATGCACGACTGTGAGCCCGGCATCCCATTCGGTTGCAAGCTGCACTGCCCGATGCTGCGCACGATCACATCGCGCCGTGAAGTCAGTTGCGAGCAGAATACGACTTGGTGGTCGATGGACGATGCCCTCGCTCGCTATTTCCACTGACGGGTTCAACATGTTTTGTTCCGATAATCTAAGACGGATTCGCACGTTAGCGATGATCGTTCTGTCCTTTGTGCAAGAACGCGTCGCGTCCCGGGGACGCCTTCGCTTCCGCCCGATGCTTAACCGCCAGCACCGTCAGCTTGTGCTTGCTGTTATCTCGCGCGATCCAGCCCATTGTCTGACCCGTAGACAAGCCGAGAAGGGCAGTCCCGATGGGGGTCAGAACGGATATCTTTCCCTCGGAAATATCGGCGTCTTTTGGAAACACCAGCGTTACTAGTCGGTGAGCCCCCGTGTCAGTTTCATACTCCACCGTCGATCCCATTCGCACCACTCTGCCTGGCACTGAGCTGTCGGAAACCACGCGTGCGCGTTCGAGCTCAAGGAGAAGACCATCGGAACTCTCGGGAAGGCTGTTGGCCGCGGCGAGCGCAAGGTTGTTCAATCGCCGATAATCCGTATCGCCAATCACGATTGAAGGCTTTCGTGGGGTCTGGCTGTCTTTTTTCATTTTCGTGTCCTCCAATGGTTCACCTTACCGCCATGTTTCGAGCGGCATTGGTTCCGGATATTTCGTTGATCCGCCAGGTATCGCTCTGCACGATAGCCATCACCTCGTCAGGGAACCGGGCCAGGCGCAGTTGTTCCCGGATTAACGGCACCCGCACCAACCGAAATAGTTGCGAAAGACCCGGCAGGAATGTGCGAGCCTCAGAGCTCGGCCAAAGCAAGGTAAAGACGAGATCGACTGGATCGAGGTCAGGGCTGTTGAAATCTATCCTAGGAGCTAATCGCGTAAACCAGATCACTGGCGAGGAGATCGAGCGCAGCAGCGCGTGTGGGACGGCGACGCCACGGCCAATGGCGGTTGAGCCGCGCCTCTCTCGCCTCCAAATGCCGCGAAGAATTACCCGATCATCAAGCCCGGTTCCGCGACCGATTTTTACAGCGATCTTGGAAAGCGCCGAGCGCCTGCACTTTGTCGCAAGGTCAAGGGTAATATTTTCTGACGTCAGGTTTCTGAAGATCATCATGGTCGCCTCTAAGCCGAATGCGCGCGAGCACGACCGCAGTGCATTCGCACTCCATCCTCGTCTCGCATTTTGTTGAAAAGAGCGGCTGACCCCGGACGCGACGCAAGTGGCGTTCGCGTCCGGGTTAGAGGCCTGCTTTGAGGCGTTGGGGCTCTCGTCGTGTCACCACAATACTCATGATAACTTAGACATGGGGACTGAATTCTTCGAATCAAGCTCGCGCTCACCCGCGGTAGATCTGCGCCGGGAACGTAGGCGTCGTTTTGGCGGATTATTTGGCGGTTTCTAGCGGCGGGGTGCTTCTCTTCGCCGCCGCCCATCGCATTGAAGTCTATAGCATTGCGGCGAGCCTGAGCCTGAGCAGCAGCGGAAGAGCGCTCCACAACGTCAAAGCGTCGGTCCACCGCCCGTAGTCCCACGCTCGGAGAAAATTTCTTTCTTAACTTGTCGGCGTGATCGGAAGCCCAGAGAACGACCTCTTCGTTGTCCAGTCCGGTTCGTCATCACTCATGTGTTTCGACGGCGAGGCCTTGAAGGAATTCGCCACGCTGGGGCCGGGCGCATGGAACGAAATCGTCATCGACGCTGCAGGCAGGATTTATGTCAATGGGCCGGCGATTATGCTGATCCTGCCGGATGGCAGCGTTGAGAAGCAGGCGGAGGGATTTCAATTTCCGAACGGCATGGCGCTATCTGCCGATGGCCGCATCCTGGTCTGCGCGGAAAGCTGGGCCAAGCAGTTGACTGCTTTCGGTGTGGCAGATGACGGCCGGCTCTCGAATCGGCGGATCTGGGCAGAGATTCCCGGGCCGCCAGACGGCATATGTTTCGACAGCCAGGAAGCCATCTGGTATGCGGACGTCCCCAATGCCTGCTGTCGCCGAGTACGAGAAGGCGGCGAGTTGCTTGACGAGGTCAAGGTAGATCGGGGGGCTTTTTCCTGCATGCTCGGTGGCGATGATCGCTCGACCCTCTTCATCACCACCGCGCAATGGTTCGGCATGGACAGAATGAGTGAGATGGCCGGCACCGGCCAAATCGTTTCCGTCGACGTCAGCGTTACCGGAGCAGGCTGGCCATTCAATTGAACGTCGCATCGCGCAGATCCCCCTGATGTCGGATCGGCCGCCGCTGGCGCGTCATACTTTTGTGAGGTCGGTCACTCGACCTGAAGGACAATCACCAGGAGGACGACGCGATGTCTAAGAACAAGATTTGTCTCTGGTACAATAAGGACGCCTAGGAAGCGGCGCGCTTCTATGCGGACACCTTCCAGCAAAGTCGGAGCCATCATCCGGGACACCGGGAAATTATCCCAGTGGAGAAGAGGGACACGCCTTGATCGTCGAGTTCACGGTTGCCGGTGTTTCTTGCATCGGTTTGAACCGGGGTCCCACGCTCAAGCACAGCGAAGCCTTTTCGTTCCAGATCAGCACCGAGGATCAGGAAGAAACTGATCGTGGTTGGAAAGCAATTGTCGGCAATGGCGGTCAGGAAGCGAGTGCGGCTGCTGCAAGGATAAGTGGGGTCTATCCTGGCAGATCACGCCTCGTACCCTCGTAGACCGCTTGCCGCAGGCGGTGAAGAAGCCAAGCGCGCCTTCGACGCAATGATGACCATGAAGAAAATTAATGTGGTGGTGATCGATGCAGCACGTCGAGGGAAATAGCGCGCCATGATCTCCGAGCCGTCGTCAGGTATCCCGCTTGAATCCCGGACGGTTAAAACCTAAATTTGCTCCATGGTTGACCATTCGTCTCGACCAAAGTCGCCGTCAACTATTCCAATGGATGCACTAAGCGAAGTCCTGCAAGACTTCCGCTTGAGTGGAGTCAACTATGGGCGCTGCGAACTCAGACATCCGTGGAGCATCGCCTTCCCGCAACAACAGCTGCTTCGTTTTCACTTCGTCAGCCAGGGTCCGTGCTGGATCCATACCGAGGCAGAAGGATGGCAGGAGTTGAACGATGGCGATCTGGTGCTTCTGCCGCAAGGCATCGCGCATCGATTGGCGAGCGCGCCAGAGGTTGAGGGCGATTCGCTTAAGAGCTGTCAAATCACGAGGCTGGGGAGCAACGTCTGCGAAGTGGTGCGGGAAGGAACGGGTGCCACCAGCACCCTCTTCTGCGGCTCCATGGCATTGAGCGCGCATGCGCTTAACCCCCTTATCGCTCTGATGCCATCAATCATCAAGGGCTGCGATGTGGCCGGCAATGACCCGATCGTTGGCCCCCTACTGACCGCTATGTCGGCGGAGGCCACACAGCCGCAGATGGGGAGCGCGACCGTCTTATCGCGCATGGCGGACTTGCTCGCAGCACGACTAATCCGCTGCTGGGTCAACTGCAGCGGAGCCGCGCCCACCGGTTGGCTCGCCGCCATCCGCGATCCTCACATCGGTCGTGCGTTGGCAGCCATACATCGAAACCCCGGTTATAACTGGACCCTCGAACGCCTCGCAGGTGTGGCAGGCCAGTCGCGCTCGATCTTCGCCGAGCGCTTCAGCGCTATACTTGGAGAAGGCGCAGCACATTATCTCGCCCGTCTACGCATGCAGCTTGCCAGGGAGTGGTTGGGCCAAGGCGGCCTGTCGGTTGCCGAGGTTGCTTCCCGGTTGGGCTATGAGTCTGAGGCATCCTTCGCGCGAGCCTTCAAGCGCGTCACAAATGTCTCACCCGGGCTTGTGCGTCGCACAAGTTCCGGACGAATAGACATGGATTTCGGATTTTAAGACACAGATCATCCCAGCACGTTCGTCTATGAAGTGTCCCAACCTAAGGAGAGACACCTATGACGGACACAACATCACAGTTCGACGAAGCCACAATTGGCCTGGAGAACGCTGAACCATCCGGATGGAGTGCGGCGACCTGGTGGGCCGTGCTTTCGATGGCAGCCACCAGTTTTGCGTTGGTATCGGCTGAGTTCCTGCCGGCGGGCCTTTTGACGCCAATGGCGCGCGATCTCGGAATTACCGAGGGAATAGCTGGACAGGTTGTCACCGCTACCGCGTCCGTGGGCGCCGTGACGGCTCTTTTGAGCAATGTTCTCATCGGCAAACTGAACCGCAAGACGGTTCTGGTCGGCCTCAGCGCATTGGCGATCGGCTCCAATACTCTTGCATCCTTAGCGACGGATTTTTGGCTACTCCTGTTGGGCCGCGCGGGGTTGGGCATCGCGCTTAGCGGTTTCTGGGCGCTTTCTGTGGCCGTGGTAGCGAGGCTTGTCGGCGCCAATGCGACGGGTCGGGGCATGGCTATCGTCACTCTCGGCGTCTCACTTGCCACCATAGCTGCGCCATCGATGGGCGCTTTGATCAGTGACTGGCTGGGATGGCGCGTCGCCATGGCGATGACGGCGGGGCTTGCCGTGCTGGCCATGGTGCTGCAGGTACTTAGCTTGCCGACACTGCCTGCAACTACAAGCAACAGTCTTGCTGACGTTTTCCGGCTGACACGGCGGCGCGGCGTTCAACTGGGGATGCTTGCGATCCTTTTGCTGATGACGGGGCATTTTGCCGGCTCGGTCTATGTACGGCCCTTCCTCGAACACGTGACGCTCCTTGAAACCCGATCGATTGCGCTCGCGCTGCTTGGATTTGGCATCGCCTCGGTGATCGGCAATGTCGCCGGTGGCCGAATGGCCGATGCCAGTATCCGCCTGGCACTCACTGTGACCGCCGCTCTGATGGCATTTGCCGCGCTCGCCCTGGTGCTTGGAGGCACTCATACGGGCGTTGCGTTCGCCCTCGTTACACTTTGGGGCTTCTCTTTCGGCATGGCGCCGGTGGTGCTGCCGACCAATCTGTCCCGCGGAGCACCCGACGCCTTGGAGGCGGCGGGCAGCCTGATGGTCGTCTCTTTTCAGGTCGCCATCAGTATCGGCGCGGTTTTCGGCGGCTATATCGTTGATCACTATGGCGCTGTTGGCCCCTTGACCGTCACCGCCGTCCTGGCTGTCTCGACAGTCGCTTTGGGACTACTGCAGCCTCGCAGCTGATCGTTGCTCCGGCTTCGAAGCGAGGCGCAATCGGAGCTAAGATGCCGTAAACCGCTGCGCATCAGTGCAGCGCGAGTAGGCTGCGAATTGCAGTATGGAAAGGCCGTTGCTGCGCCTCTCGATGGGAGATCTCCGGCAGTTGCCGGCGACCTCGAATGCGTCAGTCTATAGTACATCCTTGCCTTCTGTCTTGAGGCGCGCGAGGGCCTCCGTCATCTGCTCTCGTTGGTCAGCCAAGTGAGGCTGCCAGAGCCTACCTTCACTGACGACCCGAAGTGGTTGGCGGGAGCGTTATGACTGCGTGGGGTTGCCGGGGAATTTCATGCCGGTCAGGTTAGAAGGGGCGGTCGGCTTAATAAGAAAGATTCGTCCCCGTCCCCACGGAAGAACTGTCCGCGTGCTTCTTGCGATACTTCACGTCGCCTGTCATAGACGCCCCGTGTAGCTGGAAAAAATTCTTTGCAAGATCCACTCCGATCATCGTACCCTTCATTCGCTGCTCTCTATTCTGTGTCCTACACCACATCACCTTGGCACATTGCCATGCCGATAGGGCAGGATGGCAACCACCCCATCTGCCAAACGAGAGCGGGATTTTACACTCACCTCAGCGTTGCTATGTGATGAAGCCTGAGGATTTTTGGTGCTGATTGGCGATGGAAAACACATCAGCTCGTTTGGTTTGGCAGCGGTTGCTCGCCGACATTTAGCGGCAACAATATCTCGGCGATGAGGTTGCGGATCCAGCGATGAGCGGGGTTCCCGGTCGAGCGTTTGTGCCACACGCCAACGATGAGCGCCGGCGGAAGCGGCATGGGCGGCGTATAAAGGGCGAGCCCGAAAAGATCCGCCAGCCGCTCCGCCATTTGGCGCGGGACGAGTGCAATATAATCACTCTCGCTCACGGCTCGGCAAACACCGAAGAAAACCGGAACCGTCATGACCACCTTCCGGGAGCGTCCGATCTTGGCCAGTGCCGCATCACCCATAGCTTTTGTTTTTCCTTCGGGCGAGAAGACGATATGTCCGAGATCGCAGAACAGATCAATCGGCAAGGTTTCGCCAAGCTTTATTCCGGCCGCTTCGATGGCGCGGTTTCCTCTGCGGGCGATAGTGGTGAAGGACGATCGGAATAGCGGCCGTCGGTCGATCCAGTCTGGGAATTCTGCATCGGGAATGAGAGCCATGTCGGCTTCATACCGCTCAAGGGAGTCGATGTAGCTGTTTGGGACGAGGTCTACCAATTGCACCCGAATACCCGGTGCACGTTCGTGAATCTCTCGCGCCAGCCGTGGCATTAGCATCTCGGCGAAAAAATCGCTGCCTGCTAGCTTGAGCGTGATGCTAGCGCTCCTCGGATGGAATGAGGCGCCACTCAAAATTGCCTCCATTCTGTCGAGCGTCTCGCGAATAGGCACTGCCAGACCTCTCGCATAATCCGTCGGGCGCAAGCCTTGGCCGTGCCGCACGAACAACTGATCGTCGAGCGCATAACGCAGTCTTGAAAGTGCGCCGGAAACCGCCGACTGCGACATTCCGAGTCTTTCGCCGGCCTTTACAGTCGACCCTTCCCGCAATAACGCGTCGAGCACGCGCACAAGATTGAGATCAAAGGTCGCGAAATTCATTTCACCGATAGCTTCTATATCATCAAACGATTTTTATAATAATGGTGCAGATGCTAAGAACTGCAAGACGAAAGCGCTTTCGTTTCATTCTGACCGCAGGAGGAAACGATGATTGACCTACTTGAATGCGCCGATACGATTGAGTGGCTCGGAGTTTATTACCGAACTATTCTTGCAAGCGCAGCAACTGGCGGGGCGATGTCCATCGTCGACAGCCTCTCGCCCGGCGGCAGCGGGCCGCCACGACACATCCATGAAAGAGAGGAGGAGACCTTCGTCCTTCTTTCCGGCTCCTGCGAATTTTGGATAGAGGGTGAGACATTTACCAAGAAGCCGGGCGAGACCGTCTTCGTGCCGCGCGGAACGGAGCATACCTTCAGGGTTGTTGGCGAAAAACCTTCGCGGCATTTGGTCATCCTGACGCCGGGCGGCTTCGAAGGCTTTTTCGCGGATATGGCTGCAGGCCAGTTCCAAATCCCGCAGGACATGGACCAGATCGCGAAATCTGCCGGTAGGTACAGCCTCCGCTTCACTGGACCGCCGCTCGGTGTGGCATAGTCACTATGGCGCCTCAACCGCCTCCTGGAATTTCAGTCCAAAATGTAATAGCGCGCGTCGATACCGCGCAAGGCCCGACCCGATGCCACGATTTGAATGTCCGACCTGACATGGGAACAATCTCGCCCTGAAGCGCAAAAATATCCCGATGGGCCCATACATGGGCTCCGAGTTCAAAGGCTGCTGAGATCGACGGACTTATGCTGAAGCTTCGAGAGGCGACCAAAACGAATGAGGATATGCGCCGGCGTTGCACCGTTCCCGGCGTTGGCCTTCAATCACACTGCCGCGAAGCTTTTGGCAAGTAGATATCGCTCACTCGAAACTGTCCATTGATCCGTTTACACTGAATAATAATATCGACGGCGATCTTGAGCAGACGGCGAATATCACCACGCTCAAGATCGTGTCCACCTTCAGATTCCTTGACGAGCAACGTGAGCTGTTCGAATGCCAATGTCGCGGAATCTGCGTGCACTGTCGTGATCGATCCCGGATGCCCGGAGTTGACATTTCGGATGTAGTAAAAGGCAGAACCATCCCGCAACTCCTGCAGAAGGATGCGATCAGGCCGCATCCGCAGAGAGCATTCCAGCAAATCCTTCACGCCAACTTTCGCCAGTCCCTGACCACCCTTCGAATAGAGCAGCCGAACGTGATTGCGCTGGGGGATAACAAGCTCTGGCGTATCCTCGATTGAGATGACTCGCTCATGCTCCGGAATATGCCGAATCAAAGCCTTCGATAGCGTCGTCTTACCCGAACCCGTCGCGCCCGAGATAATGATGTTTTTACGGGCCAACACGGCCTCGCGCAGAAACTCCGCATAGTTCCCAGCGTCATGGAGTTCGACAAGCCTCATATTCGAGGCTTCGGCATGGTTGTTCTTGGAGGCGAGCCCCGAAAACAACCCGCCACGATCGAGATCTGTCAGCGTCAATGTCACTGATGAGGGCTTTCTCAGCGTGATACTCACCGTGCCGCCCAGCGTTGCGGGTGGAATCACGATCTGAATCCGCTCTTCGTCAGGAAGTGTGGCCGAAAGCAGTGGCCGCGCCTGGTCGATTGCTTGGTTGGAATAACTTGCCACGGCGCGCGCAAGGCGCATTAGCTTTTCGAAAGTGAGGCTTGGCACGTCGAAGCTTCGCCAGCCTCCTGCTCCCTCGGTCAATACCTCCCCTGGGCGATTGACGACGATCTCGTAAAGTGCGGTGTCCTTGAGGAAATGTGACAAGGGCGACAGCAACTCGCGGACAACACCGACATGGGAAACGTCCCCCAACTTTTGTCGCTTTCCCTACTTTGTTATCAATGTGGAGCGAGGGGCAAAATCCGCCAATGCTGCCCGATCTAGAATGCGGCTGTGCGGTTCGATGACGCGCAGACTATACACGCCGGAAAAATCGAGATCGCGGGCAACAAAGAGCGACACGAGTTCGCCCTGATTTTTCAGGAGCGTCGGCGGAATATTGATTGACTGCTCGACTGCGATGCCTGCCGCTTGCTGGCCAGCAGTTCCGGTATTTTGTGCCTGAACATCACTGTCCTGCAGTTGGCTGCCGGCGTAAGTCGTGGCATCGCCGACGATGGACAGGAGAATTGCACTACCGAAGCGCTCCCACCAATGCGTGTCGACATAGCCATCAATGCCACCACGGCCGAGTGCGTCGGTCGCAGGTGACGCAAACGTAATGATAACGCCCTTCGGCGTTTTCGCCCGGTTCCACAGGACGAAAAGGCGCTTCTGACCGCGGTTGAGACCGCCACGAAATTCTCCGACGACTTGCGTACCCTTTTCCATGAGCACCACACGACCGTTATCCGAGAGCACATCACGGTTGACAATACAGCTTGCAAAGCCCGGCTGGTCGGAGGCAAGTGCAGTTTCAAGCACACAAGGGATCGACGTCCCCATCGCCACCACGAAGTCGCGGTTGCCGAGCGTGCCGGCCCGCGATCCTTCCAGATGCGTCGGCGTCAGCATCCTGTCGAAGCGTTGGCCCTCGTTTTCCGCTTGCCCATTGACCCCACCAGGATTTGCCGAGAAAGGAAGATAGTTGGAGTCGGGGTCAGCAGGGGGTGCCCTGTCACGCTGCTGCACTGAAGTTGTTTGGGGCGTATTATAAGCCATTACGGGCGCGCGGCGGGCCGCGTCGAACAAGGGATCCTCCGCAGAATTCGCCGGGTCCTTGGCCAAAGGTGTCGGCAGTTGCACTTCCGGAAGAGGTGTTACGGCCTTAGGCTCCTCCTTGGCTGGCTCGAAATCCGAGGTCTGGCGAATGACGACACGCTCCGGCTGGCTGACATCCGCCTTTTGCCGGCCCTGCAAGGACCATAGCGAAAATCCCACAAAGGCAACCATTGCCAGAACGACGGCGCCGCGTCTTAAAAGTGCATTGCCGTTACCCGCACGGCCTGCCTCTGTTTCAGCACGTTCTCCCGGGATGAGGTCTTCTGTGTCGTCGGTCATCGCGACCTCCTATTCCTGAGCGTTTGCCGTCTGCGCTTTTATTACACGCTCGACCGAGGGCGATGTCGTATTGGTGTCTGGATTTATGCCGACAGGATCGTAAGCCTCGTTGAAGACGCAAAGCACGTCTCCTCCCCGCCGCAGGATGAACTTGCGAGCGATCGCATGGACGAGCACCAGATCCCCATCCACCGACTTCGGAACCAGACTCTCCGACCCATCGGAATTTTCCATGTAAATTGCCGGCATTTCCTGATTGCCGCGGAAGGCGAAGGTCGTAATCTTGCCGTTGTCATAAACCGTCTGGGGCTCGAGAGGGGCGGTCCCTTGCGCCGAATAGCGCCAGTTTCGTGGTCCGTATTGCTCATGCAGCGCCAACACCTTGTCGGCCGCGCTCGCCTGTGCCGCCTGGGTTTGCGCGGCCGCCTGCGCCCGACGGCGTTCCGCCTCGTCGCCAGGATAGCGATACTTGATGTAGAAATAAGTGTCTTGGCCGGCGGCAACCGGACCATCCCGAGCGGTCAGCTCCATTTGGTAGCTGCGAGTGGAACCGTCCCGCCGGGTGGTGACGACTGAGATGTTTGTCAGTGGCTGGTTTTCCCGCGGTTTTAAGAAGAGAATATTGCCCGCGGGGGCCACCTCCCAGGCGACGGTATTTCCAAGCGCCACATGGGCGATTTCTTCATCGGCGGCAAACTCAATTTGGACAGACGAGCGTAGCGAGCCCACAACCCTCGTGATGTTATAGGGCTGATAGTCGACGAAGCGGATGCGATTGTCCTGGGGCGCGCCGCGGGGTGTCTCAAGCGCGAGAGCCGGTGGGGACCAAATGGCGGCGACAATCAGAGCTATTGCGCAGTGATGCTTCAATTGACGGCCTCCGGATCGGATCGATACTCGCTGACGACGAAACCGAGCGGGTTGACCAGTCGATCAGTCGAGGACATCGAAGCGTTGCTATAAGAGAAAGTGAGCGTCGCCACCCAATGGGTGGTGTGGACCTCGTCGCCGCGGGTGATTGCGCGCATATAGCGAACCGAAGCTACATTGCTATTGATCAGCGAAATCGAAACGATGTTGACGCGCGACGTGGCGCCGTGGCCATAGATGTTTTGAGGGGAATCTGGATTGCTACCACGATAAAGGGCCCCGAACCTGGTCTGCTCCGAAGCGGTCGACAGCAGCGAAACCGTGCGGAAATTCTCTTCCGCCTCGCTCCACACATATCCCTCACGGGCACGCACATAGCGGGAGGCAAAATATTTGGTCACCGCTTCATCATAATTCCCGACCGTTGACGTGAGCCCTGAAACGACATCAACAATGCCGGTTGAATTGTCGACCCTCACAACGAAAGGTTCCACTGTCTTTAGAGGTGTCAGGCCGGCGACAGCAAAGATCGACGCTGCCTCCAGGGCGCTCGCGACGATCGCGACGAACCATGCAATACGCGCGGAGCGCTCCAGCTGGATCATGCGGTCCTGGTCGAAGCGCCGAGCCTTATCGAAATAGCTCTTGAGATCGTCCGTGGTGACCATCAGCTCTGCCTCGCACAAGGACGATAAGAATCGCTCACATGGAAACGTGCGAAAGCAGCAGGAACGTTATTCTCCTCCTCCTCGACATAAGACGGCGGCGTGCCCGCGGGCGCCGTCTCGGAACCGGTTCTTTGCTGCGAAAACTTCTTATCGTCATCCCATTGCCACATCGCGCGATTGAGTGGCCGGCGCGCATAACCATCGCATTTCGGCAGAGAATGAGAATGGGAGGCGCAAGCACTCAAAACTAATGCTATGCCTAGAAGCACAAGTATTCGGTGCATACTCAACTCAGCCATATATTTCATGTTTGCGACTCCAGGATTGTCAGCTTCTGTTTGGGAGAAAGCGGCGGCCAACGGTGCGCATGCTGCGGCCCGCCGCACGCGCCGTTTGGGTCGCGCCCCAGGAAAGGGTGCTTTCATGGGCATCGCGCGCAGCTCCATAACCGTAAGTGAGCGATGCCCCACCGGCCGCAAGAGCGGAAGCAATGCCGGGGAGCTGATAGAAGACGTAGAGAGCGGCAAGGCAGATGGCGCCGAGCGCGACGGGGCGCATCAGCACATCGCTATATGTTTCAATGACATCGAAGGTGGAATCAATGCAGGTAATGAGCAACGAGCCTATGGCAACGACGAGCACCTGTAGGATTACGAAATTGGCGAGCTGTCCGATCCAAGCCTCAGTGAAACGCTGGGTCGCCCGAAACATCGCCAGCGCAATGAAGATCGGTCCGATGGCAAGCACGATCGCCAGCGCCAGTCGTGCGTAGAGCGAAACGATGTAACCGATCGCAGCTACCACGAAACTCGACACGATAACGAGCATGCCTTCAATACCGGTCACTATATCGACGGGCCATGAGGCACGAGCCCAGATTTCCTTTGCGCATTTC
Organism: Rhizobium sp. BR 362; assembly: GCF_036528765.1. Classification (NCBI taxonomy): domain Bacteria; kingdom Pseudomonadati; phylum Pseudomonadota; class Alphaproteobacteria; order Hyphomicrobiales; family Rhizobiaceae; genus Rhizobium; species Rhizobium sp. BR 362. The sequence goes on along the minus strand of NZ_JARWGH010000010.1, from coordinate 76,056 downwards.
TGGCCCTTGTCGAGCAGGCTGTCGAAGGTGGAGGCGCTGGGTATCGTGCCCGAGTTCAGCGCCTGCGAGATTTCCTTCGGAAGCGCATCAAAGAAGATGTTGGTCACATAGGTTTGATACTCGCCGGCGTTTTTCACCAGCATCAGGATGATGGCGAGCTTCATTGCCCGAAACGCAAAATCCATGATTGGTTCGTGGATTGATCCGCGCAGGATGAGGAAACCATAAAGAAGAACGTAAAGCGTCAATGCCGCTGTGAGCGGACCAGTCACCCAACTGGCGATATTCGAGGTCCCCGAGGAGATGAAGGTCTCGAGTGGCGTCTTGAACTGTCCGTCGACGAAGGCAAAGACCTGATACATGCGTCAGCCTCCGAGCGCCTTGCCCATGCCATCAAGGCGGGCCTTCCAATCAGCCGCCTCGGCATTCGTGCAGTTTGGCGTGCCTCGGAGCTCACCCGGATTATTTCGGCATTTCTCAATTGTATCGGCAAGCAGTTGGCGATCAGCCGGTAGCTCCTCGACCGAATAGACGCGTTCCGATTTTTTCCCGCAGCCGGCCAACGTGATGAGGAGTGTGAAAAGAACAAGAATTTTCATTGCAAAGCCGCTCCCATCGCATCCATGCGCTTGCGCCAATCCTCGGCCTTGCGCTGTTCGTCGACCTGAACCTGAGCTTGCTGCACCATGCGCAAACCCTGCATTCTAAGCACATCGGTCTGGAGGAAGGCGGTCTCGGCCTGCAGCCGCGCCTGTAAATCGGCTATGTCTTTAGCGTCACTCGCCGACGAGATTTGCTGACGCAACTGATCGATACCGTCGATCCGCCTGGTGGCAGCGTCATAGATTTGCTGACCGAGGCTCATCTGGCCGGCATTCCTATTCTGGAGGCGCGATAGCTCCTGAGCGTAAAAGTCGTTAGCGCTTGTCTTGTAGGTTGAATTGTCGCTCAAGAATTTCGAGACAGCATTGCCGAACACACCCGAGCCTGATCCTTTGAAGAGACTTTCGATTGAGGAGAAATCCTGTGGCAAGGCTTTGCGGACCGATGGATCATTCAAGAGGCCGGCAATATCCGCCATGTTGGTCAGCTTGTTCAGCGAGCCATAAAGCTGTTGTGCCTGCTGAAGCTGCTGGTTCAATGCGTCGAGCTGTGATTTCAGCTGGGTAATGCTCTCGATCTGCTTGGCGATCGCAGTTTGGTCAATGACCGGAATGCCTTGCGCGCTTGCGACCTTGGCCGAGAGGAACAGCGCAAGCATTGCCCCGGATAGCATTTTGGCCTGAACCATCACTCCATCCTCCTTTTTTGCTGGAATATCCTCAGCCAGTCGTCCTGGCTGGTTCCGAGTTCGGCGCGGATCGCGTCGGCAAGTTCGACATTAATCGTCCGTCCCGAAAGGATCGCGAGTTCGTCGTCAAAACCGTTGAGTTTGAGCTCGGCGACAACGCTGTTATGGCCCTGCTTAACGATGAAGCGGCGGCTCTCTAGAGAGAGCTCACGTGAGAGCAGCTCGAACTCGCGTTCGGTGAGTTTAAAGCCATCAACATAGTCGGCGCGGTCGCCACGGGGATTTGGCAGGAATACCTGCGTCGGGCATTGCTCAATAATCGTATGCGCTATCGGTGAGTTAATGGCGTCTCGCGGGCTTTGTGTGGCAAATAGCATCAGCCCATTCTGCTTGCGGATCGTCTTGAGCTTGTTTTGGGCGAGATCAAGGAAGCTCTCGTCCTGCAGCGCCCGCCAGAACTCGTCGATGACGATGATGATGCGGCGGCCATCGATCAATTGTTCGATGCGGTGGAAGAGATAGGCCATCAAGGGAGCGCGGATCTCCTCATTGTCGAGAAAGTCCGTCATGTCGTAGCCGAGGAACCTGGCGCCAATACCAATATCGTCAGCCTCGTTGTCGAAGACCCAGCCGAGCGGCCCTCCCCGCTCCCAGCGGCGAAGTTTCGCGGCAACCCCTTCCGGATCGGTATTGTTAAGGAATGTGCGCAGAGCTCCGATCGAGCGCTGTTCTCGTGGAAGGTCAGCAAGTCCTTCGATTGCCAAGGCAATATCGGCGACTTCGCTGACTGAAAGCTCGCGCGCCGTCGAGCCGACGAGCTTGCCGACAAAGCGCGCCAGGAAAACTTTGTTTTCCGGCGTCAATTCTAGAGCCTTTAACGGTGCGCATTTTGTCGGCTGCCCATTTCTGAGCGGCAGATACGTGCCACCGGCCGCGCGTACGAAAAGGTCAGATCCGCGGTCCTTGTCGAAGAAGACCATGTGCGGATTGTGCTTTTCGAGCTGTGACAGCATGAAATTAACGAGCACGGTTTTTCCAGCACCCGATGGGCCGCAGATGAAGGTGTTGCCGAGGTCGCCATAATGGAAGTTGAAATAGAACGGCGAACCTGAGGCTGTCTTCAACATGGCGACTGCCGGCCCCCATTCGTTTCCGTCTTTCTTGCCGACAGGATAGGAATGAAAGGGCGAAAGCGCTGCGAAATTTCGCGATGTTATTGCACCTGAGCGGGCTCGGTAACGAAAATTGCCAGGCAATTGCGCCCACCAGGCTGCCTCAAGCCCAAGATCTTCGCGCGCTACGACCGCTCCGCCGGTGGTCAGATGCGAGCGCGCCTTGGCGAGGTTGCCCGTCAGCTCCTTTACCGAGGATGCGAACACACAAAGCGACATATGGTGCTCACCGAGGACGAATTGGTTCGACTCTAACTCGTCCATGGCGGCATCGAGCTCCTCGATTTGGGAGACCGCTTTATCACCGGAACTGACCATTTGGTTCTGCTTGCGCCCCATGACTGTGCGCGCATCGGTTTTGGACATGAACCCGAAGGATTGCGTCAGGATCAGCTCGAATGGTGCCGTCAGAATGCCATCCAGCATGCCGCAGCGAGTCCTCGCCGGATACTCCTTGAAACCGAACATGCCGGCATAACGGCTTGATCCCTCGTGGCGGATCTCAACAGTCTCGCGCCCGAAGATGAGGCGATCGGAATAGATTGCCGAGGAGATCTTGCCGTCCGTCAGCGGCACCGGTTCACGGCGGCCGCCGATCAACTGGTGCAACACTTCGCTCAGTTCGGAAAAAATGATGCCGTCCCGGTTGTAGAGTGACAGCACACGCGGAGCGAAACGTTGCAGTCCCGCGGTGACATCAGTCACCTTTTCATGCAGATGCTTCAGACTGTCTCCATCGAGTTCACTCGCCATACGTCTAGCTTTGCGCAGCCGCGTTAGGAGATTTACGAGCTGTTCGGCCGGATCGCGGCCGGGATGCCAAATAAGGGTGAGATAGAGATCGTTGCGGAATAGATCTTCGCCGACCATGCGTTGGCGATATTTGCCATTCACCGTTGCCGAGAAGGTGTTGACGAATTCGCCGTCGGGATAAGTGTTGTCGCGTCGGCGCAGAATGTGGGTCCAGATTGCCAGACGTTCGTCGGCAATATTGCGGTACAGCGTGTTGAGATCGCGCTGCAGGCTATTTAAGTCGATTGTATCGGCCGTCTCGAATGACACTCCCTCCAAAGCAATCATCACCATCAATGCCCGGGAATCGAGTGCTATGGCCGTCCCGTCTAGATATCGGACATAGGGGATAAACGTTTCCGGCTCGAGTTCTCGGAATTTAAGGCGGGACATGTCAGTCATGACCGAAGTCCCTTTCATCGTAGCGCCGCACGAGCCGGAGCGGCGTTATCGAAGCGCCATTCCAATGTCTAATGTTGCGCGAACGACCGCGCGTCTCGACCCAAGCAATCAGAGTGCGAAACATATTGTGGTCGTGCTTGACGAGTGCCCGAAAGATGAAGTGAAAGGCCACGCCGACCAATACATAGGCGATCGAGCTGGCGAGAACATAAAGGATGGTCGTCACAATGACATTGATGCCCATCGCTTCCATGGTAACCCCTGCTATCATTGCCGGGCGCGTACAAGCGAGAAACAGCACATCTTCTTCAAATGCAGGTATGCGGCTCATTGTCGTCAGCCTCCCGCAAGAGTGCTGACAATTTGCGGAGCGCCATAAGCGATACCGATGCCGAGTACGCAATAGGCCGCCTTGCGCAAATCTAAGTAGCCGAACATCCAGGCAATCCCGACGATGATGATCGCAATCGTCGCCACTAGCTTCATCACATTGCCCGTAAGCATATTCACGATATTCTGCAGGACCGTCTCGATGCCGCCGGCGCTCTGAGCGAAGGCTGGCTCAATCGCAGCTGCCGAAAAGACGATGGTCATCAAGGCAGTGACTGCGAATGCACGCGTGTAGGACTTCGATATCATTCTGGCTGCTCCGGTTGTTCGATTTGGAAGACGAGAGCGGACGAGTGACGCGCCGCATTAAACACATCCCAGGAAGGAATCCTTATTTGCGGCGGCGGCGATACGTCGGCTTGGTCGTCGGAAGATCGTGCGAACGCCTTGGCCTCGGCTCCCTCCTGCCTGTCAGACCCCGCTGCGATCGTCAGCAAAGCCAATTTGGGCAATAGCCGTTTTGCCTCGCGCTGCACCTGCTCGTCATATTGAACCATCGCTCCAATAGAAGGATCGGACCGCCCGTAGTAGGATTGCAGCATGACCCGCTGCGCTTGCTCGGGAGCAGCACCTGCGTAAATAGCCAAACGATAATAACCGTCGAGCAGTGTGGCCGTCGCCTTGAGATTGAGGCAGGGGTCAAAGGCGTCGGAAATAGTAAGGTCACGCTTCCGCAACTCCTCAATTCCAATTCCACCAAGCCCCAGCTGGATTTTGTGGTGCTCGGCTATCAGTGTTGTCGCGTCCTGGATGGCCTGCGCCTTGCTATGCGGCTGCTTGCTAACGGGCAGATCTCTATCGAGGCGAATGGCAAACGGCTGGAAATTGCTTTCTAGGCTGACGACGGCTGCGAGCGTTTCGACGGCCACCGCTGGCGCGCAAGTTTCAGCAAGATCGATGAAGGATACGACCATGGGTCAGTACCACACGCGTTGGCTACCGACACCATCGATGATCACGTCGATATAATGCGGCTGCGTGCGCCGAAGTGGTTTCAATGTCGGATAGCCCACACATTGGGCATGCCTTCCGTCGCGCTGCCATCGAGCCGAAATTACCAACCCGTTATTGTTTGACGCACTGCTCTTACCGAAGCTGCAGAAGTGTTCGTCGACTTTTTGAAGGAGCGCGGCGACACAGGTTGCCTCCTCACCGCGGCCACCAAAACCAGTGGTAAGCTTATAGCCGTCATTGCAAAAGAAGGGCTCGTATCGAGGCTGAGAGGCACGAAAGCCGACGCCGCTGCAGGTCGGAAACGAACGTCCTTTCGCCAGCTCTTGCCAGAGCCTGCTGATGGGTGGGCGGCACTCGGCATATTGCGTCGGCCCACCTGGATTTGAAAGGCAGAGGATAACCTGACATCCCCAATCGTCAGCGCGAGCATCACTCTCTGAAATGCTGTATATAAAGCTGCTGCCGGCAACGGCGAAGACCATTCCAACCATAAGGCTTTTCATGAGCATGACCCTTCAACGTGAACGCATCACACGATCTTTGCGGGTAAGGACAACAATTCCTGCGTCATTTATACTGACGTATATAATGTACTTAAACCAATGACAAGTACGCTCAACACACAATTGCACAGCATTTCGTTCGCAGCCTTCATCCTGCAGGAGATCATGGGCAACCCAAGGGAAGACGAGACGCCGCAATCAAGACTGAAGCAGGTCGGCATGATGAGTGTCCTCTACATCATGCATCAGGGGCATCAGCCGCTAACTATCTCGAATCTCGTTGAAATTACAAAACTCACACGCATGGGCGTCTCCGAGGTCATCGAGCCATTGATTGCGCGAGGCATGCTCACCGAGACATTCGTGAAGAATTCGATGGGACGCGGCAAGGCGCGTCAGTTCGCAATTTCTGACGAGATTTTTGAAAAGTTGCGGAGCTTTCAGATAAAATAAAGCCTTCTGAAGAATTTTCGCAAGATCGAGCCAAATCGCATCAAAGAAATCAGTTTGATCCTCCGACGGCTATGGGCAGGAGGTGAGCTGCTGGTTGCGGTCGAGCTCCTCCGGCCGGAAGGTCCTCAGGCCGAATGCCCCGACGATATCGCCATTTAACTGCAGATTTTTACATCGGTTCTGATCGGAAGCATGGGCTCACAATTGTGTCCGTGCCAAAGGCGGCGGATCGAATACGTAGCCCGACTTGTGCACCGTTCTGATGCCAGCCTCGCATCCGGGCAGCCGCTTCAGCGCTTTGCGCAAGCGGCCGATATGAACGTCTACCGTGCGCGGCGTAACAGGCAAGAAAGCCGGCCAGGCCGATGCAATCAATTCTGAGCGGCTGCAAAGTTGCCCAGCGTTGTCGACCAGGCAAGATAGGATCTTCATCTCGACCGGTGATAGAACGACATTCTGGCCATTGCAGCGGACGCGGCGACCCTGCGCATCGATTTCGAACCCGCTGCACGCTTCTGCTGCCAGCATTTCCACTGAGGTTCCTGGCGCTCCTGAGGCTGTCTGTCTGAGCGACATCAGCAATTTTTCTGGTGAAAGTGGCCGGGCGAGACAATCATCAACACCGGCTCGTAATAAAGCAAGGTGGATCGGCTGCGCTCCGTCTCGAAGCAGCGCAATCAAACGCACGTGTCGGAGCGCAGACTGCTTAACTTCGATACAAAGGGAAACCGCATCTTGAGTTTCAGGAGTGCAATCGAGGAGGATGGCTTGGACCGCATCGTTAGCACATGAGTTCAAAACGTCGCTGGCGCTACACGCGAGAGATGGCGCAAATCCTTCCATCTTCAGGATATAGCTGAAGGGCAGAAACAGCTCTGCATCCTCAGTCCAAATGACGACCCTCTTACAGCCTGCCGGATTCATGTCGCTCGCCCTTTCGGAGTCCGCGTGGCTGAACACGCCAACGGCTGGAAGCTATGGAGGGRAAAATTCACCGCCATTAACGTCTATGATTGCCCCATTAACGAATCCAGCATCCATTGACGTCAAAAATGCAATGACTGCCGCGACGTCCTCTGGCGTGCCGAGCCGACCAGCCGGGATGCGGCCGACAGCTTCACGATTTGTCGGCGTGTCGGGCTCGCCTGTCAAAGGCGTTAGAATTCTGCCGGGCGCCACTAGATTAATGGTGATGCCAAAGGGACTAAACTGGCCCACCAGCGTGCGCACCAGACCAGCCATGCCCGCCTTGCTTGTAACGTAGGCAGGCCCCGCCACGCGAGGACGCGTTCGGCCAGCAAGCGACCCAACGAGAACGACACGTCCGAAACCTCTTTGCCGCATACCGCCGATTACTGCCTGACAGCACAGCATCGCACCCGTCAAGTTCACCGCCAGCACGTGGTTCCATTGATCCAGTCCAACGTCCTCAAACCGTATAGGACCGTTCGGGCCTTTCGGCGATATTCCAGCGTTGCAAACAAGGATCTCCGCAAAGCCCCAGATGGATTGGAGTTCATCGAAGAATTGTGTGAGCGCCGCAGGGTACGCTAGATCCACAACCCGACCGAGAACCCGATCGGGATCGAATTCTTCGGAAAGGGCCGTGCATGCCTCTGCAACAGTATCACTGCCGTGGCTGAAAACGGCGACACGATGTCCCGCCGCGAGCAGTCTTCGCGCGGTCGCCAATCCTATGCCGCTCGTCCCTCCTGTCACAACCGCCACGCGAGATCGATCCGACATTATGCCGCCTCGTCCATACTGACAAACAAGGATAGAGCCGGATGAGCGTCAGGGTCTGTCATGACCTCGATGAGCAATGGTCCCTTCCGCGACAATCCATCTTGCAAATGAGCTTTCAGCTTGCTCGGATCCTCGACACGAACTGCAGGGCATCCGCAGGCTTGTGCGATCTGGACATGATCGACGGGCGCGAAATGGCAGGCCGATGTGAAGCGACCGAACTTCGCAGTCTCGGCATCTCGTTGAAAGCCTAGAATGCCATTGTTGAGAAGAATGACGATGACAGGCAATTCGGACCGCACCATCGTTTCAATTTCCGCCCAGCTATGCGCGAACCCACCATCTCCGACCAAAGCAACAACAGGCTGGCTCGGCAGAGCAGCCTTTGCCCCCAATGCCAGAGGCAGCCCCCATCCTAATCCCGCAAGTCCACGAGGCGTAAGAAATCGCATTCCCGGAGCAAGGGCGCGCAACTGACCGACCACCCACATCGATGAATAGCTCGCGTCCGCAACAATGGTGGTTTGCGCAGTCAATAACTTCTGCAGTTCGACCATGATACGCTCGGGTCGGATCGGTGAAGACGTCGCGTGGACAAGAGGATGCCGCTCCTCTTCGAACCGCCGCCAGCATTCGGCAATTCGGCCAACGACAGCGGCGCGGCGGTCCCGGCGCTGTGAGAGATCACAATCCTTCAACGCACGAACAAGCTCGCGGAGCGTCTCTCTGGCATCGCCGACCAGACGCAAGGCCTGATAGTTGCGGCCGATTTCCTGCGGATCAACATCGATATGGATAATCTGTGCGTCTGGAGGAAGCTGTCGCCAACTATCCGTCCCGTTTTGGTTTGTACGGGTTCCGATGAGTACGACAAGATCGGCGTCATTGACCAAACCAGCGGTATGGCGTCCAAGCGAGCGCGGACCGATCAGCGATCCCAATACTCCCGCCGATAAGGCATGGTGTTCATCAACGGCACCCTTGCCCATATTGGTGGTGAAAACGGGGAGCGCCGCCGTCTCCTGCAAATCAGCCAGTTCCTCGCAAGCATTGCTACCGAGGACGCCACCGCCTGCGATTACCACGGGATTTCTGGCATGCGAAATCAGCTCTGCCGCCTCTCGTAGTGTCGCACGATCGGGGCACGAGCGATCAAGTGGCCAATGCCCGAGATTGAGAGATCGCGCCGACGACGGGACACTAAGCTCTATGCGGAGCAAATCTGCGGGCAACAGCAATGCCACGGGCCCCGGCCGACCGGAGCCGGCGGCAGTGAAGGCGGCATCGATATAATCCTCGATCCGTTCCGGCACCATGACCCTGCGGACCCATTTCGTACACGATTGGAAGAGAGCGATGTGATCGAGCTCCTGAAAAGCGTTTCGATCCATCTGGTCACGCTCGACTTCCTGCACGAGCGCGACGATCGGAATACTCGCCTTCAGCGCCTCAGCCATTGGCGGCACGAGGAGAGTTGCCGCTGGGCCATTCTGAGCTGCTACGACGCCGATTTTACCGGAACGCCGCGCATAACCATCCGCCATCGCGCCACCCATGTTTTCCTGGCGATAGGCGATCTGGCGAATGCCAGCCGCCTCGGCAGCCAGGATGAGCGCTGATGGCAAGCTTTGGGCGAAGATATGAGTGACGTCGTGGCGCAGTAGCGAACGAGCTAGCAATTGAGCGACGGTTTCTAGGGTCTTCACGGTCATGCCTTCAACTCCTCGAATGCAGATTGATAGGTCTCAAGAAAGTCGCCGAAGGCTTCAACGATCAGATCGAGATCGGAATTCGTCATTGCAGTGGAAAGGCAGGAGGCAGCACCAAAGGGAAGAAGGATGTCGAGCGAGCGAAAATGGCTCGTCATATTGGTCATCCAACTGTTCTGTTCAGGCGTTGGGAACGCCTGCCGATATTCGCGGGGCGTGTGGCGCTTCGGGTGGATGCGGAAAAGCGAAGCTGACCCGGTTACCGAAAAAGGCGCCTCATAGCGCGCTATCGCTGCGCAAAGACCATTGCGCACGTGTGTTCCCATCTCCTCGAGCCGTTCAAAACTTGCCGGTGTCAGAGCTTCCATGGCGACTCTCCCCGCTACCATCGACACTGGATTGGCCGAAAATGTGCCGCCTTGGGGTAGTACCGGTCTTGTTCCAACCCCTGCAAAGACCTCCATTACCTCCTTGCGGCCTCCCACAGCGCCGACAGGAAAACCGCCGCCGATAATCTTTCCAGCTGCTACCAGATCGGGCACGAGCCCAAATCGCGCGGATGCGCCGCGGTATCCTTGCCGCAGGTTGAGAACCTCGTCCGCAACGACGAGAAAGCCATATTGTCGTGAAAGGGTAGAAATTGCCTCGACAAAGGCCGGATCTGGTGCCATCAGCCCCGCCCGGCTCGGCATCGGATCTATCAGAATGCAGGCAAGTTCACTCCCGGAAATTGCCATTCGCCGCTCCAGGCCCTCAATGTCGTTGAAGCGGATCACATCAACTTCCTCGGCAACACTTTCTGGTGCCCCTCTGTAGACGGTCGTTGCCGACGGCGCCTCCTCAGGCCCCCACGATGCCGGCGCCGCGCTTTGGCTCACCTCGGCCCAATCGTATGCCCCATGATAGGCTCCTTCCGTGCGTGCAATGCGCGACCGGCCGGTGAAGGCACGCGCCGCCTTGATCGCAAACATAACGGCTTCCGTGCCACTATTGACGAAACGAATATGTTCGATCGCTGGAATGCGCTGAACAAGCAACTCTGCCAGACCCAGCTCGTGCTCGGTGGGATTGGAAAAACAGGTCCCTTTCTGCAAAATATCTGCAACAGCGTCGGCGACGGGCAGATAACCATGACCATGGATCAGCGTCGTAAAGTTATTGTTGAGGTCGAGCAGACGATTGCCGTCGACGTCAATGAGATATGCGCCTTCGCCGCGCGCAATGTAGGTCGGCATGGGGTCGCGTTCGACGGTCACACGCGTGGTTCCATCAGGAAATATGAGCCGTCCGCGATCGAAGAAATATTGCGAGCGAGACCGCAGTGCTGCCCGTCGAAATGAAAGAAAATCCTGATGAAGCATGTCTTATCCTCTCCGGTCGGCGATGCATTCGCATCCCGTTCATATTTTTGTTGCAACAAAAAAACATGAACGGCCGGAAAGTGCAACATAAAATTCAGGATCGACAGAGATTCCTCTGGTCGCGCTCGTTGTCGGCCTTCTTCATCTGGCGAAAGCCGTCGCGGATATCCGTCTCAATGGCAGCACGCGCACCTTGAGCGTCTCTTTCGACAAGCGCTTCGATGGCAACTCGATGGTTGCGGGCGCCGTAACGCCTCTCCGAAAACTCTGGATAAAGATTATTAAACGAAGCCCCCACCCGCAACCAAAGAGCCTCAATCACCTGGAGAAGATAAGGCATGGCGGTTAGGCGATAGATCCCGAAGTGAAACTCTTTGTTGTGCCAAAGGGCATCGAAATAGCGCCGCTCATCCAGTGCGGCATCGATTTTCGTTTGAATTGCCTCCAGTTCAGCGATCGTGACATCAGTGACCGTCTTAACGGAGAGCTCCGCAGCCAAACCCTCGAGCGCCAAGCGCATCTGGGTGATCTCCTCAAGGTCAACCAGCCTTAGATGTGGCACGATGACAGTTTTGGGGCCGGAATATACGAGCGCCCCATCGATCACCAGACGATTGATGGCGTCGCGGGCCGGCGTGGAACTGACGTTCAGCATTTGCGACACGGCGCGCACTGTCAGTTTTTCCCCAGGGGAAAAAGCACCCCTTATAAGGCGCTCTTTCATGTTGTTGTAGGCCATGTCGCCCAATCTCGTGGGCTGATGCTGATAAATTTCGTCGTCCTGCGTGGGCTTTTTCAAGTGATTTCCTCCAAATTCCTTTGACAAAGAAAATTTTTGTTGCAACAAAAAGAAAATGCGACAAGATTGCAAACATTATGTCGCATCAAATGTCATAGCATCTTTGCAAATCGCCGTCTTTCTCAAAGTTCAGTTTGGGAAAGGTGGACCGCAACAGATTAGCAATTGGACGTGCGCGAAAGCCGTCGTCCAGAAATTCGGGATATCTCAAAACCAAAACAATGGGAGAGGAACTTTGATCGGTCAAACACTTGCATTGAAAGGACTGACAAAACGATACGAAAACGCGGTCGCCGTCGATGGTGTTTCGCTCGTGATCCGGGCCGGCGAATTCCTGTCGATCCTCGGTCCGTCCGGATCAGGCAAAACGACGCTTCTAACCATGATTGCGGGCTTCGAAAACCCCAGCAGCGGCCAGATCATGATTGGCCCTCAAGATGTGACGTACATGGCGCCGAACAAACGCAATATCGGAATGGTCTTCCAGCGCTATGCGCTCTTTCCCCATCTCACGGTGGCTGCGAACATCGCCTTCCCGCTACGCATGCGACATATGAGCGAAAATCTGATCCGCCCCAAGGTGGAAGCGGCGTTGGCGCAGGTGCATCTCGGCGGCTACGCTGACCGATATCCGCACCAGCTATCCGGCGGCCAGCAACAACGCGTTGCGGTTGCCCGCGCCATCATCTTCGAACCCCCCGTCCTGTTAATGGACGAACCGCTCGGAGCGCTCGACAAAAAGCTACGCGAGACGCTGCAATTGGAGATCAAAAGCCTCCAGCAGCGCCTCGGAGCGACGGTCGTTTATGTGACGCACGACCAGGAGGAGGCCATGACCATGTCCGACCGCGTGGCGGTGGTAGCGAATGGGCGGCTAGCCCAGGTCGGTTCACCGCTCGAACTTTATCGCTCTCCCGTCTCCGCCTTTGTCGGAGATTTCATCGGGCGCATGAATTTTCTCGAAGCCGAATACCTGGGACTAGAGAATGGAAATCATATGGTGCGGTTGCGAGGTGGCAATCTTGTTTCTGCCGCACCAGCCGATGAGGAGGTCAGCCCCTTTTCGCTCGGGCAGGCAATCAGCGTGGCGGTGCGCCCGGAACGACTGTCACTTGCGCCACATGGCCGTGACCGCGGCGCGATATTGACGGGCACCGTTGACGCAGCCGTGTTCGCCGGCTCGTTTTTTTTCTTTTTTGTGCGAACTCAGACCGGCAATGACCGCCTGCTCCAGATCCAAATGCCCGTTGGGCATGCGGCCGCAAGTCTGCGCCGGGGCGACCTAGTCGATGCCATTGCAGAATCAAACGCCTTGCGCCTGTTTGCAAAAACGGAGGCCTAGTCGGTGACCTTCCCCATTCAAAACCAATCAGCAGCGTCTTCTTTTCGCTGGCTTCTAACCGGGACATCCCGCCACTATTCTCCACTGCTGGCGATCCTATTAATCCTGCCGCTGCTCATCCTTCTGGCAGTGGGTTTCATCTACCCCGTCTGGCGGCTAATCGAAATTAGCCTTTCCGCCGCAACCACATTCGAACCTTATCAGCGCGCCTTCGAGAACCCTCTCTACGTGCAGGTGCTTCTCAGAACACTCAGTATCGCGACGATAGTAACCATTGCTTGTTTTGCTATTGGGTACCCGACTGCGTACGCGATCGCGCGCATGCGCGGCCGACGTGCGAAGGTCGCTATGGCCTGCCTATTTATCCCCCTTTGGACCTCAGTGCTCGTCCGCTCCTATGCATGGATCGTATTGCTAGGGCGCAACGGCATCGTTAATAACCTTCTTTTTGACATGGGTCTCATATCCGCGCCAGTGAAGATGCTCTATACCGAGGGAGCTGTCATCGTCGCTATGACACATGTGCTGATGCCGTTCATGGTGTTGCCCATCCATTCGGCACTGCGCTCCGTCCCCGACGCTTATGAGCAGGCCGCGCGCAACCTGGGTGCGGGCCAGATTGTCGCCTTTTGGCGGGTGACCTTTCCGCTCAGTCTGCCGGGCGTCTTTGCCGGCTGCGTTATCTGCTTCATTCTTGCTATCGGCTTCTACATCACGCCAGCATTGGTCGGAGGACCGGGCGCGCTCATGATGGCGACCTTGATCGGTCAACAGACAATCGTCTTGCTGGATTGGCCGTTCGCCGCGGCTTTATCGGCGATCCTTTTGGCGGCAACATTGCTGCTGGTCACGGCTTTTCGACGCGCGCTCTCTTTCAGCAAAGGTTTAAACAGTGTCCACTAAGTTCTCAAACTTGACCCGAGAATTTGTTTCGCATTCGTCCGGCGACAGTTGTCCTAGCACCCTTTTGCCGTGGATGGTGAAACGCTCCGCCGACCTGATAATCGCAATAGTGCTGTTGTTTCTTGTGTTGCCGACGCTATTGATTTTGCCTCTGGCGCTGAACAATGCCTCCTACATTGCCTTCCCGCCACAGGGACTGACGCTACGATGGTTTCAGGCTTATCTATCTGATTCCGACTGGCGAAATGCGACTGTTTTCAGCCTTGAAATCGCCGCAGCGACAACGGTGGTCGCAACTATCGTAGGCACCATGGCTGCAGTCGCCCTCGTCCGCGGTAAGCTGCCGGGCAAAGCGTTGCTGCAGGCGCTCTGCCTCGGGCCAATGATTGTGCCACAGATCGTATTCGGTATTGCGCTTTTTCTCGTCTTCTCTCCGCTACATTTAACCGGCAAGTTGCCTGGCTTCGTCCTTGCACACTCGGTATTGGCGGTCCCGTTCGTCGTGATTATCGTCTCCGCAGCACTTGAACGAATTGATCCTCTTCTCGAATTGGCGGCTCTAAGCTGCGGGGCAAGTCGAATCCGGGCGTTTTTCGCGATAACGCTGCCTAATCTCGCCCCGGCAGTTGCGACCGCGGCCGTCTTCGCCTTCCTGACGTCATTCGACGAAGCAACCGTCGCTTTCTTTATCTCCGAAACTGACGGAAAGACGATCAGCCGGAAAATGTTCGAAGATATAGACTTTAACCTGACACCCGTCATCGCCGCGGTCTCGGCCATCGTTGTCGCCGTTTCGCTGCTTCTGATGGGGACAGTCCACCTCCTGAACGGCCGCCGGGCGCAACAATAGCGGCCGAACGTCCGCCGCAAGCGGGCTATCAAATAAAGGGGAAATCTAATGTTGACAGATTCAGTCATCCGGCTGAGCAGCATTGCTATGCTTTGCGCGGCCGCTTTCATGGGGGGCGCTACGTCGCGACCAGCGCTTGCCACCGACAGAGTCGTGATCGCGACCACTGGCGGTGCGTACGATGCGGCACTGAGGAAATGGTGGTTCGATCCGTTTACGGTCAAAACCGGTGTTCAGGTCGTATCAGTCGCGGCGACCAACGCCGAGATGCGCGCTAAGGCGGCGGCGATGGTCAAGACGGGCAATGTGACGTGGGACCTCTATCCCGATGGAGAAATCCAGGTCAGCTCGCAGGACCATCTCGCCATAGCCGAACAGCTCGACAGTTTTTGTGTGCAGTTCAAAGATAGGCAGGATCTAGTCCCCGACGCCTGTATTCCAGCGGGCGTCCGGCTTTTTTCCACGGCCACCTTGATGGCGTACGATCCCAAGGCGTTCGTGGGCAGTCAACCGGCGACCTGGGCTGACATGTGGAATACAACTAAATTTCCGGGTGGGCGTTCGTTCCCGAACTTCGATGATCCATGGCGTGTCATGGCCGCCGCACTTCTGGCTGATGGTGTAAAACGCGAAAACCTATTCCCGCTTGACGTGGACCGCGCGCTAAAAAAACTTGACGAATTACGGCCATCAATTTCGCTCTGGTGGAAGACAGGGGATCAAAGCGTTCAAGGCTTTCGCGAGAAAGAATACAGCGTTGGGCAAATTTGGCTAACGAGAGCAAGCGCGCTTAAGTCTGAAGGGCGTTCGATCGCCTGGTCGAACAAGGCAGCATTTCTCGTGGGCGATCGCCTCACTGTGGTGAAAGGTGCGCCTAATCGCGACAACGCGCTCAAGCTCATCGCCTTCTGGTTGGACTCGCCGGATATTCAGGCCAAGGTCTGTGAAGCGTTGTTGTGTACACCGCCGAGTAGCGCGGCGATCGCGCTGATGCCTCAAGCTGTTCGCGATCAGATGCCGAGTGCCCAAGACGTGCGCGACAACATCGTCGTGCCTGATGCCAAATGGATCAACGATCATGCCGCCGAATTGCTGGAACAGTGGAATAACTGGATACAGTAAGCAGGACATTCAATGTCGCCGGAAACGAAGCTGCTAACTAAGGCCGCTTAAATTCCAAGGGGATTATATTCAGCATTGTCCTACCGAACACTCACGCAGATGCACCCCGATAAAGATCGGCGGAAGGTTGATCCGTAGAACGTGCGCGCAATGACAGGGACGTTTAGCGCGCGCTCCACATGATTGATCCTCCTGAAATGCGGCATCTATAGCAACATCATTCGCCTCCTGGCGCCATCAGTACCCAGGACGACTTCTTCGCAGAGGACGTGTTCGTTCTTGAAAGGAAGCTGCGCGAATGCGAAGGAGATTAAAACATGACCATCGCAGATTCACTTCTATCGAAGCTTTCTGACCCATCGCTGGTGATCGACAAAGCCCTTATAGCTGGAGACTGGGTATCGAACAGTGAAGATGGCCAGACGTTTGATGTACTCAATCCTTCGACCGGCGATCTTGTCGCGACACTCCCAGACCTCTCTCGCGACGACGCAGCACGCGCAATCGATGCAGCCTATCACGCCCAAAAAGTCTGGGCGAAGAAAACCGGTAAGGACCGCGCGGCGGCTCTGCGAAGGCTTTACGATCTAATGGTCGCAAACGCAGACGATCTTGCGGTCATCCTGACAATGGAAATGGGAAAACCGCTCGCCGAAGCAAAGGGCGAGATTCTCTATGGGGCATCCTACGTTGAATGGTTTGGCGAGGAGGCAAAACGTGTTTACGGCGATACGATTCCAGGCCACGAGGCCGACAAGCGCATTATCGTGCTGAAGCAACCGATAGGTGTCGTCGCTGCAATTACCCCCTGGAACTTCCCGAACGCCATGCTCGCCCGCAAGTTTGCTCCCGCGGTCGCGGCAGGTTGCGCGATGGTTTCGAAACCCGCGGCCGAAACTCCGCTCTCTGCACTCTCACTTGCTCTTCTTGCCGAACGTGCCGGAATTCCAGCTGGCATCTTCAACGTAATCACGTCACGAGATTCGGCTTCTATTGGTAAGGAATTCACCGAAAATGAAAAGGTGCGGAAGCTGACCTTTACCGGCTCAACAGGCGTCGGCAAAATTCTTATGAGGCAGGGAGCCACCAAGATCATGAAGCTCGGCCTTGAACTTGGCGGAAACGCACCCTTCATCGTGTTTGATGACGCTGACGTCAATGCGGCCGTGGAAGGCGCAATGATTTCCAAATACCGCAACAATGGGCAGACGTGTGTTTGCGCAAACCGCCTTTACGTTCAGTCTGGAATTTATGACGTTTTCGCTCAGAAGCTTGCGGAAAAGGTCGGCGCGATCAAAGTCGGTGATGGCTTCGAACCCGGGGTCGGCGCCGGGCCGCTCATCACCGAGAAGGCCGTTGCAAAGGTGGAGGAACACATCGCTGACGCGCTTGACAAGGGAGCGAATATCCAAATTGGTGGAAAGCCAGACGCCAGGGGTGGCCTGTTCTTCCAACCGACAGTCCTCACCGGCGTCACATCGGAAATGAAAGTTGCCCGAGAGGAAACCTTTGGGCCGGTCGCACCGATCTTCAAGTTCGAAACCGAAGAAGATGTCGTGCAGATGGCAAACAACACAGAATTCGGCCTTGCCTCGTATTTCTATTCCAAGGACGTCTCCAAGATCTTCCGGGTCGCAGAAGCTCTCGAGTATGGGATGGTTGGCATCAACACCGGCTTAATCTCAACCGAAGTGGCACCATTCGGTGGCATTAAACAATCCGGTCAAGGTCGCGAGGGCTCGAAGTATGGGATCGATGACTACGTTGAAGTAAAGTATCTCTGCTTAGGTATTTGAGGCGTCTCGGTCGAGCCAGTTTGGAAGCTGCGCAAAAACTTGCCTTTCACCGCTTGATTTGTTTACGAAAGAGCGCTGGCATTTTCGTCCACCCATATGACCGTGCGAAGGCCGAGAATAATATCTGCGAGAGCGTGAGCCCATGCGAGCGCACCCTGCGCCAACGCGCGGCCGCACCAGTTCGTAGATTGCGGACCGCAAGGCGCGCGGGAATGTGAGAGAGACTCCAACCTTTACCGCTTTTCCACGCCCGCTGGCACTAACGTTGGATATTTCCCTGAACGGCCGGCCAGCGCAGTTTGATAGGTGTCGTTCCAGAATTCTGCAGCGTCTCTCGCATCGAACAATCGTTTGCACGTGTTCACGGCGGCAGGGCGCATCGCCATATAGCTTTGATGGTCATTGAGGATTGCTTCAATTTTTCGAACGCTCTCGATCGCCATGCGCTCTATTTCATCCTGATACAGTTTTTCGAACTTTGGGGTTTTTCTCTCATCAGTTTCTGGGCCCCAGTGTGATAATCCAGGTGTCAGAGCCGGGGCGATCATGAGGCCGTTGACCCCGTCGGCGACAAATTCCGGCAATGCGCCTTGGGCAGTACAAAGGGCTGGCGTTCCTCTCGACATGGATTCGATTACGCTGAAGCCAAAGGTGTCCGAAAAAGTCGTTAGAAGAGAGAAGTGGCTCCGGTCAAAGAGGGCCAGGACATCGCGGTTTGGCAATGTCTGGAAGTAGCTGACATTTGGCAGGGTCAGCATCTTTACGTATCGCTCCAGGACCTTACCATCGACCGGATCAGTCCATATGGATCCTCCCATTTGAAGCTTTGATACTATGTTTACCCGCAGAGGAAGTTTCCTTTCCTGCGCAAGCTCCGCAATTCTCGCGGCCACACACCCTCCTTTCCTTCCGAAGTGGTTTCCGACGAAAGTCAGCTCGAAAATCTCCAAACTTCCCTGAAACTGAGGAGGCGTCACGCTGTCGATGATTATATTGGGATAGCGGATTGTCGTCTTCGAGATAAGGACTTCACGTTCCTGTTCCGACAGTCCATCTGCATGCAATCCCGCAACGAAATTCTGCTTGGCAAAATTTGAGATGGCAACGATACGCCTGCATTTTTCGGAAAGGAGCTTCTTATATAAATAGGACCTGTAGTAATTTGCGTCGGGCGAGAATGTTCGGGGCAGGTGTGATTCAAAGCCGATAATGAATGGCGTGCCATTCAGAGGGATTCTATTAAACGCGTGAATAAGATCACACCGGACAACATCGATTGGGTTGAAAACAGTAAAACCGTCCCATCCGCGTCCAAGCCTATCAAACGGGATAAATTTCCGTCGCATTGTTTCGTAATGTCTTATCCGTGGACCGGTAAACTCCCAGGGATAGCCAACAGGGGCGAGTATTCGTATGCCTTTGGCCATTCTCCAGTCCCTCCAAGGTTCAATTAGGGCTTCGATCTGCGGTTCGGGGAATCGTTGCGGCGGGCGCCTTGAGCAGCGGCTGTGCGCCAGCCTATATCATAAAATACTCACTCGTGCGACAGTTGATGCCAAAAAGGGACGCATTCCAAACGCGTGCTATACCTTTGCGCGAACGTTGGCGTCGAACTGCGATGATGCTTCCTACGAATGCAGCGTACCTGGCACATCGCTAGTTGCGGCCATTGATATCGGCCGGACGGGCGTCGTTCCTGTTAGCAACATCGTCGGCCCTTAGCACCGACTATCGCGTCAACGCAGCTATTGACGCATAGTTTCACAACGTCGAGATCCCGGTCAAAGAGCCAAATCTCAGATTTAGTTCGATAGGTACCGGAGGCGATCACGGCTCTGAGGAGCAAAACGCCTATATCACGCTTTCGCAGTCTTTTTTTGCAGCGTAGTCAAAGCAAGCGCCTTCCAGTCGGTCGCTTGGCGTTGTTTATCGGTCCGCCAACCGACAAAGCTCCGCCGCGACGTAATAGATTAAAAACCTCGAACCAGAAGTGGCCGTCCATGACGCGCCCGTCCATCTTGGCGCATAGTGCGCACCAAGCTACGGCAAGAGCGGCATCAGCACCATAAACTGCCAGCGCCGCTGATGCTGCGGCTCCAGGCTCTGATTCGAACAAAGTAGAGATATTGGCATCTGGGAAAGACAATTGGCAATCTTTAGAAGAACCGGAAACAGCCATAGGAAATTCTCCCGCGAGTGTCCGACACGGGTCGATTAGTTGGCCGGACGTTGTTCTCACGAGTGAGTCACGACTGCGAATATTGCTTGTGTCGTGTGATCCCTGGCCGTTTCCTATAGTTTTGGCCGATCCAGCTGGATCGTTGAACTACCTCTCTCCTGTTTAATGCCCTGACTTTCAGAAGCTGAATTGCTCTCCTATTTTGTTGCAACAATTGTTCAATCGAAAAACTAGCATTTTCCCTATTTACACGCAATATCGAATTGTGACAGAAAAATTACGCTACGCTAACGCGAAATTCGGCGCTTGCGCGACCAGCGAAGATCACTTTTGTTGCATCAACGAGTGCTGAGCGTTGCCGAGCCTTGCTTGGCGGATCGCCTCATCTTTCGAAAGGCCGCTATCGATGAAACCGCTCGTCCTCATTTGCTCATTAGACTATGAGCTATATCTTCTCCTTGCATATATCCTGAATGGGGAAGGTTTCGATTCCATCTTGGCCGAGGGGACGGAAGAAACGCTGGCCAGGATGAGCTTAGATGGCCTGGTGGCCGTGATAATCGACTGTGACATCGATGCTCTCCCCATCCGAGATTTCGTGACGGAAGTCAGGGCAGCTTCAAGCCATAAGGCTTTGCCCATCGCTGTATTCGTAGGAGCCGGCAATCAGGAACTCTACCTCGAGGCGCTTAAAACAGGCGTGAATGAGATTTTCATGCGCCCATTCAATCCAGAGCGTTTTTTGTCGTACCTGGGAAGCTTATTGCCGGAAAAGATTTCGCGACTAGGCGTTGAGAAACATTCACGTAACATCTTGATCTACGCGGAAATCACTATGGAGCTTGATGCTCGAAGAGTTGATTACAAAGGTCATGATGTGCGGCTCAGTCCGATCGAGTTTCGTCTTCTTCAACAGTTCATGCAAAGACCAGAATATGTGTTCAGCCGGGACGACCTAATAAAAGCGGCTTGGCCAGCAGGGTTGTTCGTCGAGCCGCGAACCGTCGATGTTCATGTCGGACGTCTACGTCGAGTACTCAAGAGCATCATAGGTCGCGACATTGTCCGCACGGTGCGTGGCGCTGGCTACGCACTTGAAGACTCTGATAAGATAAGTTGAAGGCAGAAAGATCCGTCGCAATCATCCGGTCACAAATAGAGCCTGCATGCAGCGCATTCATAAAACCTTCGACTTTCGTGTCATTGGCTTCTCAGTATCTTCCGACAATATTCTCGCAATCATCGTTGTTCCCCGGACCATTCCACGGCAATAAAATCACGTCGCGTCTCAGTTAAGATGCGAACGCCGCGAAAGTATCCATTCACTGATCGCGTCGTTGGTCCCACCGCAAACAATTCGGATCTTTCCAATGAGCGATGAACATCAATCGCCCACGGCTGCAGCCGTGCCGCGGTCTTACCGCAATACTCTTAGCGTTATCGATTTCGCCGAACGAAATTTGGCAGCCGCTGAACAAGAGGGCCTCATGGCCCTCTATGTCAAGCCATCAAAGGATCGATCCGTTTTCTTGCCCACGGTCTCCCACGACCGCAAGGTTGTAGACTTCGTTCGCTGCTCCTACCTCGGCCTAGACAATCATCCGCGTATTCTCGAAGGCGCCGTAGAGGCGGTGAGACAACATAAGGCGCTGCATTGGTCCTGTGCCAGGACGAGATTGAATTTCGGCTTCCTCGGCCAATTGGAAGAAGCTCTATCCGACTTATTCGCAGCGCGGGTCATCACCTACACCACGGTATTGGCGGCCAATATGGGAGCCTTGCCACTGTTAGCATCGGGGCATCTGACTGAGAATAAGCGACCAACAATCGTCTTTGATCGTTTGGCTCACGCAACACTCGCCTTCCATAAGCCCGTCGCAGCCTGCGAAACGCAAGTGGAAACAATCGCTCATAACGATCTCAACACACTTGAGGACATCTGCCGGCGCAACGATCGGGTCGTTTATGTCTGTGATGGTGTGTATTCCATGGGTGGCAGCGCGCTGATTGCAGATCTCCTGACTCTGCAAGACCGCTATGGATTGTTTCTCTACATTGATGACGCTCACGGTATTTCCCTTTTCGGCACATCAGGCGAAGGATTCGCGAGATCGCAATTAGGTCCGAATCTTGGCGAGCGCACGATCATTGCTGCATCGCTCGGCAAGGGCTTTGGTGCTTCGGGCGGTTTGCTGATGCTTGGTACATCACGGCAGGAACAATTGTTTCGCCGTTTTTCCGTTGCCTATGCCTTTTCCGCGTCGCTGAATCTTGCAGCAATTGGCGCTGCCATGGATCACACGCGCTTCATCGCACCGAAGAACTCAAGTTCCGTCAAGACGCGCTCGGACGGAGGATTACTGCGTTCGATCGAAAGGTGGCAAGCGAACAGGCTGGCTCAAAGCTGCCAATTCGCACCATAGAATTCGGAGACGAAAATTCAGCCATCCGTGCCGCTCGCCGTATTCTTGATAAAGGCTTTTTCACCTCCGTCATCTTTTTCCCGACCATTGCAAAGGGCAAGGCTGGCCTGCGCATCTGCGTCACAGCTAGCCACACCATGGAGGAAATAGAGGGATTGGCACGAGCCATCACCGAAGCGCGCGCGGAACAGGAATCAAACTGACGATCAATGCTTCGGATTAGAAAGCCCTCGCGAATTACACCGTGAGAGGTGCACTAAGTCCGAATTCATCAGCGCAAGGCCGAGCTACACCCGCAAATCAAAGGCGGCTTCAAGATGTACGAGTATGTTACGGAAATCGATATTCCACTATCCGATGCCAATACATTGCTGGAGCAAATTTGCCGGCCGATCACGGGTCTGTGTCATTCAGTGCCCGTGAGAGACCGGGCGCGAATCCTTGAGTTTGAAGACGGCTATGCCGTTGTCGGGGTGGCAGATACCGGATTGGTCTGCTTGGTCGCTGCAGAAAATATCCTCACCTTTCTTGGCATCAGAACGGTACTCGAGACGCGGCTCTTCAAATTCTCCCATTCCAAATCTCAATGGATCCGCGGGGGGCCGGCCGAGTGTGAGTTCACTGAAAATCACTGAAAGGCGCGGATCGTGTCCATGGGAGTGGTGTAGTTGACGGCCGATATTGCGAGCTGGCGATCTCCGTGCCTGCGTTTTGTCGTCATCGACCGGCGCGACATCGTCATTGGCAGCAACGGGAATGTCGCTTAGATCGCCAAGATCGAGCATTGCCTGCGCCGGATCGAGCACCGTCATCTTCTCCGATTCGTGCCGAAGAGTTGGCCCTCCAGCAAGGCAACACGCGCTTTGAGATCGGCATTCTCTTCGTCAAGCGAGAGAATGATCCGGGTCAATTGCGCAGCATCCTGGGGCAAGGGATCGGGTCGAAGCGGCATGACTGACCCTATCATATGAGCCTGAATCTTCAAGCGAAACCAATAGGATCAGCCTGCTTTTGAGGGCCTCCTCACCGCGTTTCGTTTGACGCGCGTCCAGTCAATGCCGGCCAGTAGAAGCGAGAACTCCTGGGCACTCATCTGCATCGCGCCATCGCGGATCGGCGGCCAAACGAACTTTCCGCTTTCCAACCACTTCGTCGCTAGGATCATGCCAGAGCCATAATGCAGCGAAGTCGATCGAGACGCTTGGCGCGGAACACGAACACGTCCCCGCAATAGGGATCGGCCGCAAGCGCTGACGCCACCAAAGCCACCAAGCCATTCATGCCGCGCCGGAAGTCGACAGGCTGCGTCGCCACCATGATCTTCACGCCACTCGGCGAAACTCCGATCACCGGCGACCTCGCAAAACCGCCACCATCGCTTGTGCCAGTTCAGGTGCTACCGAGCCGATAACTGTCATGCGCGCGCCAGCAATCTCGATCTCAATTCGACCTGCGGCGAAGTGGGCGACATCTGACGGCGAGCTCTCGGGAGACGTTCGATCGCCAACCATCGTCACCGGCACGAACATCGCCTGCTTCGTGCAGGTCTTTGCGGTTCGTTGAGAGGTCAGCCCGGCTTCCCGACGCCAGACGTTCAGCAAGCCGCGATTGACGCCCCAGCGCCGGGCAACGGCCGAGATGTTCACGTCAGGTTCCGCGCTTTCCGCAAGGATCCGCGCCTTCTCCTCGTCAGTCCAATTCCGCCGCTGCCGCCGACCGGTGATCACCTCGATCCGACGATACTTTCCCTCATGCCTGGCTTCATGCATGCCTTCATCCATGACTTCAARCATGGCATCAGCGCGATCTCCAACCATTCCGTTCCGCTCCTATCGATGAAGGAGCTTATCTCACGGCCCCAATCACAAAAGAAAAGGTGGGCTGTTCGTCGCGCTCACGGCTGACGCTGGAATTTTCGACCGACCCCGCTACACCTCACCACCGCCTTATCCCCTCCTCGGTGTCTGTCTGCGCGGGGCCGGCGGCTCTCGAAGCCGGCCCAATTTGGGTATTGATTGCAGTCGAAGGTACCCATATTGCGCGGCACACAGAAGCGGGTACTGGTCCGAAGGCGCAACCCACCTTGAGGCGTAGCACCGGACGCCGGGGCCAGAATGATGAGTCGCATCTCAGTCGCACTGGTGCACTCATTTGACGAAAAGTAAGATCGTCGTTTCTGCCGCCACAATTCTCGACCCCTAGTTCCCGATCTCATGTGTTCCATTGATCGAACGTGTATTACGCTCTTCGACAATCTTCTGACTGCCGATCCTAACCGCCCGCTGCAACACCCTTAGAGACTCGCGCATAATTTCGAATTCTTGGCGCTGTGTGGGGGATAAGAAGTTGGCGGCACTCTTATCGCCATGCTCAATCGCGTTTCGCCCAAAACGGGCATCGAGCGCTTTACTGATTGCGGCAAATTCCGCACGAACTTGTGGGTCCAACGCGTTCACTGCAGCATCGAAAGCTTGATTGTCCAACGTTGCGATGTTGCTCAACCGTGCGAGCTCGTCGCGTACGGATCGCGACAATCCCGGGATGGCGATAGCCATTCGCCGACGCTCTTCTGCAATGGCTTGGCTCTCTCGGTCGAATGCCTCAGCATAAGAAGACGCAAGCTCTTTGATGCGGATATCGACGTCGGCAATTGCTTGCAACGCCTCCTTCCGCTCACGACCGGGTGCAAGCAGACGGTCGAGCGTTCTGCCCGAACCCCGGAGTGCACCATATGCAGTTGGATCGTTGCGAACGGCGGTTGCAATCCGCTTGGGAGATATGCCTTTGAAAATGAAATCTTCGATTGTTCCAACCGCACTTGCAGGATCACGCCAGATGCGTGTTGCATTCTGTGCAAATCGCGCACGTTGCCGCTGATAATCGGATTTGGTCAACACTCGACGCCGAGTCTCCTCTTCAACGGGCGTATTAAACTCGGCGACTGCGGGAATCATCGGAACAATTTTGTCTTTGGAGCCGCTTACGGTGGCAAAGACCCGCGAAGGGTTATCCCGCTCAATCTGTTGCACTTCGGCAAAATGCCTTACGAGTTCAAATAGCCTTGCGAGCTCCTGGCGTTTTTCTGGTGTCAAGTTCGGGGGCATGCGTTCGATCATGCTACGCTCGGCGAGAATGTCGGGTTTCGATGTGAAAGCGCTCCCACCGAAGCGTTTTGTCAGGGCTTCGCCAACTTGGTTGAGCTCCCGCATTATCGCCGGATGTTCGGCGGCTAGGGCAAATGCAGATTTATAAGCGTCCTTTCCACCTTTCATACGCGCCGCGTCAATTTCGGATAACAGAACAAGCGCCTTTTCGGAGAGTGTCGGAATGGACACGGACATTGCGGAACGTCGAATCTGCTCGCGTCTTTCGAAATCACCAGCATCTCTCAGGAACGCTTCAGCATGAGCTCTTGCCAAAGGAATCAAATTTGCAACAGCAGCCGTAGCCTTGTCGAATTCGTGGCGCGACATTCCGCCGTCGGCCGGTTCCTCTGATCCGCGCAGTCGCCCCAGCTGATCCGGCACACGAGCGAGAGCCTCCATAACTCGTCTCGGCTCTCCATCATTTGCCAGAATTTTTTGATTTAGCATGATGAGGGCTTGATCCGGATCGCGATAGATTTTTCTGAGCACGCTCCACAAACTGGCTTCCCGCTCCTTCCACTCTCGAGATGTCATCTGAGCGTGGCGCGCGTCCTCCTCCAGGCTCAGAGGGAATGACATCGTCGGCGCCACGAGATAGCGCGGAACGTCCATCACGTTCTTACGGGCTGCCGGCTGTGACTGTGACATCAACCCGTCCTCGTCGTAGGACATGCGCCGTTCCCTTTCGATTGCCAACCCTAATGCAACGCTGGCGCGCCTCCAAAGCTCAGCTAATCTTTCCTTCTTGCCGACAATCCCTGCCCACTGTCTGGTTAAAGCCTGCTCGACTTCACCTGAAGCTTCGGCAAGGCGGACAATACCCCGGCGGCGCGCAAAATCATCGATGTGGCGCTGGTAGCTAGCTTCGTTCTGGTAATCGAGCGTTACCGTTTTTGCATCCGAGCGCGAGAGGCGTTCGACCAATGGCTCGAACAACTCCGGCCTATGGCTTTGCGAGCCCACACGTTCGCCGCTCGACCCGGCACGTTCAAGCCGCTGCGCCGTCCAAGCATTGCGCTCGACCAGCCGGTCTTCATAGCGTGTTGCGCCGGTCGTGGTGTCGATAGCAGGTACCTTCACCGTTACTCGCTCGATGCCGTCTTTACGCAGACTTACGGTATCACCGATGCGAATACCGCCCTTCTCCAATGCAGCCAGCAAACCGACGCCCCACACGCGATGGGTTTGTGCACCTTCGATCTTCACGTCAGCATAAGGAGTTAGATTGACATCGGTATCGTCCCGAAACTTTGCCTGGCCGACAGCCACAAGCTCACCACTGAAGCCGGCGGCATGATCAATACGCGCCTGCTTTTCCCGGTCCCTTCGCGGGGCAAAATCCTCTTTCGCCGCATAAAGATCCACCCGCTCGCGATGACGTGTCATTGCAACATAGGTCAGATGCCGATCCATTGCGCCGGTTGCCAGAACGAAAGTCCGATCGACGGTCGCGCCCTGCGACTTGTGAATTGTCGCCGCATACCCATAATCGATATTGCGATAGCTGTGCTCGCCAAAGACTACCTCGCGGCCATTATCAAGACGAACCGACAGCAGCGTGTGGGCATCCCGCCCAGTAATGGTCCTCACCGTCCCAAGCATACCGTTTTTCACATGCTGTGGCCCCAGGTGTTCAGCTCGCGGTTCGACGAAACGCGCATTCTCGAGGAAGATGATGCGGTCCCCAACGGCGAATTCGCGCTTGCCGCGCTCCGTCATGACGGCGTGGTGTTCGTACAAGATCCGCCGTTCGACCAATGTCGCTCGTAGGGCTTCGTTGAGCCGCTTAACATCCGCATTTGTGTGGGCAAGAACGAGTAGTTTATCGCCGCGCGCGCGCACATTATCACCTTCAGGGTTGGCTGCGCCGAGAAGCCCAATCCTAACTCTTGTCCAATCGACAACGATCCTTCTGATGGCTTCTTCCCTGCTATTAGTTTCGACGATGCGACCGTGCGCGGCATACAAATCGAGCGCTGGTTCCACCCGCCCGACCGCCAACAGGTAGGATGCATCGCGGGCCCAATCCTCGCGCTGGCGGCGCACGCCGGTAAGCTCAGCAAAGCTTATGCGCTCCACGATGGCACGGAACGCAGCACCCGCCTGGATTGGCTGCAACTGCATCGCATCACCAATCAGAACCACCTTCGCGCCGGTTTCCTCTGCGACCTTCAAAACACGTGCCATCTGACGCGATGACACCAGGCCAGCCTCATCGATGACAAATACATCACCACGCGCAAGGCTGTCGCGCCCGGCACCCCAGGAGACCTCCCAGGAGGCCAGTGTTCGCGAGTGAATTCCCGAACTATTCTCCAATCCTTCTGCCGCCTTACCCGCAAGGGCGGCGCCAATGACGCGTCGCCCGTCTTTTTCCCAGGCTATGCGCGCAGCTTCCAAAAGCGTTGACTTGCCGGTGCCAGCAAGTCCGACAACGGCGGCAATACCGTTGTCCCGTACGATGTGGCGGATTGCACTGACCTGTTCTCTGTCCAAAAGAAAGGTCAGTTGAGGATCGCGCGTCTCGATACGTCTGATGGCGGCGGCGACGTGCTTCTCCGCAACGGCGAACCCAACGCGCTTTGATAAGACGTCCGCCGACCGCGCCATCTCAAACTCGACTCGCAGCATGTCACGCGTCGTGAAAATGGCCGGTTCGGCCGTCATACCGGTCTCAGGGTCGACCTGTTGCGGCTTCAGCACCACAAGCTCGTCAGACATTATCAGCTTCGCGTGGATATTCGCGAACTGGGTGGGATCGTCGACATGACGATGCAGGGCCTTGGCGATATCGCGTTGGTCGAAAGTGGAACGTTCGTTGCTGATTTGTTTTAAGAGAAGCTCCGGATCGGCAAGCAGCCTGTTAGCCACCTCTTGTCGGCGCGCAAGCTCAGCCGGCGAAAAAAACATGTCCGTGCCCTTTTTAATCAGGGCAGTCTTCGCGATGCTAATACGTGTTTTGGCAAGACCCTCGAATCCCTGCTCGGCATAGGAGCGTCCATCAAGTTGGATATCATGGCCGGCAAGCGAGAGGTGGCGATTGGCCGTTTCGGCCCATGCGATCTTCCACTCCTTCAGCGTTTTGCGGTTGCCAGCCCATTTGCGACGGACAGTGTTTTCCCTCCGCCCGTCCGACCCAGGCACGCGCCGCAGCTGACCGTGCTCTCGGTTAACGACCATTGTCTTAGCGCCAAACCCTTCATCGGTCAGCGGACGTAAGGTCATTATCAAGTGAATATGCGGGTTACCTTGTTTCTCATGATAAACCCAGTCGACTACCATACCCTTATTGGTCAAATTCTCGTGCACGAATTGCCGCACGAGCGCAATGTTCTCTGCCTGCGTAAGCTCTTCAGGTAACGCGATTATCAGCTCTCGAGCAAGCTGCGCATTCACTCTTTTTTCAAAGGCTTCAACAGCATTCCACAAGACTTCGCTGGCACCGGCGGCCGTCAGCCCTTCAATTGCTCCAAGCAGCCAATCCGGCACCCGATCAGGCAACGCCAGCTCCTCGTGCACAAGATCCGATCGGTTGCGCTTATTGGCAAACGGAACGCCAATCCTTTCGTCCACCATCTTCTTTCGGTGACGATACGAGGCCGCCGAGACGACGCTGCGCCCCGCACCTCTGCTGATCA
Source organism: Rhizobium sp. BR 362 (assembly GCF_036528765.1). NCBI lineage: Bacteria > Pseudomonadati > Pseudomonadota > Alphaproteobacteria > Hyphomicrobiales > Rhizobiaceae > Rhizobium > Rhizobium sp. BR 362. The sequence goes on along the minus strand of NZ_JARWGH010000010.1, from coordinate 47,085 downwards.
TCTGCGCTCTGATGAACATAATTGCCATGAAGATTTTAATCCTTTCTGCGCAGATCGCACTGGTAGTCGGGGTAAAAATAGCCTATTTTACTGACGTATTCTAGTCAGTATAATAGCATTCCGAATGTGTGATTGACACGTCCATCTATGAGGAAAGAACTATGAAATCATCGATATCTGACATCGACGCGCAGATCGAAAAACTCCTCGAACGAAAACGAAATTTGATAGTTAAATCCGCCGAGCGCTTCTCCCGCGCCGCGACTAAATCAGGCCTAGCCGAGATGGACATTGGTGACGACGAGCTCGATCAGATCTTCAAAGAGATCGCCGCGCAATTTCGCCAAGATGCAAAAAAAGGGAATACTGACGCAGGTGCTCAGACGCATCGATCAGCGGATAGCGGGTCTAGAGCTGAGGCGCAACGAACATATGACAGCTGAGCGCAAACAAAGAGCTCGGGAAAAGTTCCTGCTTGGTGACATTGTCGTCAAGGCCGGGCTGTCGAATTCCGATAGGGCTTTTCTTCTCGGCGGCTTGCTTGAGCTAGCGAAGGTTGTCCCAGGCTCAGTCGAACATCGGCGGCTGTGCGATGCCGGCGAAAAGGCATCCAAGCCTCCTTCATTGGACAACGTCTCGCCAGGCACTGACGAGACGGCAAAATGGCGATGAAGGGCAGATTACATCCGCGACTTCTGCTCGTCCTCGTGCCACTCGCCGTCACCGCCATGACTGTCTACATCACTGGTTGGCGATGGCAGGAAATCGCTGCCAACCTGCCCGGCAAAACCATATACTGGTTTCTACGGGCGGCGCCGATCCCCGCCCTCGGATTCGGCCCATCTGCAGGACTCTTAATCGTCTGCAGGTTGCCGTTGCATCAGCGTCGACCGGTGGCAGTAGCAAGCCTTCTATGCTTGCTGACCGTGACTGGATTTTATGCGTTACGCGAATATAGCCGCCTTGTCCCGTGGGTTGAACACGGAATAGTTTCCTGGGACGAGGCGCTCTCATATTTGGATATCGGCGCGGTCATTGGCGCTTTGGTCGGCTTCATGGCCGCAGCAATTGCCGCTCGCATTTCCGTCGTCGTTCCTGAGCCAGTCAAGCGTGCAAAGCACGGCATCTTCGGGAATGCCGATTGGCTCTCAATGTCCGCAGCAGCCAAGCTGTTCCCGCCGGACGGCGAGATCGTAGTGGGTGAGCGATATCGCGTCGATAATGAAACCATTCAGAAACTGGCGTTCGATCCCACCGATCGAAGCACATGGGGCCAGGGTGGCAAGGCTCCATTGCTCACTTACAAACAGAACTTCGATTCAACCCACATGCTGTTCTTTGCCGGTTCCGGCGGGTTCAAGACCACAAGCAATGTAGTGCCAACCGCGCTTCGCTATACTGGTCCGCTGATCTGCCTCGATCCCTCAACCGAAGCCACCCCCATTGTTATAGGGCATCGGATCCGCTCCCTTGGACGCGATGTTATGGTGCTGGATCCGTCGAACCCGGTCGTAGGTTTCGACGTTCTCGATGGGATCGAGGCCTCGAAGCACAAGGAGGAGGACATCGTTGGCATCGCCCACATGCTGATGTCGGACAGTGCGCGTTTTGACTCATCCACTGGATCCTACTTCCAGAACCAAGCTCACAATTTTTTAACCGGGCTGCTCGCCCACGTGATGCTTTCACCCGAATATGCCGGGCGCCGAAACCTTCGTAGCCTGCGTCAGATCGTGTCCGAGCCTGAGCCTTCGGTGCTTGCCATGCTTCGCGACATCCAGGCGAACTCCAGGTCCGCCTTCATTCGTGAAACGCTGGGCGTGTTCACCAATATGACCGAGCAGACTTTCAGCGGCGTGTATTCGACCGCGTCAAAGGATACACAGTGGCTCTCGCTTGAGAACTACGCCTCCCTTGTTTGCGGAAACACCTTTAGGTCAAGCGACATCCTCAAAAGCAACACGGACGTATTCCTGAACATCCCCGCGCCCATCTTACGGTCTTATCCAGGTATTGGGCGGGTGATCATCGGCTCGTTGATCAATGCTATGATGCAGGCCGATGGCGCTTTCAGCCGCCGCGCCCTCTTCATGCTGGATGAGGTGGATTTGCTAGGTTACATGCGGGCGCTGGAGGAAGCACGCGACCGCGGGCGCAAGTACGGCATCACCATGATGCTGATGTATCAATCTGTGGGCCAACTAGAGCGACATTTCGGGAAGGATGGTGCGACGTCTTGGATCGAAGGATGCGCTTTCGTTTCCTATGCTGCCATCAAGGCGCTCGAAACCGCCCGAACTGTTTCGGCCCAGTGCGGAGAAATGACCGTGGAGGTTCATGGGCGCTCGCGCAATGTCGGTTGGACCAACAAACACGGCGCAGCAGCCAGGTCGGAGAGCGTAAATTTTCAACGGAGACAATTGATCCTGCCGCACGAGATCATCCAGTCCATGCGAAAGGACGAACAGATCATCGTTGTGCAGGGGCATAGCCCAATCCGTTGCGGTCGAGCGATCTACTTCCGCCGTAAGGATATGAATAAAGCTGCAAAGGCAAACCGCTTCGTGCGACCATGAGCATCAGCTACACAGGCAGCGGAAGAAAGGATCAATATTTGTCACTTGCGTGGAAGACTTACACGCACTTCACGTGAATGAGACTTAGCCTGCCACCGCGTTCTGGGCACGCATTCCGGCTGCCGACGTCATTATGTTAACGTTTGGCGCGGATGCAATCAAATCGGCAACCCGGACGCGCCTCCCATCTCAGCTACGGCCAAGCAGAAGATTGACGCGCTCAGTCATCCATTGGCGATGAAAAAGTCCAAGCCAGCCCAAATACGCGACCACCCCAATCAGGATCGTCGTCCCGAGGCGAAGGCCGATGCTCCAATCGAGCATTTGTGACCTCATCCACCACGTCGTAAGAGCCATAAAAGCAGATGCAATTACCGCGGGAGCCAAACCCCGGTATACTGAAAGATGCGACAATCCCAATCGGTTATGGAGAAATAGATTTCCGGCAAGACCGTAAGCCAAAGCGGGCACGGACATCCAGATAATGGCAGCCTGAGGAGAAATCTTCGGCAAGCACAACAGTACCGTGATGCAGGTCACTGCCACCGCCGTACTATACTTCAATGAAGCCCTGTTCATACTCAGGGCGTTCATGGCAATTGGGTTAAACCAGGCGATCGGGATCATCAAGGATGTAATGGCGACTGCCCGAATGATCGGCGCAACCCCGTTATAGGTGTGCGGCAAAAGCAAAGCCACGATATCATCAGAAACGACAATCAGGCCGCTGAACGCAGGCAATGAAACAAACGCAGCCGTTCGAATGATTGCCACGTAGACTTCCTGTTCCTTAACGAGGTCGCCCCGGACCTTTGTCATCAGCGGAAGCCATAGCGAAAATAGCGGGCCGATCAGAGGCCCCTGCATCGTTTCACTGATGCGGTCGGCGGCGCGAAATAAGCCGACGGTCCGTTCATCATACCGCAAGCCAAATATGAAGATGACCGCACGCTGCATCGAAAGACTGAGGGCGGCGACAGACCATAGGGGGATGAAGCGCCGCAAAATGCTTAGCGCAATGCGCCAATCCGCGTCAAATCCTGGATGCCAACGCGTGCAGCGATACTCGAAGAGCAGGACTGCCGCCAGAAATACCATCCTTTGGGCAACCAACGCCCAGATTCCCCAAGGCGAAAAAGCAAGCATGATGCCGGCAGCCCCCCCTGCAAACGTGCTGACGATATTGCGCTGCGTGAATGTCTTGAAGCCAAGATCCTTCATGATCAAAGCATCCATCACCGAAAGCCAAGGGGTCGCCAAAAGCATCAATCCGAATATCGGCATGAAATATTGGATCAGAGGCGCGTTTTGGTAATCGGCGACAATTGGTGCAGCAATAACCAACAGTGCCGAAAACGGCAGCGCGATGGATAACAAACTGTAAAAAGCTGAATTCAGTGTCTTCCGGTCGTATCCGTTTGCTTGGATAACGGCGTCCATCCCGGCGTATCTGCCTTCATTGGCAAGGAAGTCGGCAACCACAGACGACAATGCAACGACGCCGAAGAGTTCAGGCGGCAGCGCCCGCGCAAGGATCAAAAAAATGACGAAGCCCGCTGCCTGGGAGAGGATCGCATTGATACTGCTCCACAAAATTCCGCTGCGAAGGGCTCGTGAAATTGAAAGTTCGGTCATTCAGCTTTCCCGCCCCACACACAACGCTTAACGCACACTATAAAAAATTTCGCCGATTAATAAGGCGCCAAGATGAATGAAGCCGTCGTCCATTATTCGGCCATAGGTTCTAAGTGCCGGGTTCGCGAGACATCTGGCGCAATGCAAACGAGCCCCGGCAACAGGCGGCTACCAGTGAGGAAACCCTCTGCGCGGAGATAAAAGAAGCGGCCTTTCCAGGCAAACCGTCATGGCTTTAAAAGCGCCCAGATCAGTGTCGTCTTGATGCGCCGACGAATACTTTTTTTGAAATTTGTTTCCCCAAGCTTGTTGATCGCCTCCCAATAGGGCGTGCGCCGGAGGTAATGATAGTATTTCCAAATGTAAGGATGATATCCGTCGATCGACCACGGTTTGTTGTGCTCGGTGAAATGGATGATCTTTGGCCGCCGACCGTTTGCCATCTCTGATTTTTCGGCAAAACACGGCCTTCCCTCCTGCATCAGCATCCGGCGTTGGACATTCCAAAGCGGATCAAGATGTTTCCATCGCCCCCAAAAGACGATGTTGAGCGCATCCTGATCGATTTGATCAAGCTCATCGAACCGTGTCTCGAGCAAATCGAGGACCTGCGAAAACTCGTTGCTTTGCCGGATCTTTGCAAGGTCCAGCAAAAGAATGCCGGAGTTGAAATAGGCCAATCGCTTCGGTGGCAATCCAAAATGTTTTGCGAATGCTTCGGAATCGATACCAACGTCATAGACGCCACCAATTGCGCACTCGCCGAGCTCCTGCGTCCAAAGCTCGCGTATGTCACCGATGACGACAACATCCGCATCGAGATAAACAACCCTGCTGACATCGGCCGGTGCTAGATCGGGCAATGCCAACCGATGGTAAGCCGCGCGGCTTACATGCCTTCTGCCTTCCATGTTCAACACGCGTGAATCCGTGATCTCGAGCCATTCGAACCTTTGGCCCGGTGCGCAGCGCTCCAAATCCGCCCGCTGATCGATTAATATGCCGTCATGCACAATCAGAAAGCGGAATCGAGCGCCCCGCGCATTGTCGATCAGAGATGTCAGTACCACCGCCGCATGGGGCAGGTAACCAGCGTCGATGCCGAAGGCGACGACGACTTCCGCCACATCGAGCGGCGGTATCTTCAAACGCTTTTCCCGGACCGCAGGATCATCCATCACGGAGGAGATGCCATCTTGCCGGAAGGTCGCGGTCCCGGCAGCCGGTCTAACAAAGAAGGAAGAACGCTTTCTCACGGAAACTGCAGTTCCGCGGGCACCTACGGGTTCAACCATCATCATTCCCCTTCTAAGATTGCGAGAGGTGATCTGCGGCCCTTCTCGTCGGCCATGAAGGCGGTGCTATTGCCAGCCTGGATAGCCCGACCAGTTCGTGCGCATTCCCATCTTGACGCATGCCCAATCTGCCAGGGCGTCCAGCGCCAAAGCCGCGCTGAATGTCCACCCGACCTTGTCGAGCGCATCGAAATGAATGCCGAGATTTTCGCGGCCGCGATCCTGCTTCCACCACGCGATAATGCGGCGGACATAATACCGCCTGAACCGAAGCAAATGAGCGCGGTACTCCGGGCCGAAGGCCAGCGGGCCATATCTGATCATGAAATGAAGCGCATCTCGCGTCCACGCTCTTGTTTTGCTCGCGGACGAAAGGGATGTCGTCGTGTTGGCGTGTACGCGCGTAAATCCGAGGTTTTCGTGAACGAAGCCGAAGTCCGACCGCGTCAGCATTTTCAGCACTGCATCAAGGTCCCAACCACTTTCCATGGCATCTTCGAACAGCGGTCTGAACTGATCGGTAACGCTTTTTCTCCAAAGCATCTGCACCGGCATCAAAACGCCCTGGCGCAGCAACATCATCCGGATAGCGTCCGTCCCGTCAAAGACGCTTTGATCTTTCGGCCAGAAAAAATCTTGAACCGCACCGGCACACAGATGCAGGCAACCGATGACGCCAACCTTTGGATTGTTCTCCGCAAGAGTGACCATCTTCGCCACGGAATCGGGCGTTATGGTATCGTCATCACAGAGATAACGGACATAGGAGGCCTCGGCCGGTACGTGCGAATAGGCACGGTTCCAATTGTCGCGTTGATTGAGCGTTTCGTCGTTATGGTATGCGACGACCGGAAGGCGCTGTCTGCTGTAGTTCCTTATGATTTCCGCCGTGCTATCGGTGCTGTTATTGTCAAGCACGATATGAACGATGCTCGGCCATGTCTGTTTCTGCACCGACTCCATTGTTTCGGCGAGAAAACGTGCACCGTTGTGGGTTGGTGTAACGATAGCAACGAGCGGTCCCGGCATGCTTCTTTGACCAACCTCTTCAATAGAAATCCCGAGATCATCACCACGATGATTACCGTCCCAAGTACGTTAGTCAACGCTATATTTAACAGTTTGTTGATATTGAATGTAGTCAATTATAGGTAGCGAGACCTGGACAAAAATGCACATAATTTCTGGAAAATACTGCTTTGCATAATTAATATAGGCTAATCACCGCTGGGTCGGATATACTTCGGACTGGCCGGTCGAGATGCGCATTGGTGAGCGCGTGATCCGTGGTGATTGGAAGGACGCGCTGGAAGTGGGCGGAAATGGCGTCCTTACTGAGAGCTGCTTTGCAGGACGAATCTCACGCCCAGGCGGTTTGCCTCTGTAGTGCGCACTCAGCCGATTCTCACGCGGTTGCGAAGCATTTCTGTCCGAGGTAATGCCCCGGGGATCAGGCGTGATCAGACCGGGGCGTCGGAGCGATGCCGATCTTTCGTGGGAAGATCTGCATGAGACGATGTCTGATCGGCCGGTCATAAACATAGCTCAGCCAGCATGAGGTTATCATCGCGGTGCCCAAACTGAGAACGGCAAAGCGCACCCCATGTCCACTCCATTTTGCCCCGCTGTCCCATTCCGTGATCAGAACAAAGAGGTTCAACAACGGAGTATGGAGAACATAAATGCCGTAGGACGCATCGCCGCTCCACCGGCTCACAATCCGCCACCCACTCGCAAAGCTCATCCGCGACGCCATGATCACGACCAGAGGCCAGAGGAGAATGATTACGAGCAGATTGTAGTAGGGTCGAAGTGTATCGCCTGGATCAAACGCCAGGACTGCGATGCAAAGGACCGACAATAGCCATGGTCCGATTCGGGATTGTTGCACCGGCCGCATCCAATAGCGCTTGATCACGATGCCGAGCGAAAACGAGAAGATCACTCGTGGAAAACCGACAGGATAGGTCGCCCAGGTCGCACCGCCTTCCAACGTTCCGAAGTGGAGAGAGGCGACCACGAGAAAAAATGCCGCGCCAATGATCGCTGCAGTCAGCGCCCGTCCGCTTAATTTCACGGCAACGAAACCATAGGCAAAATTGATCAGCAGCTCGAAAAACAGCGACCAGGCGGGTCCGTTCCAGGGAAAGAGGATGTCGGGAAATGTCGAAAGCGGCGGCGGTGTGGGCAGAAAGAGCGACGAACACAAGAAGGTGCCTAGCAAGTCCAGCCGTGAATAGGCGCCCCATCCTTTTTCCGCCACCGTTATTGCCACAACCAATAACGCGATTGCGATCGAAAGCGCGTAAAGTGGAAACAGTCGTATCAGACGCACGGCGGCGAACTGTTTGAACACCATTCCAGCCTTCAGTTTTTCGTCATAAGAATAGGCAATCACGAATCCGCTGAGGAGGAAAAATAGGTCCACGGCAAGATGGCCGCTGGGGACGAAATTTGGTTCGTCTGTCAGGTACCCGTGGAGATGAAGAAGCATGACCAATATTGCTGCGATACCGCGAAGCAAATGCAACGCATAGAATTGCCCATCGTTTAGCTTTGTATTTGTCATGGACGAGCCGCTTCTCGTGATGATGATCTATTTATTTTCCGAGGCAGTATTCGATATCCATTCCTAACGCTGTTAACGAACTCGCATGTGCGGGGGCGTTCTAAGCCGATAACTGCAAAGTATGAGCCTTTGCTTTCATGATCGGTTCGCGCCCCTTCAAACCGGGCGCAATGACATTGCATATGAACCAGTCTTCTTCGCCCGGCCGCTGAGCATCGGACGGGCGATCAAGCCTGCGGCGTAATAGACGAGGAAAGAGCCGATCGTGTATTGATTGAGAAAGTCGATCTCGACGAATGACCGACTGATGAAAAGGGTCGTAAATCCGAGCATGACCACGTCTTCCCGACATGAGCCTGCCGCCAGAAGGCGTTTCAGTTGCCCGGCCAGGAGCACGATGACGATCACGCTCAGCAGGAAAAGACCGACATATCCGAGCTCCACCATCGTTTCGATATAGGTGTTGTGAAAATGGAAGCCGGTGCGAGATGGGATGTAGAACTGGTTCCAGAGAATCTCCGCCCTTGAAAAGCCCTGTACCCAAAAGCTCTGAAAACCTTCACCCAAAATTGGATTTTCCTGCGCAATCTCGAAGCCTCGCTGCCAGAGATACGTACGGCCCGTCAAAGTCATATCCTTGCCGAACATGCCGAGGAGGATGTCGACGAGGCCCGTGCTTGCGCAAATCAAAAGCGCCACCATCGCCAATGGGATCAGTACGAGAAAGAAAACTGTACGATGTCGCGGCGCAAATCGTCTGAGGAACATGCCGACAAGAACGGCAGCGATTGCGACCACGAGCGTGATCGCTGACGTTGCAGATTGCGATGCGCTCAGGCAAAACAGCGCAAACGCGCAGGAAAACGCCGACCATACACGTGAAATGATGCTTGATCGCATGATGAAAAAGCTCACCAGACCGGTGTAGGCGCCAAGCGAGGCGTAGAGACCAAGCTGGTTTTTCGAGCCGAACGCACCGACAAAGCTGTATTTGCCATCCAACGGATCATAGCTGAACTCGCCAAAGAGCAGGGAGTAGACGAGCACCACGGCGACCCCGATGCTAAGACCGGATAACATCGTGCGAATGCTGATCAAGCGTGATGCAATCAGCGCGCAGACAATTGTCGACAGATATTGAAGACCGCCGCGCAACGACAGTTCCGGGACTGCTGACCAGGTAAAGGAGGCGCAGGCAAAGACACCAAAGCCCAGTATCCAGTAGAGCCTGCTTGGATTTCCGATCACCCGGCGATAGTCGGTCAGCACGAGCGGGAACCAAATCGCGTAAAAGATCAGGATGAAGACTGAGCCGTAGATCGCCGAATATGCCGACAGGAATACCGTGGCAGCGACGGCAATCGTGCCGTAGACCGCATTTTCGTCCGGAGAGGCGATGCGTTCCATTCTGATACGCATGACAATGCCGCGTGTCTAAAGGTTTAAATTAACAATGCCGGATTCCAATACCGGATTTACGCCCTTACGACCGTCCATTGGCGATCGCCACTTTCACGAGATCGCCGGGAAAAAGCGGCGTGCTCTCGCCTGCCGGGATTTCCTGTACTTTTCCGTCGATCGTTCTTACCACCGTGTAGCTGATCAGTTTGCTGTCGTCGCCGCCAGCCAACTGCGATGCTGCGGGCGAGTTGACCAGAGCCTCGTTCATCAGCCGCCTGTACATGATCGCCTTCAGCGCGTTTTCATCGAGTTGCTGCTGCGTCGCCAAAAGTTCGGCCGCGCGTTTGGATTTTTGCTCATTTTGTAGATCGACCGAGTCAAGTGCTGCCTTGTTCATCTCCTGCTTGGCACGCAGCGAGGCCGCATCGATGTCGAGCATATTGCTTTGTGTTTCGGAAAGGGTGGTTTGCAGGCCGAGCACACGCGCGGAGGTCACAAGCCCCTGATCGGCCAGCTTGCTCGTCCTGTCCAGTTCTTTTCTGTAGAGATCGAGTTGATGGCTTTGATTGTCCATCTTCTTTTCAAGCGATCCGATCTCATTGCTATAGAGTATTCTAAGCTCATCGAGACCCTTCAGGCGAAGGCTGACAGAACTGCGGTTTGTCTCCATAATCGCAGCTTCATCTTGAATGAGTTTGGCGGCTTTTGGATTAGATTTTAGTTCCTCCGGCACGCGAATGGCGTCGCTGCCATCCTCTTCCGACATCAGCCGGGCACGTTTGGCCACCAGCCGGTCGCGTTCGGCGACGAGGACGTCGTAACCACCCTGGGCATTGATGAAGTCACGTTCGTAACGTTGGCCTTCGTCCAAGCCGCGCCGCATGCCTCCCGCAAGGCTCACGGCCTTGAGCACCGTCATCTCTGGATCGTAAGGATATTTGCCGGGCGTGTGGACTTCGCCGGCAACGAAGATCGGGCGGAATTCGAGAATCTCGACAGAGGCCTCTGGGAGATCCGACAAGCCGAAGCGCATCTGAAGATTATGAGCGATTTCTTGCGCGACGTCCGCTGTCGTCCGACCGGCGACCTTCAATTCGCCGGCAAACGGCAGCGCCACGCCGCCGTTCGGACCTACGAGATATTCGCCGGTTATGCCGGGCCACTCTCGGAATTTCCCCTCGGCCGTCTGCCACTCAACGACGCGGATGGATAATTTGTCCATTATTCCGAGTTTGTATTCATCGGCCAAACCCGGCATTGCGAGCAAAAGAGCGACAAGTGCAGGAAGCATGCAGCCAAGAAGGCGGTGCAATCCACTCGTCCGTCGGGCTGCGACGGCAGTCAAGAGCCAATGCTTCAAGCGCATAATAATCAAGCTTCCTGTTAACGGCGGAGCCCAAACCAACAATGGACCATTGTTGTAACTCTGCCGGCTTCCCCTGAGCGATGGCGCAAACGTCCAGACCCGCGCCTATTTATGCTGCCTGCTTCAACACGAACCGCGGGTCGATAAGACCACGGGTACCGTTTTCAGGATAATCATGAGGTCGCGGGAGAAGGTCCAATGCTCCACATAATGTTGATCGATCCTAACCCGCTGATCGTATGAGATGTCGCTGCGGCCACTTGCTTGCCACGCACCGGTAATCCCCGGCCTCGACCGGAGATAGTATTGACTGTATTCGCCGTAAAGTTGGATCTCCTCACGCACGATTGGGCGTGGGCCGACCAGGCTCATCTCCCCGCGGATCACATTCAAGAGCTGCGGCAGTTCATCGAGACTGAGCCTACGCAAGACAAAGCCGATACCAGTGACGCGCTCGTCGCGGCGCAGCTTGCGGTTGGTGGCCCATTCAGCACGTGCGACAGGATCCGATTGGAGATATGCAGCCAGGCGCTGCTCACTATCGGGCACCATGGTGCGAAACTTGAAACAGAAAAACGGCTTGCCGTTATGACCGATGCGCCGGTGGCCATAAAAGATATCACCGCCGTCGAACAGTTTAATTGCAAGGGCAATCAACACGAAAAGCGGCGCAAACATGATAATTATGAGAGAAGCGGCGACAATATCGAATATACGCTTTGGTGCTCCTCCGATTGGGGAACAATCGTCGATGGGATAGGGCGTGTAAATCGAACAACTTGGGAGTTTATTGTCACCTTTCATGATGGCACCCCAAATTCGCTTTCCACAGCTAATTACATATCATAATTCAACTACAACGTAAGGACAATTACTCCATTATAAGTACAACCAAAAATTATATAAATACCGGAAAGGCTTAAATCTAGATGATTATACACGCGCGCTTTGGACACCGCATTTTCGACACGTCAAAAAAGGCGGCTCAGATTTGAGACTATTACGAGAGGTCTCGCATAAGATCGGAAAAGCCGAGGTCAAATAACCGGTTATACCAGCCGGTTACTTCCAAATTGCCCAAGGAGGATTGCCACTCTCCCAAGCCTTTTCGAGCACCATCTTATCGCGCAGGGAATCCATGCTTTGCCAGTAGCCATGATGCCAATAGGATCCGACCTTGCCGAGCGACACGGCCCGTGTCATCGGCGCGTCCTCCCACATATCATCATCGCCGTCGATAAGATCATAGACCTCAGGCTCGCAGACAAAAAAGCCGCCATTGATCAACCCACCGTCGCTGGCTCGCTTTTCCCGAAATGAGCGGACGCGCGTTGCGTCTTGCGACAGACTAAGCGCGCCATAACGTCCGGGCTGGGTCACCGCCGTCAGCGTGATCCAGTTTCCATCTCTTTCATGCAATTCGATCGATTTTTGAATGTTGGTGTCGGAAACGCCGTCACCATAGGTCAGTAAAAACCGTTCCTCCCCGATAATGTGGCGAGCACGTTTGATGCGCCCTCCGGTCATCGTTTCGACGCCAGTGTCGAGAACCGTTACTTTCCAGGGTTCTACGTTTGATTTCACGACAGTCACCTCACCCGTTGCGAGGTCTACCGTAAAGTCGCTTTTGCACATTGCGTAATTCAGGAAATAGGTCTTGATATATTCCGCTTTATAGCCCGCAAGGACAACGAACTCATTGAAGCCAAAATGAGAATATAGCTTCATGATATGCCAGATGATCGGTCGCCCGCCCACCTCCACCATCGGCTTAGGGCGCAGTGTCGTTTCTTCAGATAGTCTGCTGCCGTAACCACCAGCGAGAATAACGACTTTCATACGATCCTCCTTAAGACATCTTCGTCAGAACATCTGCTAACTGCCTGAATGTCGAAGCGTGAACTCGCCGCAGTCTTGCCAGTGCGTGAAACCTATTCCTCGCTCGTCCCTAAACCGCGGAACGTCTCGACACCGTGAAAGACGGGATCGAAAGCTGGCCAGGCGGCATCCTTCTCGGACAATTCAATGGGTTGGCTTGGCCAGGCGATGGCGAAATAAGGATCGTTCCATCGCACCCCCCGTTCGTATTCGGGCGCATAAGCTGCACCCATAAAGTAGAAAATCTCGACGTCGTCCGTCAGTGTGATCAGGCCATGGGCACAGCCTTTTGGCACATACATCATTCGCCGATTTTGCGCGGATAGGACTTCTCCGAACCATCTGCCGAAGGTTTTGGAGTCGGGTCGCAGATCAAGGATGCAATCCCAAATCGCTCCTCGAACGCACCGTACGACTTTTATCTCTGCGGCGGGCTGCAATTGATAATGCATGCCCCGAAGCGTGCCCGCCCGAGCGCTCCACGTCGTATTGACCTGCACAATGTCCAGCGGCAAGCAAGCCCGGCGAAATTCATCGTCGCAGAAGACGCGCGCGAAAAAACCTCTGTCGTCGCCCTTTACGTCAAGATCTATTACACTTGACCCTATCAATCCGGTCTTGCGGAACATCATTGGACTTAACCTCGGTCGATGCTCGACAGTCTTGACGCTTTTCTCAGGCGCCCGCAGGTTCGAGCGGGTCGTGCTGCTCTAAGCTTCCCGGCGAAGCGGAAGCGATAATTGATCGCGAGCAAGTACTGGCCGGCGATCCAACCACCGGACGTCGTCATCGAGCAGGCCGCCTTCGATGCCTCGCGTCAAAACATTCAAGCGGACCAGATCAGACGAACGGTAGTTGGCGTCCTTGAAAGCCGACGCCACAAGACCATCATGAATGTCGGCAACCGCGGCAGGCAACGTCATTCTTGGTTGATGATCTGGGGCCAGCGAGCGGAAGAGATCGAAATTGACCCGATAAGAGCGCTTGTCTGGCGGTGCATTGGCGTTGATGTCGACGTCCACACCCGGCATCGCCGATTTGACGGCTTCAGCAAGCTCGCGGACCTGATAATTCCATTCTTCACATCCGACATTGATCGCCAGGAACCTGTCATGCTGCTCACGCTGCAGAGCCCATTCGATAGCTCGTGCCATATCGCGAACATGAATTAATGGTCGCCAGGGCGAACCGTCGCTCAGAACCGAAACCCGGCCGGTCGACAGAGCCGATGCCACAAAGTCGTTGAGCACGAGATCAAGCCTCATCCGGCCGGAAAAACCGCACGCTGTCGAAAATCGCAGGGCCGTTATGATCATGTTCGTTCGCGTGGATATCTCCCGCAATCCGGCCTCCGCCGCCACCTTGGAGCGGGCATAGGCCGTCAGCGGGTTGAGAGGATCGGTTTCACGTCGCGCTCCCGCCTCGGCATACCCGTACATGGAGCAACTCGACGCAAAGACAAAGCGCTCGACTCCGCTCTCTGCGGCAAGTTCGGCGGTCCGCAGCGTGGCGCGATGATTGATCTCATCCGTGACCTTTTCGAACCGAACGCCCATCGGATCGTTCGAGATCGCAGCCAAATGGATGACGGCGTCGATTCCGCGAAAAAGATCCGGCGTCAAATCCCTGACGTCGCTAAAAATCTGTACATCGACCTGATGTTCGGGCAGGCAAGGCTCGGTCAGACAATGGCCGAATAGGCCGGTATCGACACCGGTGATCGTGCAATCATCCAATTGCTGGCGGATATGGGAGACCACCGCGGGTCCGACATAACCCATATTGCCCGTTATCATGATTTTCATTGCAAAAATTCCTTCCCACATCGATGATAGAAACCTCGCCAACGCGAAGAAAGTTGCTCGCTTTATCGGTCCGTGCCGAACGTCGTTTTTTTATCTTCCTCGAGCTTGTCCTGTTCCATCTCATGGTGCTCTCGATAGTAACTAGAATATCGCGCAATGAGATGCTCTGAACTTCCATAGGCACTATAGGAATATAGCTTCTCAAGCTCCGCCTTGTTTAAGATCATCCCAAGGGTTTTGGCTGCAATTTGTGGCTCGGCTTCAAGGATAGTCTTGACCACGGAGCGCGGTGTCACACCCCATTCGGCAACCATGACAAAGCCGTCGGCCAATCGCTCAAACGCCTTGGTATCGAAGACTGGCGCCAGTGGGGGAAGGTCGACTATGACATATTTGAATGTGGTGCGCGCATCGTCCAGAAGTCTCGCCATAGCGACACCCGAGATCAGATCGCTTGTGTTGGGATACTGGAACCGCCCTTCTGTCGGAAGGATTTCGAGCTTAGTTTGGTTGTCAACGATGATTGTGTCCCGCCAGCGCGAATATTGCGGCGGCTGCACAGAAAGCACGTCCGAGAGGCTTTTTTTGATGGGAATGTTCAACAGCTTCGTCAGCGAGCCTTTGCGCAAATCGGCATCGATGAGCAGCGTTCTCGCTCTCGTCGAAGCAAGCAAAGCCGCCAAATTGGCTGCAACCGTGCTTTTGCCTTCTCCGGGCAGCACGGACGCTATGCCGATGACTTTGCATTGCTGAAACCCGAGCATCGTATCAGCGACGATCTTGGCATGGCGCAGCGTTTCGCTGAACTGGGAACCCGGCGCCATTGTCGCAAAGCGCATGATGTCGATCACTTGCGGCTGTTCCGTCGATCCATCCGGTTCGTCGGCCGGCAAGATCCTCGGCAAGTAGCCCAGAAATTTGACGCCCAGCGTCCTCGACACATCTTCGCCAATGCGCAGCGTTACTTCCCGGAATTCTCGCCATCCACCGACAACTATGCCGAAAAACGCACCAAGCAACAAAAATCCTGCCAGCATCCATGTACGCTTCGGACTGGATGCATCTGTCGGGGGCGTTGCGGCCGAAATGACACGCGCTTCGGTGATGGGAAACGATTGGTTCTGAGCCGTTTCCTGATATCGCGCCAAATAGGTCTTATAAAGGTCGCTGATCGCTTCGGCATTCCGCTCGAGATTTTTAAGTTCGACCAGTAACTTATTGTCCTCTGACGTTTTGCCCGTGACCTGCAACAGCCCCTCTTTCAGCGAGGCCTCCCAGGACTGTGCCACCTCATATTGGTTGCGGTAGCTTTCCGTCATTTGCTTCAGTTCGGCGTAAATCTGCCTTCCCACCTCGTTCTGTTCGCTGCGCAGGCTGATTGCTTGCGGGTGGGTACTGCCAAACTTGTCTTCGATTTCCTGAGCCCGTTTTTCAATTGTTTGATAGCGCTCTCTCAGGGTCGTGACCAGCGACGGACTGTCCTGATTGGAAACGGTTGCGGCATTGTCGACAGCGCTCTGCTGGCCCGCGTCTACGATCGACTTATATTGATTGTAGAGTGCCAACGCTTTCGCACTTTGCGCTCTTGCTACAATCAGTTGAGCGCTCATGTCAGAGAGCTGCTCCTCAGACAGAAGCGCCCCTTTCGTCGCCGTCAAATTGTTGGCAGTCCGGAAGCGTTCGACACGGAGGCTGGCTTCCTGCGACTGCTCTTTGAGATCTGCCAAACGTGCTCGAAGCCAGACGGTGGCACGCTGCGAGGCATCGAAATTCGCATCGAACTTATCCGACAGGTATGCTTCGGCGTAAGCGTTCGCAATGGCGGCCGCCAGAACCCGATCGGTTGAGGTATAAAAAAGGTCGACGACGAAGCTCTGGGGCTCCTGTTCGACGCGAAGATTATCAAGCAAGACAGCGACAGCCGCTCCCCGCCTGACATCCTCATTGCTGAAATCTCCCTTTTGAGTGCTTTTGCCGGCGAGGAGATCCATCGCTCCCTTCAGCAATGATTTCACTCGTGCCCACATGGACGGCGAGGGATCGAAGAAGGCGTAGTTGTCATAGAGATGAAGATTGTCGACAACCTTTGCGGCGAGTGCAGAAGATTTGAGAATTGCAACCTGGCTCATGATCTTCTTGTCGGCTTCCATATTGGCAGGCGCCGGCGAAATCTCGCTGCCGAAGCGGTTCAGATTCTCGTCGAGCAGGATGCTGGTACCAGCCGTGAAATAGTATGTTGCAAACGCGAGGTTGGTGACGCCAATCAGCAGTCCAATGCCGGCAAACAGCAGCACAATTCGGACCTGCCGCCTGAACAACTGGACCATATGATCGAGGTCGATAAACTTCTCACCTTCCGGCTCAGCATTTATCGGACCGGAACCCACACCTTTGAACGTCCGCAGCATTTCCTGCATGTCACTACGTGGCCTCGTATTGTTTCAGTTCGACCCCTTGTCGGGCACGATTTCGCATCAAGAATTTACCGGGCACGACATCAGCCCTGCTCGCAGCTAGCGCCGCGACCGACAACAACGCGCTCCGTGAGGCGCGACGGTGACAGGTGCAAATGCCTATATCGATTGGCAGAGCGACAGGTTTTGTCATGGCAACCGCCGGCGTTTGAAAAAAGTGAGCAGCTCCATCCAGAAGCCGGTGGACCAGGCAAAATGCATGACCATCGCGGCCAACCCTGCAAGCGGACCTGAGGGATTGCCTCGCCTGACCGCCATCCAGAACCCGTAGCAGACGCAAACGAGAGCCCACAGAACCAAGGGCACGGCTGCCATCCAGTGGAGCACCGCCAAAGAGGCACCGATTACTGTCGGAAGAACGACGAGAGGCAGCATCTGCCGCGGGTTCGGCAAGCGTCTGTGTTTCAATATGTTCCGGGCGCGGCCGCGACCATAATAGAGATACTGAAGGAACAGGCTTCCCACAGTTGCGCGCGGATAATAGATCATCCGTGTCTTATCGGTCATCCAGATCCGGAACCCTGCCTTTTCCAGCCGGAAGTCGAGTTCTGCATCCTCGTTGTGGCTGAAGGTTTCGTCGTAGCCGCCGATAGCTTCAAATGACGCCACGCGCATCAAGGCATGGTGACCGTGACGGGTCCAATGACCATTCGTGTTCCCCCGATGTTTAGAGCCGCCATTGCCAAGTCTCGAGTTCTGTGCGCTGGCGGTTGCCCTTTGCACCAGGCCAAATCCGACGGTATCCATGGCGACAACCACGGAATCTGCTCCGGTGACCTCGGCCTCCTCAATCAGGCGCTTGCAGTAATCGGGGGGATAGCGACCGTGGGCGTCAATGCGAATGAAATAATCGAAGCCATTGCCAAAGCATCTGACGGCGAGGTTGACGCCGGCGCTTTGGATCCTTGCTGGATTATTCAAAAGCATGATGCGCGGCTCGTCGTTCCTCAACCGAGCGACAACATCGACGGTACCATCTTCGCTACCGCCGTCGACCACGACGATGTGTGAGATCTGCTCATCAAGCGCATAGCGCAAGTCAACCAGCAACGCTTCGATATGCTCCACCTCATTCAAACATGGAATGACGATGAAGGCGCGCCGATTGGAATGAACCTCCGTCTTCATATCGGTTCACCGTTCGAACGGACGTTGGCGGAAACAAGGGAATGCAATCGCCTTTGCGGCGGCTCAACTGCGCTGATCTCCGTCAGCTTCCCGACAAGTGCGACGCAATCGGCCCTGACGGCGGTCCAGCGCTCTTTATCTTTGCTGATCACGGCATTTCGCAGTTGCCGAAATAGCGGGATATCCATCTGTGAGAAAAGCGCGATCAGCCCCCGAGGTGTTGCCTCGCGAAGGCAAAGACCGATCGCGTGGCGGGCAAGAAACCGTGCTGTTTCGGTTCCTTCAACGGCGATCGGCACTGCTCCATGAAGGCATCCTTCATAAAGGCGGTTGGGCAGAAGCCAGCTCGAATTCAAGCCTTCCTCAAAAAAGTCGATCGCCCAGGAAAAGTGCACGTCCCCGTATATGGCCGGAAGCTCCTCCGGGTTCTTATAGGGGCCAAGAAACGAGAGATAAGGTTCCTTCGCAACGATGGCATCGAAATCGTCGAAGGCCCCGTAAGCCGGTCGGCCACGGAGCACGATTTCGAACTTGCCTTCCAGGGCGCGCGAAAAGTCAGAAAGCAGCTTCAGGGAGCGTCGGCATCGCAATGCACCGAACCAACCAATTTTCCATGGGGGCCCGTGCGACCGGGTGAAAGGGGATGATTGAGCGGGCTCATCCAGCGCGATGACCTTATTTTCGACGAGCATCACCGGGGCACGAAGCGCTGACATCGACCGAAAATAGTAATCGATGAAAGCAGGCGAACTGGTCACAATCAGCTTGGCTCTGCGGCCGAAGTAGCCTTCACTTCTGCGGATGATCGCGCCGGCTATGTCATGGCGCAGAAGCAGGCGATGAATGTCGAGGCACTCATAAACGATCGGTATCGCACCGCCGAAAACAGCATTTGCTCGATGCGCGATCGCCAGCATCTCCAGGTTGCGACTGACGATAACGTCAGGCTTGCGAATGCGCTTGAAGAGGTGCTGCAGTCTTAACATGGTACGCGCAACCGCTCCTGCACGCTGAATAAGTTTCCCGTCAGCGGTCAGGCCAAAGTCTATCGGCGTGATGCCCTCGATCGCCACCGCGCCAGTTCTATCCCTATGGAATCCGGCAAGCGTCACGGTTGCTCCTCCGGCCGCCAGCATGATGACCCGGCGGCGAACTGCCGGATCATTGAGATCATGAACGAGGTAAAGGACATGAAGCATCGGATCTTCTTCGATTAGGCCGGCTGGCCGGCGGTGGCTCTCCAGAGTGGATAAATCGTTGAACCTAACTTCCCGATCTATTGCAGAGTGCAGACAACCGATTGCGGGAACTGGCATTTGTCGCCGGCGGCCGTGAAAGCCACCCAATCGACATCAAACGTAACCGGTCGCGAATAGCTGAACTTACCCATCCAGTCCGACAGCGTGTCCGTTCCCCAAAGACTGAAGAAAATCTTCTGCGGACTGGTCGGCACCTTCGATGCGTCTGTCACGTCGTGAACCAGACGACCATTCAGGTAGTAGCGCAAACGCTCGGGTTCCCAGACGAGGGCATAGGTGTTGAAGTTTTGATCGGCCGGACTGCCGATATCGACGAGGTATTCATTGCCTCCCTTGGCTTTCACAAACTGATTGAGTTGTACCGCGCTTGTGTTTTTGCCGAGGATCTCAAAATCGATTTCGTCGTGTATTTGCTGGGTTGGCGGACCGATATAAGTGAAGAATGCGGAATTGAGACCGGAGCCACTCGCCGCCTTGAGGCGAGCTTCGTATGTGCCGTATCCGTAGCGGCGGGTCGTCTGAATTTCACCGCAGAGATAGTCTCGATCCTTGGATTTGCCTTTGGTGAAGGTTAGGGCAAGGTTATCCCCTTCGATGCGAACCTCGTTGCGAGACCACGTGCAATTTTGATGATTGCCGTTATTCCAGCCGTCGGAAACGTACCAGAACGCCGGGTCGATGTTCCTGAAATCATCTCGGAATGATACCCCGGATTGCGGGTCTTGGGCGGAAGCCGCTGTCGCTGTTAACACGATGCTACCGAAAGCGATCATGGCATTTATAAGCATTTAGCCCCCTTTGTTCATTGCACTCAATTCACATCGGAGGAGAAGAGCCCTGTGCCTTGGTCGCACTCCTCCGGAAAATGTCATTCTCAAAATCGTCAAGATAATCGATCCCAGACCATCAATGCATTCTGAGCAGAAGACGATGTCCAAAGCAGCCGTATGGGACGGCTGCAATATGAAGGCCAGGTACCCGTGTGAACAGGAGCCTGCCCAACCAGGAACGAGGGGAAATTGAGGCCTCTGCAAATAAAATTCGCAGAACCTCTCATACTATCTCATCTACCGAGTTGTGAATTTTTGCCGATCGAACAACAGCAATACCAATTCACAACGAGGCCTGCTCTCGCGCACCTGGCTTTCCCAAGTATCGATAACATAAATTAGTTAAGTTTATTATACAGTTCAATATTCAATAGCGGGTAGCACAATTTAATACTATTGAATTATAGATGATTAGTCCCTTTGGATGAAACACTACTACCAACCGAACCGTTCCGTCGCCCGAGACAGGAGCTCTCTTGCGATGGGAATGGCGGAAGTGGCCGCAGGCGACGGGGCGTTGCAGACGTGGAGCGACCGCCGAGTCGATTTTATCAGGAAGTCATGAACGAAGGTGCCGTCCTTCAAAACCGCCTGGGCACGCACCCCTGCTCGATAGCGCAGAAGATCATCGATACGCAGTTGCGGACAATAGCGCTGACACAAAGAAAGATAGCTGCGCTTGAAAAGAGAGTTGCGGATCTCGCCGAGACCAAACTTCAGATTTGCCCGAACGAGTTTGCGGAAACCGCTATAACCGATCATGCCCAAAAGCTCGGGCCACTCGACGTCGTAGAGACGATATCCTTCTTTGGCGAAGGCGAGAACGGCATTCGGCCCGACCGTTACATATCCGCCGATCATCTTCGTCAGATGCACGCCGAGGAACGGCAGGGCGGGATCTGGTATCGGATAAATGAGATGGCGAACGATGTTATTCTTGGCGTCCGGCAAGCGAAAGTATTCCCCGCGAAACGGAATGATCCGGAAATCCGGTTCAAGGTTGGCGGCCATCGCCATTCGATCCGCGTGAAGCCCCGCGCAGACTATGAGGTTTCGCGTCTGGATGCTCATCCTGTCGGCTTCAACAGTGATTAGGGCACCTTCTTCCCTGATCACTTTGACGTCGTGCCCCAATGCAATCTCGGCGCCCGCCCCAAGGATTTTCTCGGCCATTTTGGCCGCAACCAAACCATAGTCAACGATCCCCGTCGCAGGAACAAAAACGGCTCCCAACCCCTCGATATTTGGCTCGCGGCGGGTCAATTCGGCTCGATCCAATCGTTCGGTCTGAAGACCATTGGCCTCGCATCGGCTTTGAAGCGCAGTCATCCGTTCAAGCTCGATCGGCGTCGTTGCAACCAACATTTTTCCGCATTGTTCAAACGCAATATTGTTGCCCCGACAAAACTCTGCTGTTGCCGAGGCGCCCTCCTTGCAGAACCGCGCTTTCATGCTTCCTGGCTGATAATAAACGCCTGCATGCACCACGCCGCTGTTCCGGCCGGTTTGGTGCGCGGCAAGCTGGGCCTCTTTCTCAATCAAAAGGACCGACATGTTCGGAAAGCGCTCAAGCGCTTCCATTGCGACTGCCAAGCCGACGATGCCTCCACCAATGACAACCAAATCGAACATGTTTCCCCAAATCCAATTTTGCGTCCTGCGCGACACACTGCCGGCGTAGCTGCCGCATTTGCTCTTTCAGCGCCTGGGCTTTGCAGGGCGAATAAAGATATCGGTGATCTCAGCTCTCGGCGGAAGCGCGAAGGCATCAAGAAGGCTCGACGCGATTGCTTCGGGTTGCAGGAGGCTTTCAGGATCATAATCCAAATTCTCCTTACGGAAAATTTCCTCCTGCATCGGCGTTGCTGTCCGGCCGGGAAAAAGGCTGACGACGCGAACCCCCTGCGGATTGACTTCGGCACGCAGCACATCTGCGAAAGCCTTCAAACCGTATTTGCTCGCTGCATAGCCACTCAAGCCCGCCCGCGGATTGTTCCAGACGCTTGAATTGATAAATGCAATTTGCCCCGCCCGGCGAATGAGCAAGGGAAGCAGCGCACGGGTGAGGACGTAAGGGGCCCGCAAGTTGAGCATCACTTGCTTATCGAACTGGTCGACATCCGTTGTGGCCACATCTCCAGTTGCGAACAGACCGGCACAATGAACGAGAAAATCCAGCTCCCCGCCTTTACTCAGAAGATGCTCGGAAAACGCGATGACCTCCGCGTCCTTCGTCAGATCGACCTTATGCCAGACCAAACCACCGCGCTTGCCGCCCGCCCCATCGCCAGTGGGACGCCGACTGAGAGCGTGAACGCTGACGCCCGCAGCAACCAGTGCGTTGGCAATCGCGTTGCCGATACCGCTGCTCGCACCGGTTACGACAGCGACACGATCGGCAAAAGTCGTGCCGTGGATCATGCGTTCGCTCCTGGACAGCGCGCCAGCAGGCCGTGCTGAGTTAGAATTTCCGCAGCGTCGGCAATCACGTCAAAATCAATCCCGGCCCGTTCGGCAATGTCTAAAAGCGAATGTTCGCCATCCGAAAAGTTCAGCACCCAAAGCATTGCCATCTGCCGTTCCTTCGCATCGGAACGTCCGCCTATCGATCCATAAAGACCACGCTTTCCAAGCTGAGGCTCGCACATGGGCTGAAGATTTCGAAATCTGCCATTCCGATTAAGAACTTGGATGATCTCCCTATAGGCAGCGAGAGAATGTGCCAAAGCTTCCGGCCGGACGAGCCTCATATTGTCAGCGGACGTGTGGTATTCGGGAAACTGGCCGTAAGGCGTGCGGGACAGGCAACCGAACGGCAAGTTGATTCCCGGCGAGCAAAATTGCCGTTCATCATAGCCGTAAGGTGAAAAATCGATCACCGTACAATCGTCTTTTCGCCCGTGAAGAACATACTCCACCACGCGATTGATCTCGGCATCTCCCCGCCGGCTGCGCTTGTAATGCAAATGGCCGGGATCGCCGAGATTTACCGCGATGAGACCGTGCCTGATCATTTTCAGGCGCTCAACATTCGTCGCCAGCCAGACAATTGACCCTATGGTTCCAGGAATGAACAGAATACGAACGGAGTAGTATGAGCCGGAGGCGGCAAGCAGGCCTTTCGCCAGCTCGACTGAAACCGCAATTCCCGAGAGATTGTCGTTCGCAAGCGATGGGTGGCAAATATGCGTCGAAATGACGATCTCATCGGATGTCGCGCCGGGGATCAGGCATTCTCCCCAGATCAGTTTGCCATCTTCGAGCGTCGAGTCGATACAAACCGTGTAATCGTCATCTGGCAATGCCTGCAATGCCGAGTGCGCCAGGCAAAAACCCCAATCCTCGCGATAGTAGCTGGTGCGGTAAGGAATCCAGTCGGGATGCTCGGGATCCGAATGAAGGTGCAGCCGCAAGTCCGCAAGGCTCAATCGTGTGTTGACGGGGCAGCTATAGCTCATCACGTGCAAATTATGCGCACGAAAATCAATCACCCGCTCTCCGCGGCTGTTTTTCACAAAGGCATCTCGAATGGTCCATTGTTTCGGCACGGTCCAGTCGAAAACGGCAGTGCCGCTCGCGATGTCATGGATCTCAAGCGGAATCTGCTGACCTATGATATCCAACGTCTCCGCCACCCCAGGCCCGGTGATACTCCGGCATATCGGATATAGCCGCTCCATCAGAGCGAACATCGTCGCGCCGGCTTCGGCGGTGTGGGACGAAACTGCTGACGACATCAGGCCAGTACCTCGACATCCGGCAGAGGCACGACGAACTGGCCTCCCCACTGCCGTATGACCGACATCTGCTCCATGATCTCGGATTTGATATTCCAAGGCAGGATAAGAAGGTAGTCCGGCTTTGTCTCTTTGATTTTGGCGGGCGAGTGGATCGGGATGCGCGTGCCCGGGAGCAAACGGCCCTGCTTATGCGGGCTGATATCGACCGTATATTCCAGCAGATCGGTCTTGATGCCGCAAAAATTCAAAAGCGTGTTCCCTTTGGCGGGAGCGCCGTAGCCAACCACTGTCTTCCGATTTTCCTTGGCATCGCTCAAGAACCGCAGAAGCTGTCGTTTGCTGCGGTGAACCTTGTCGGCAAAATCATGATATCGCGCCAGTGAATTCACCCCACCTTCGAGCTCGCGATCTCTCAGCGCTTTGACGCGCGTGTCCACAGGATGGGTCTCGTCCTGCCCGTGGCAGGCGTAGATACGCAGAGATCCCCCCTGAGGAGCAATTTCCTCGACATCGAAGATCTTCAGCCCGTGGTGGGCAAATATCGCCTCCGCGCTAAACAGCGAGAGATATGAATAGTGCTCGTGATAGATGGTGTCGTAATAAATCTTCTCCAGCATTTGCATTAAATGCGGAAATTCCATCGTTATTATACCAGTGTCGGACAGGGCAATTTTCATCCCCGCCACGAAATCGTTTATGTCCGGCACATGCGCCAGAACATTGTTTCCAATGATAAGATCGGCCAGCAGACCTTCATTGCGAAGCGATTGTGCCGTTTCGACGCCGAAGAATTGAACGCGGGTCGCAATCCCAGCTTCTATTGCAGCCTCTGCAACGTTTCTCGAGGGCTCAATTCCTAGAACCGGTATGCCGCGTTCTTTGAAATTCTTGAGCAGATAACCGTCGTTACTGGCGATTTCGAGGATCTGACTATGGGCATCGAACTTAAATCGCTCCATCATCTTGTCGACGTAGTTCTTGGCATGCGCCAGCACGGAGGCTGAATAGGAAGAGAAATAAGCGTAGTCTTCATCAAAAATGTCTTCTCGTGCCGCCATCGTTGGAACCTGAACGAGAAAACAATTGGTGCAAACGAAGGCATGCAGGGAGAAAAATGGTTCCAAATCCATGACCCGTTCGGCGGAAACGTAGGAATTTGCGAGAGGAGATGCTCCCAGGTCGACGACAGTCTCCGTCAACTCACAGGCACAAAACCGGCAATTCAATGCAACCATATGCTGAAGCCTCCAGGAGCCGCTTTGGCGTCTCGTTGCAAGCCGATAAAATCAAGAGAAAGATCCGAACGGCTGCCCGACCAAGAGCTTGTTAAAGGTAGCGCTGTAGATGTCCGGCGAGAGGCAGCTATACGTCAGTTGCTAAAGCCGCCGCAGCCGCGGTCTGCCAATTTCTGCGCGGATGCTACGCTGATCGGTTAGGCGATACAAGTTGGCCCAAAGGCCATGCGAAGCTTTCCCTCTACTCCAATATGATGAGGCAATAACTCCCGGCTGTTCCAGTCGGGCGATTTTGGCGTCAGGAGCAGGGTGATAGTATTCCCGGTGAATGCGGGTGCGAAACCATGCGGCGTTCGTTCACCAAGATACCGGTCCACCGACACGTTTGCTCCCTGCTATTCCAAACAAAAGGAACTAGCCGATGAGCGTCAACTGCCCCATCTGTGAAGCCGAGGCCGAAGAAAAGCTGCCGCGTATAAGCGGCCGCATCGAGATCGTCTGTCCAAGGTGCCGTCGCTTCGGCATCACCGCCTCCGCGCTGGCCATCGTTTACCACCGACCGCCAGAGGACCGGCATGCGGCTCTTTGCCATGCCAGGGCAATTGCCGAACACGACAAGGCAACACCGCTCATCACCACCGCCGTGGTAAATCCATCGAACGCGAGCCATTTCAGATGGCGAAAGCAATCCGTCGTTCATGTGATCTAACGTTGTGGGGTATCCACTCAGGAGGCGGGCTCTCTCTGGGAGGTGGCCGAGCGCTACAGGCGGGAAGGCCGGCCCTTGATGATCATTGCCGGTGAACGTTATGGTGCGGGTTCATCGCGCGACTGGACCGCCAAGGGCGTGGCACTGCTTGGTGTGCGGGCAATCATCGCCAGAAGCTTTGAGCGAATCCATCGAATCAACCTGATCGGAATGGGCGTCCTTCCTATCATTCTGCCGCCCGAGCAGTTGCTCCGGGCAGGTGCGATGGATCGTATTGATGTCATGCGGATAATGTTGTTCCCCGTGGCGCAATAGGGCTCACCTGGAGAAGAGCATCCGGCGGGCGACAGCGAATCACCTGCCGAGCAGCAGAACCGACCAGGAAGTCGAAATCCTCCGTTCCGGTGGGATGATCCCCCGCATTCTCAGCACGCACGTCAATTCGTAGATGTCATCGAGTTTTGACAACCAAGCGGAACCGATGACCAAAGCCAATCAAAAGCTGTTGCGCTCGTGATAGGTGCGGAGGAAGGATTGGATGCGCTGATCTTCGGGATGGTGAAGAATGCGGGCCGGCGCATCGACACCCACGAGTTCGCCCTTTTCCATGAAGGCGACCTGGTCCGCGACATGGGC
This sequence comes from Rhizobium sp. BR 362, assembly GCF_036528765.1. Taxonomy (NCBI): domain Bacteria; kingdom Pseudomonadati; phylum Pseudomonadota; class Alphaproteobacteria; order Hyphomicrobiales; family Rhizobiaceae; genus Rhizobium; species Rhizobium sp. BR 362. Next base: position 20,549 of record NZ_JARWGH010000010.1, on the reverse strand, counting down.
GGCGAAACCCATCTCGTGCGTGACGACAACCATGGTCATGCCTTCGGCGGCGAGCGTGCGCATGACGCTGAGCACCTCGCCCACCAGTTCAGGGTCGAGCGCCGAGGTCGGCTCGTCGAACAGCATCAGGCGCGGCTCCATGGCGATGGCGCGCGCAATGGCGACGCGCTGCTGCTGCCCGCCAGAAAGGCGTGAGGGATGATTGGCCATCTTGTCGGCCAGTCCCACCTTCTTCAGCGCCTCGGCGGCACGCGCCAAGGCTTCGGCTTTCGATAGGCCGCGAACGCGGATCAAGCCTTCCGCCACGTTTTGCAACGCCGTCATGTGCGGCCAGAGATTGAACTGCTGGAACACCATACCGATGGAACGGCGCATCTCGCGAAGCTGTCGGCCCGGCATCTTACGGCCACCTGGGCTGGCATAGCCGATCAACCGACCGTCGATGGTGATCTCACCGGAATCGTATTCTTCCAGGAAGTTGATGCAACGCAACAGCGTGGACTTGCCCGAGCCGGAGGGGCCGATCAGGCAGGTGACCTTGCCCGGCAGGATCGACAAGTTCACTTCCTTCAACGCCTGAAAGGGACCGTAGAACTTGTTGACCTTGCGGATCTCGACGGATGACGCTTGAACCATCCTACGTCCTTTCGATCAGATGTTTGGTGATGCGAGTCTCCAGCAGACGGCCGGCACGCGAGATGAGTTCGACCAGCCCCCAAAAAAACAGCGCCAGCACCAGGTTCGCTTCCAGATAGCGGAATGTTTCGGTGGACATGCGCTGCACCGAGTACATCACCTCCGGCACGGTGATGATGGAGAGGATCACCGTCTCCTTCGTCAAGATGATGGAGAAGTTGACTAGAGCCGGGAGTGCCGAGACTAGGCTCAGCGGCAAAAGGATGCGGCGCACGATGGTCAATTCCGACATGCCGATGGCGCGCGCTGCCTCAAGCAAGCCTGCCGGCACGGCGAGATAGCCGGCACGGAAAATCTCTGCGAAATAGGGACTGCCATAGACCGTGAGCCCCAGAATACCGGCCGGCAGCGCCTCGAGGCGGAGCCCCAGCAATGGGCCGCCGTAGTAGAGCACGAAGAGCTGCACCAGGAAGGGCGTGCCACGGATGACCTCTATATAGGCCCGCAGCAGCCAGCCGAGCGGTCGCGGCCCGTAACGCTGCGCCAAAGAAATGATCAGGCCCAGCACCATGCTGAATATCGTGCCGAGCACCCAGCAGATGATCGTCAACTCGAAACCGCCGAGCAGGGTCGGCCAATATTGCACGAGGATGCTCAGGTCCATTACACGGCCACCCTATGTTCAAGATAGCGCCCGAGCGCTGCCAGGCATAGATTGATGATCAGGTAGATACAGGCCGCCGCGATATAGACTTCCAGTGGGCGGAAGGTCATGGCCGCTTGGGCCTGGCTGGCGCGTGTTACCTCCAGGATACCGACGACAGAAACCAGGGACGATGCCTTGACCAGCAGGATCAACTCGTTGACCAGCGCCGGCAGCGATATCGCAAACGCCTGCGGCAGGATCACACGCAGCCAGATGTCACTCGGCCGCATGCCGATCGCGGTTGCCGCCTCGATCTGTCCTCTGGGCAATGCGATGATGGCGCCGCGCCAGATCTCCGAGACATAGGCGCTGGAGCAGACGCCGACCGTGACCACGGCCGCGACCATGGCCGGCACGTTGATGCCGATGACAGGCAGCAGATAATAGCAAAGGAGCAGTTGCACCAGCAGCGGCACGCCGCGGAGAAAGCTGACCCAAAGGGCCGCGAACCAGCGCAGCCAGCTTGCGCGCGAAAGTGCGGCGGCGCAAATCAGCGCGCCGACCACAAGCCCGAGCGCGATGCCAAGAATGGAGATCAGCAGCGTGAAACGGGCCGCCCAGAAGAGCGGCTCGAAACTGCCGAGAAAGGTCGAGATCGAAAACATCACCCCTCCAGGACCGGGCGCGCGCAACAGATGGCTCCCGGCAAGGGGAACTATTGCGCGGGCGGGATCACTCCCGCCCGCGTCGGATCCTCACTTGGTCGGCACTTCGCGCGGCAGCGCGGTGTAGGCGCCAAGCCACTTTTCCTGGATGGCCTTGATGCGCCCGTCGTCCGTCATCTTCAGCATGGCGGCGTTGATGGCCTTGACGAAGCTTTCGCTGTCGGCGTCCTTGCGCACGACCCAGGCGAAATAGGTCGGCTGGCCAAACGCCGCCTTATCGAACATGGCAAATGTCTCCGGGCGGGTCTTGACCAGGTAGTTGAGGTTTGGCAGCGAGCCGGCCACTGCATCCAGACGACCGGCGGCGAGATCCGCATAGGCTTCGTCAGTGGTGCCATATTCCTTGATGTTCACGCCGCCAATCTTGTCGCCGAAGGCCTGAAGCTGCTTGAACTGCGCAGTGCCCTGCTGCACGCCGACGGTCTTGCCCTTGATGTCCTCCGGTTTCTTCAGGTCGGTATTGCTGGCGGCGCGCAACAGCGCGACGGTGGCGTCGGCGATCGGCAATGTGAAGGCATAGCGCTGCAGGCGCTCTGGTGTAATTGTGACCGGCGCGATGATGATGTCGAACTTCTTCACCTCAAGGCCGGGCAGTTCGGCGGTCCAAGGAATATCCTGGTAGACCGGCTCGGCGCCGATCTCCTTCGCAACGCCGTCGAAGAGATCCTTCGTCATGCCTTCGTAAGTGCCGTTATTGAGCATGTCGAACGGTGCGTAGTGCATGTCGGTGGCCGTTTCGATCTTGCCCTTGGCCTTGATGTCAGCAAGCTGGTCGGCCATGGCAGGCACCGTCACGCCCAGTAGGGCCAGGCCAAACACAGCGGATTTTAAAAGGTTGGAAAAGGTCATCGTCGTTCTCCCTTTCTGGATGAGTGAGCTTTCGAAATTCATCGCGCGCCGCCACTCTCCAACGGCACTTGATAGGATCAGAGGATAGGCGCTTCCGTCAACCTGTTCTTGGGGCTGATGACGATGCTCGCAACACGAAAAATGTCGCTTACATTCCACTTGGAAACAGGGGTCCCCTACCCCTTCTGCCAGGCCAGCGTTTGCCTGAGATGATGTTGCGCGTGCCCGCCCCGAGACCCGCCGTCTTCTCCGCCGGGTCAGGCTCGAAATCATATCCGCTGCTGTTGACGAGGGAACCACTCCCGCCGTCCACAGTTTACCTCATGCAGCCAGTAACGGAGGTGATGGATCAATGGAAAACGCATCGAAAAGCCTTGCTGAAGAATACCGGCGGCTCGGCGGTCGTCGCATCGCCGTGATCGACGACAACCTTGGCTCATCGCGTGACTGGGAGGGCGATACGCCGGAGGCCGCGAAGTTTTGGAAAGAGCGGATTGCCACGCTACCCGACCGGGAAAAGCGCGACGTTCAAACATTCCTGCCGTCGATCAATGACGAACGAGGCTAAGCGGTATCCAAGTGAAAGAGCCACAGTTGGGGGAAGCCGCTTTGTCTGATGGAGACAAGTCCTGAATGAAAATCGAGAAAATCTTTTTTCAGCCGAGTGACTGGGTACCGAACAATCAGCAACGTCCTGTTCTGGTTTACAGAAGCGCGCTGCCGAATGGTGCATCGCCCGCAGATTTCGAGGGCATCTTCGCCGCGAACGAATGGAGCGGCATCTGGAAAAATGGAGTCTTTGATTATCAGCACTACCACTCCGGTGCTCACGAGGTATTGGGCATCGGATGTGGCAGCGCCACCCTGTTGATAGGTGGCCCAGGAGGACAGCCAATAAAGGTTTCAATGGGAGATTGCTTGATTCTCCCCGCCGGAACAGGTCACCGAAATCTTGGCTGCTCTTCGGACTTCGAGGTCGTCGGCGCCTATCCGAAAGGCCAGTATGCCGACATTCAGACCGCCGCTGCCACCCGCGATATGCTGGCAAAAATCGCATCATTGCCCGTGCCGGACACCGATCCCATTCATGGATCCTCAGGCGGCCTTCTTGAAAGCTGGCGCTAACTTTCAAGAATTGGCGGTTGCCAATGCGCCGAATTTTCTATGTTTGCGGAAGATCCTGCCCAGTCGTTTTGGCATTCTGCGCAGCGACATCGGGCCCGGTGCGGGCTGCTCTTTGACGTGCGGGGCCTGCGGCGCGTACCAGGTTGAAGGCAGTATTGACGAGGCCGACATGTGAGAAGGCTTGCGGGAAATTGCCGAGCAACTCTCCCGACGCGGGCTCATATTCCTCCGCGAGAAGGCCGAGATCGTTTCGCACCGAGAGCAGCCGCTCGAACAGCGCCTCGGCCTTATCCATTCGCTTTGACATGACATAGGCGTCGGCAAGCCAGAACGAGCAGGCAAGGAATGTGCCTTCCGGTTGCTTGTACGGGTCGACGGTGTGCTCTGGGCGGTATCGAAGTACGAAACCATCCTGCAGGAGGTCGCGCTCAACCGCTTCTACGGTACCGAGAATGCTCGGATGGTCGTCCGGGAGAAAACCGACCTGGGAAAACAGCAGGAGGCTCGCGTCGAGAGCTTTCGAACCGTAAGACTGGACGAAACTGCGGAGCTGCGGGTCAAAGCCTTTAGCACAGATTTCCGCGTGGATCGCATCGCGCTCCGCCCGCCATCGATCCACGGGCCCTTCCAACCCAAACCGCTCGACCGCTTTGATGGCACGATCGAAGGACACCCAGCACATGAGTTTCGAATGGGTGAAGTGTCGCGCCGGCCCCCTCATTTCCCAGATGCCTTGATCCGGCTCCCTCCAGGTCTCTACAAGATGCTTGAGCAAGACCTTCTGCAGTTTCCAAGCGTCCGGAGCCGAGGCGAGTACGTCCTCGCGCGCGGTATGAAGCGTGTCGAGCACTTCGCCGAAGACGTCGAGTTGCACCTGTTGGGCAGCGCCGTTGCCAATCCGAACTGGCCGGCTGTCCCTGTATCCAGCGAGCCATGGGATTTCATGTTCCGGCAGCCAACGTTCGCCGGCTAGACCGTACATGATCCGAAGCTGGTCTGGCCGCCCCGCAATGGCGCGCAAGAGCCAACGCCGCCATGCCTCCGCCTCCTCTCGATACCCTGCGTTAAGAAGGGCATAAAGTGTCAGCGCCGAATCGCGCAGCCAGCAGTAGCGATAATCCCAGTTCCGCTCGCCGCCCAGCGTTTCCGGAAGAGAGGTGGTCGGCGCCGCGATGATCCCGCCGGTTGGGCTAAAAGTGAGCAGCTTGAGTGTGATGAGCGAACGCACGACCGCTTCCCGCCAATGCTCTCGCGACGGGTCGAAGGAACAGCGCTTCGACCATTCCTGCCACCAGCTTACTGTATGTTTCAGTGCCTCGCCGCGGTCCGGCACGAAGTGCGGCCGCTGGTGTGACCGATGATACGACAAGGTGAATGGGACGCTCTCACCCTCGCCGACCTCGAAGCGGGAGAGGGTCTTCATGTTCTGACCCTCTAACGGTGCCTGAGTGTGAAGCTCGACCGCGTCGGGGCCGGCGACGGCACTCAGACCATAGTCACGTCGCCGCACCCAAGGCACCACGAGCCCATAATTGAAGCGCAGGATGAGTTCCATCTCGACGGCTACGCGCCCGCGCTTGCCGCGAACGATCCGCACGATATCGCTCCTCTCCTCATCCTCGGCGAGCGGCATGAAGTCGATAACCTCGAACGCACCGTCTTCGGTCTCAAACGTGGTTTCGATGACCGCTGTTTGGGGGAGATAGCGTCGGCTGCTGCGCCTCGCGGTCGCAGCCGGCGTGATGCGCCAACGGCCGTTTTCCGGGGTGCCGAGAAGCGAAGCAAAACACGCCGGTGAATCGAAACGGGGCAGGCAAAGCCAGTCGATAGAGCCATCGCGGCCGACGAGCGCAGTCGAGATCATGTTGCCGATCAGACCGTAGTCAGCGATAGGCCTGCAGTCGTTTTCCCTCACTTTTTTTGCTCGGCTCGTCATGTCAAGCCTCCTTGTCATTGCGGCGAAGTTCCCACCATCTGGCGACATCGCCATGCCCGCTCATGCGCCACACCACCGCAGCTTTTTGGCAACCGCGATCAATCGTTCGGTATCCCAATATTCGGACCGACCCATTTGTTCCCCCACGGCTCGACGCTGCACCACCGCCGCCTCGAATAGCAATTTCCCGCAACTAAAGTCGGCCGTCATTGACATCTTATCCGTAGGCCCGTCGGTTCGCCTGAGCCTAAGCTCGAGTACGGGCGTGCCAAAAATTCGCCTTCGGCGGCGAATTGGAGCCTTGTCCGCATAGACGGAACAGTGCGGCGTGGCCGACGTGCGCGATCCCGCCAATTTGAATTTCGCATCCCGCTTGTAGACCGTCCGAACACTGAGTAAAAATGGTCGAAAAACTTTTGCAGGATGATGATGATGGACGTCGATAAGGCAATTGCGCGGATATCCGCCGCCGGTATCGAACTAACAGACCGGCGCCGAACGGACGCCGATGACGGGTGGTCCCTCAGTTTTTCAAACGGAACCGAACTTCAAATAAGCGATGCTGGCAAAGTAACGGTTTCTGGCAAGGGCGCGGAGACTGTCACCCGCTTGCTGGATCTACCGGCAAAGCCACGGCAACGGGTAAGCCGTGGCCGCTCACGCCGTCACTCCGATGGTTCGTAGCCGTCGGTAAGCGTGCCAAGGAAAGCTACGACATCATCGATCTCGGCCGGAGAGAGCGCCGGCTGGTCTCCTGTCTTACGATCGAAAGGCGGGTCGGTGTTGATGTTGGCTTTGGCCGCCTCTGGCAGGTCGTCATATTTGTCTACGCTCCCGTCGGGCTTGCGGGGATACCAGCGCTCCGGATGGGTCTCCCGTTCTACGTAGAAACGGACGGCGTCGCGCAGCGAGTGAACGTCGCCGTTGTGGAAAAAGGTTTTGCGAAGAGCGACGTTGCGCAGTGTTGGTGTGCGGAAGAGCCCGCAATAATCCTCATGCGCACTGAAATCGGTGCGCAAGGGACCGCAAAGGCCAAGATCGTAGAACGCCGGATCCTTGTTTGCAGGAATGTCGCGATTACGGGGCACGCCGATGGCGATCAGTCCGTAGTCGGTGAATTGTGGCGGCGTGCCGTCATTCCCGCGCTGGCTGACGTGACAGGAAGCACAATTGCCCTTGTCCGGCGCATTGAACAGGTCGAGCCCCCTTGCCTCCTGCGCAGTAAGCTTAGCCTTGCCGGCCAACACCGCGTCATATTTACTGGAATAGGGATAGAAGGTGCGATAGTCCTGCTGAAAAACTTCAAGGGCCTTTACCGCCGTGCGAAAGACGATCGCCGGATCACTGATGTCCTTTGGCCCGGCAATATCCGTGATCGCCTCACCGTAGCCCGCCGCGAGCACGTGCCGAGCCACCTCGGCTTCGCTTTTATTGCCCATCTCGAAGTCTGAGAGCAGTGGAATCCTGGCTTGCTCCCATCCGCGATCAACCCGGCCGTCCCAAGTCAGACCACCGGTCGGCCCGTTATCGACACTTTCGTCGGCTTCGTCCTCCGACTCGAAGAAATGCTCGGTGAAGGGTGGCACCGCCTGCAAATACTTGAGCGAGGGTACTGCCCGCAACCCCGGCTGATGCAAGTCGCCGCCGCCAAGTTGCACCGCCCGGTCATTAGTCGGCGCAAAGGCGTGGTTTGGGTCGTGACAGGAAGAGCAGGCCATCATGCCTGACGCCGACAGGGAAGGATCGAAGAAAAGGGCTTTACCGAGCGCGGTCAACGCCTGTGCTTGCCGTCGCACGTCGGCCCGCGACAAAGCTTGACCCGCATGGACCGAGGTCATCGTGAGCAACAATGCAGCGGCACAAATTTCGACCCACTGTCTTGTTCGCGATTTGGATTGCATGGCTATGGTCGCGTCCCTTCACTGCAATCTCGGCTTCCGGAGTTATCGTTAAACGGATCTTAGAATCATTTCAATTAGAGCTTGCGTTAGCTGTTCGCCCGGATAAGCTGTCGCATGAGGTGTCATAGCCACCAAATCTGGGGAGGCCAATCCAAATGAAATCGATCACTGCTGCTGCCTGCGCGCTGAGCTTTTCCGTGGCGGCTTTTGGGCCCGCGATCGCCGGCGATAGCACTTCGAGCACAAAGGCGGGATCTGCCGGCAATGCTGCCAGTGATCTGAAGCTGATCGACACCGTGGTGGTGATTTATGCGGAAAATCGAAGCTTCGACAATCTCTACGGCAGCTTCCCAGGGGCAAACGGGGTTTCGAAGGCGCCGGTAAGCGCGCGCATCCAGCGCGATCGCGACGGCAAGCCTTTTCGCGAGTTGCCGCCGATCTGGGAGGGTCTCACCGCCAAAGGCGTGACACCACCTGTGACCCAAGCGGAGACCGAGCATTTGCCCAATCGGCCATTCCGCGCCGACGATCCCAAGGGCTTCAATCTCACCTCGAATACGATCACGCGCGACCTCTGGCACCGCTATTATCAGAACCAAATGCAGATCGACGGCGGACGCAACGACAAATTCGTCGCCTTTGCCGATTCAGGCGCGCTGGTGATGAGTTCGTGGGACGGCTCGAAGACGGCGATGTGGAAGGTCGCTCAGAAATACGTGCTTGCCGATAATTTCTTCATGGGCGCTTTCGGCGGGTCTTTCTTCAACCACCAATGGCTGATTTGTGCCTGCGCACCATATTATCCCAACGCGGACACCAGTGCCGCCAAGCCCTCGATTGCAGTGGTCGAGCCGGACGGGGTGACCCTGAAGACCGCTCCCAACTCACCAAAATCCGCGATGGACGGCATTCCGAAATTCGTCGGTGACGGCAATCTGACGCCCGATTTCTACGCCGTCAACACCATGCAGCCGCCCTATCAGCCGAGCGGTAACGGTCCTGCGCCCGACGGCGACAAGGCACTGGCAGACCCGAGCAAGCCAACGACATTGCCGCCACAAATCGAGCCGACCATCGGCGACATGCTTAGCCTCAAGCATGTGACCTGGGCTTGGTACGGCGGGGCTTGGCAGGATGTGCTCGACCACGGCAACAAGGAGCCGGTTCCGAATCTCCAATATCACCACCAGCCTTTCAACTACTACGCCAATTTCGCTCCGGGCACTGCGGCCAGGACCGAGCATCTGAGGGATGGCGGCTTAGGCGGCGTTGAGTTCGTTAAGGCGATCGATGACGGCACGCTGCCGCAAGTTTCCTTCTACAAGCCTCAAGGCAACCTTAACGAGCATTCCGGCTATGCCGATATTGAGGCGGGCGACGCCCATATCGCTGATCTGATCGGGCATCTTGAGAAGAGTCCGCAATGGCCTCATATGCTGGTCGTCGTCACCTATGACGAAAATGGCGGCCTATGGGATCACGTGGCGCCGCCGAAAGGCGACCGTTGGGGACCAGGTTCTCGTATTCCAGCAATTATCGTCTCGCCCTTCGCGCGCCACGGTTATGTCGATCACACGCCCATGGACACGACCTCCATTCTGCGTTTCATCACGCGCCGCTTCGAACTCCCAACCCTTCACGGCATCACCGTACGCGATGCTGCTATCGCGGCCCATAAGCAGAAGCCCCTCGGCGATTTGACCAGTGCACTCGTGCTCAAGGACAAATGAGCGGCCTGCGAAAACTCTAGCCTATGCGTCAAGCGACACTACTTTTGAGCGAGGAATCGGCATCCCAGATATCTGGAAGCGCCTCGACCTCGATGCCGAGCGTCGACATCATCTGAGGTGTCCACTCCTTTTCCGTCGTTGTCCTTAAGATCTGGAAGGGGCTCTGCTGAAGCAGGATACATGATCCTCGGGGCGGGCTTCATCAATTCGGGATCGGAAGCGGGGGGCGGTGTCACAAGCGCCTTGATGAGTTGGTGACCGAACCCCGACATTTTGTCTCGAGATATTTAACAGCGGATCATTCCTGCAGGCAGGCGGGTTTGATACGGTTGAGATGATCCGCAACAGCCACTGCCTGCTCGGCATCAACGCCTTCTGGGAAGGGACCTTTATCGGCGGCGCGATCGTGCTTGCGGTGCTCTTCGATCGACAGAGTGAATAGCCGGAGAGCTCAAGAAAAGTGACAAGTTTTCGTGACGGAGATCGTGTTGCCCGCGCAGCTTGCTCATAGGCTTTACGTCGGAGTTTTTTGCCCTCCTGCGATAGTGATCACTCCGACGATGATAAGCCCGGTAAGCAGCAGGCGAATGCCGGCGCTGACACCGAACGTGTTCAGCATGGTCAAAAGCAGCACAATGAAGAGCGCTGCGCCCCAGATGCCCGGAACGTTCGCCCTCCCACCCGCAACCGAGGTTCCTCCAATCACGACCACGGCGATCGATGCCAGCAGATATTCGTCGCCTATATCGACATTGGCGCCGCGAAAATAGCCCGCAAGCAGGGCGCCGTTCAAACCAGCCAATGTGCCTGATAGCGTGTAAGTCAGGAACCGAATCCACCCAACACGAACCCCCGCCAACCAGGCAGCCCGGATGTTTTGGCCGATCGCGAGGACGCAGCGACCATAGATCATCCGTCGCAGAGCGACGGCTGCACCGAGCGTAAAGGCCGCGGTCAGAATCGCGAGCAGCGGAATGCCAAGGATTTGCACATTGGTAAAGGCAGCAAAGCCGGGTGGTGGCTTGATCTGCAATCCGCGACCAAAGCTGATATCGATAGACTGGATGATGAAGCTCGCCGACAGAGTGGCGATGATCGGCGGAATGCGCAATGCCCAGATCAGCAGATAGTTGGCGACTCCGATTGCCGCACCGCTGGCGAGCGCTGCCAGAAGCCCGATCGCAATCATATTGTCCTGCCCATCCATCGCTTTCATCGCAACCGCGCTGGCAAGACCGATGTTGGCCGGCAGCGACAAATCGACATTACCGGGTCCCAGAGTGATGACGAACATTTGACCGATGCCGGCAATCACCATGAAGACTGCGAGCGACAAAGCAGCTGTTATCATACCACCAGCGCCATAGCCGCCAGTGAAAACGATCGTGACAAGCCATACCAGCGATGCGCCGACAAAGGACCATATCCACGGCTGTGCAGCCAGCGTCTTGATCTGCGGCATGGCGTTTACGCCTCCTTCCGGCTGATGAGCACGCGCGCAGCAAGGACGATGATCAGGATCGCGCCATTCGCCGCGACCTGCCAATCGGGTGGGATATGCATAAAAGTCAGCAGCGAAGAGGCTGCAAGCGCAAGCGTCAGCGCGCCTATGACTGCGCCGATCGGCGAAACCCGCCCGCCCATAAATTCGCCTCCGCCAAGAATGACGCCGGCAATCGCCAGCAGCGTGTAACCGTTGCCGATGTTGGCATCTCCCGAAGAAGTAATACCGATCAACGTCATTCCGGAAAGAACCCCGAAGATCCCAGCAAGCGCAAACAGAGTGACCTTGGTCCGCAGCAGCGACCAACCGGCGCGACTGAGCGCGGCGGGGTTACCGCCAGAGCCCCGCAGAATGACCCCATAGGACGTGCGCATCAATCCGAAATGCACCACAACCGCGATAACAACGGCTGCGACGATTGGGAAAGGTATGAAGGGCGGCTTGAAGGAGGTGATCGCCTGCAGCCATTCCGGCGCTTTGCCGCCCGGCTTTGGCAGAACCAGAATCGCAAGCCCTTGCCAGACGAAACTCATTCCCAGTGTGACGACGATCGAGGGCAGATTACGCAAATGGATCAACGCACCAAGCAACGCGTATATCCCAATGGATCCCAACAGAATGATCGCGCCGAGAAGCGGGGCATCTCGCAACCATGTCGCTGTGACACAACCGACAAAGCCCACGAAGGTCCCAATAGAGAGGTCCAGCTCATTGCCGGCAATGACGAACATTTGCGCGATCGTCGCAAGTGCAATGGGAATTGCAAGGTTCAGCATCAGGCTGAAACCAAAATAGGAAATGGCGCGCGGATTAAGCCAGGCGATAGCAATCAGCACCAACGCCAGCGAAAGCGCCGGCAGAAGCGCCCTCAACATGCGCGCTCGGCCGGCTGACCCTCTAGCTGCGGTTCTGAACGCGGTCTCTGGGTTTAGACGTGTCATGTCATCGCGCCTCCTCGAAGGATGACTGGATGATCTTTTCTTCGGTTAACTCCTCCCGCCGCAGATTGGCGACGATATGTCCTCCCTTAAAGACATAGATGTGATCGCAATTGTCGAGCTCCTCCGTTTCCGTTGTGTACCAGATAAAGGTCCTGCCCTTGCGCGCTTCTTGCCGGATCAAATCATAGACTTCGAGCTTGGTGCCGATGTCGACGCCGCGCATGGGATCATCCATCAGGATGATGTCTGCGTCCGAACCAAGCGCGCGTGCAAAGAGCGCCTTTTGCTGGTTGCCGCCGGAAAGCGAGAGAATATTATTGTTGAGATCGGGTGTGCGGATTTTGATCCTCTTTTGCCAGACTTCCGCAAGTTCCGCTTCCTTCTTGGCTGAAATCAGCAATCCCTTGCGCATCCGTGAAAGCGAGCGGATGCCAATATTTTTGGCAATCGACCATTGTGGAAAGATGCCGTCCGACTGCCTATCGCCCGCCACAAGAGCGACTGGAGCCCTAACCTCGACTCTCGTCTTTCGATGCCGGCTCGCCGCCCTGTAGATATCAAGCAGGAGATCCGTCTGACCGTGTCCTGCAAGGCCTGCAAGACCAATGATTTCCCCCGCATGCGCTACGAGCTCTGTTCCATCACGTTGCCGCGCCGCCCGAGCTCTCACCCGAAGCGCGCCAACCGCCCTGTCTTCGGCTCGAACATCGGCTGCAGCCTTCTCGCGACGCTCCGCGCCGCCCATGGTCGCTACCAGGCTGTCGCGGTCAAAGGCTTTTGCACTATCCGCAGCAACGATCTTGCCGTCGCGCATCACCACAATTCGATCGGCATTCTGCAACACTTCGCCGAGCACGTGGGAAATTAGAATGCAGCCACCGCCGCCTGCCACGAAGCGGCGGACGAAGGCAAGCAGTTGTCCGGCAGTGTGCGCATCGAGCGAGGACGTCGGTTCATCCAGAATGACGAGGTTAAGCGGATCCTCGGAAACTGTAAAAGCGCGCGCGACTTCCACCATTTGTCGCCGCCCGAGGGAAAGATCCGATACGATATCCGACGCGTCGATGCCGTGATCGGGAAAAATCTCGTCCAGTTTGGCACCGATGAGTGCGGCGGCTCGACGATACCAACCAAATCCCCGCAGCGACGGGTGATTGATGCGGGTATTTTCCGCCACGGAAAGATTGGGGCACAGCGACAACTCCTGAAACACACAGCGTATCCCAAGTTTCTTGCCGCGGCTGACGGTATAGTTATCCTCCGCGATATCGGAGATTACCACTCCCCCGCGATCCAGTTGCATTGTTCCGACGACCATGTGCACCAAGGTCGACTTTCCAGCTCCATTATGGCCGACGAGCCCGACGCATTCGCCTCTTCCAACCGTAAAGTCCACTCCATCCAAAGCGCGAACGGCGCCGAAATGCTTTTCGGCGTCGTGCAGCTTGATGAAAGTTTTGCGAGCGTCAGCCAGCACCGCAATGTCCGAAGGCGTCATAATAGATGGCAAAGATCAAAACGGCTCCATCACTTGATGTTCGCCTTGATCGCTTGGATGGCATCTTCCTGTGAATATTCCTTGCTGGCAACGCCGCCGACTGGAATGTCCGGAAGATGCTTCTCAAAGTCATCCTGGGTAAAGGCGAGATAAGGAACGAGCAGGTCGTGCGGTATATCCTTTCGGCCATCGAGGACCTGCTGGGCGACCCAGAAAGCCAATGTCGATATGCCAGGGGCGATTGACGCGGACCATGTCCTATAGCCGTCTTTCGCCTTCTGCTCCTTCCAGTATTCCAGTTCGTCCTGGCGATTGCCCATGATGATCGTCGGGCGCGGCTTGCCGGCGGCTGCAAAGGCCTGCGCAGCGCCATAGCCGTCGCCGCCCTGAGTGACGACGCCGACAATGTCTGGCAATGACGGGAGCACGGTTGCGACCGCCTTCTGCGCTGTAGTCTGATCCCAGTTGCCGGTTACTGAGTTGACGATCTTGAATTGCGGATTGGCCTTGACGCCCTCTTCCAAGCCCTTGTGGATGGCCGCGTCGATCGAGGTGCCGGCAAGGCCGCGGATCTCAAGCAGATTGCCGCCATCCGGATGGATCTTCTTCATCTGCTCGACTTCTTGTTTGCCCATGTCCTCGAAGTCGACAACAACCCGATAGGCGCAGGGCTCTGTGACGATGCCGTCGAACGATACCACGACGATGCCGGCATCGCAGGCCTGCTTGATCGCGCCGTTCAAGGCGTCGGGCGAAGCGGCGTTGATAACGATGGCGTCATAGCCTTGCAAGATGAGGTTCTGAATCTGGGCTGCCTGCGTCGGCACTTCCTGATCAGCAGTTGTGAAGACATCGGCCGCAGCGACGACCTTGTCGGCAACGGCTTTCTTGGTGACGATGTCGTAGCTCTTCAACATCGCCTGGCGCCAGGAATTGCCAGCATAGTTGTTGGAAAAGGCAATCTTCTTAGTGCTGGTATCTGCAAGAGCCGTGCCGGAAGCGAGCGTCGCAGCAAGCACGCCGAGAACGAATAGTTTACGCATTTCGATTCCATCCTCCCTAGACTAATTGACTTCTCTCAGTTTCCTTTAACCATCGGTCGGCGACTCCTTGCGCGGGCTTTCCGGCCGTAGAACAAGCTCAGTCGGCCGTGCGTACATGCCATGGCTCGAAGTCTCCCTCTTCTGCCATTTCAATATGCTGTTTTATCCAGCGGCGGCCATCTTCCCTTCCAATCGGCATAGTCAAACGCGCGACCGATGACGAGGCTGACCCAAAGGCGCTGTCATGGCAAGCTCGCTCGCCGGCTATTAGTCAAATTTCTTCTCATTGACGTAGTCCAGCAATGCTGGTGCTCGGCATAATGCACAGCAGCTTTAACTGGCTTGCCGTCCTTTGAGACGGAGAAACGTCGCGTCATGAAGGTCATCCATAGAAGCAAGCACCGATTACGAGGTTGAGAATGCCACCGCGAATATGGCAGCCCAGCAAAGAGCAGACATTTCGGCGGCCAACAAAAAGCCGATGGCTCGATCGCTCACAAGATTCTCCTCCCGCTACCCTCCAGTCCTCCAAGCAACACTATAATAGGGAATAAACCTTTCACACCCATCGCTCTGAAAAATTTGAACCATAGAGGCCCAATGCGACTGCCACATCACCATTCGCGCTGCATCATCGACCTTCCGCTCACAAATCACCTAGAAGGATCTGCTTCTTGCTGGTGCGCACAACTCCATTCAGCAAATCCGAAAGTCCAAACGAGCAAACGTCGAGAATACCGTCGCGGGCACGTAAACCGATAGGTTTTTACCCTCTCGGAAATGTTAATGGCCTTGAAAGTCGTTGGAGAACGACCACACGAGCGTTGCCCCGACATACTGTAAGTGCGTTGTTAAGGGTTTCTAAACCACGATGACTGAGCGTGTGCAAAGTTCAACAGGATGTTCTCTGCCAACGCAAGGGTTGCGCAAATTTTCAGGAGAAAGCATGCCTAAAGGGATCACGCTCGCTGGCTGCCTCGGCCTTTTTTCGGGATTCATCTCCGCCTTGATCTCGCTGCCGGCATTTGCGGCAGAACGAACCGTGCAAACTCCGGACTGGTTGATGGCTCACGTCGGAGGAGGTACTGGCCAAATCGCGCAGCCGGTGCTTGAGAGAGCGCGTGCCCTGCACCTGACGAAGGTCGCCGAAGGGGAGGTGAAGAACGCGTGCTATTTCGCCATGGACGCGACGCGGCCGAACGACCTCAGCGATGGTCAATCAGGCGGTCGATTTTACATAATATGCGAGGCCGAGCGTTTGTTTCGGGTGATCTCAGCAGGCCATGGCGGCGGCCGCAATCTGCCGGGCGTGTTGAATTTTTCCAACAGCCGTGAATGCGCGAAAAACTTCGGCAACGCTCTCGATTCGAATTTGACCGCCGGAGGAGCGTATTTGACGAGCGAGATTAAGACGACTTTCAGAGGCTACTATCGCACAACTGCCGACCAGGAGGCTGTCCTGACGCGATCCTTCGTGCAGTTTGATGGTATCGGGGAGACTGCGAATGCCCGGCAGCGCGCAATTGGCGGACATGCGGCAGCCCTGGTTTCGGGGATATGCATGCAGAAAAAGCCTGACAGTGCATATGCCAATCGCGACGGCTATGTTCCGCTTGGCAAACTTGTGACCTATGCGGGCGGCCGCAGCGATGGCTGCACCAGCTGGTCGCCGGCGGAAGCGCCACAGGTTCTTTCGATGGTGAAAGACAATCCCACCACACTTTACATCTATCCCGAGTCGCGTGACATCAAGGCTGTCGCTCAGGCGGTTTCGGCTGGCCAATCGCTTACCCACAATGGCTTGTACTGGAATGCAGCCTGCCTGAAAGAGATCGGCTCGCCAGCGTTCTGGCCGAAAGAGAAACTCGAACCGATCATCGCCCAATACAAGAAAGATCATCCCGCTCCACCGCCCAAACCAGCACCGATGTGCGATGCCGCTCTAAATTGAGATTTAAGGCTCGGGCCGAAAACATGGCACCGGCGACATGAAGAATTGCAAGCGCCTGCAGAGAAGCGAACATCGATCCTCCGCCCGCTTTCATTGCTCGACGGAACTTTCTGCTTCTTCGGAAGTAAGGTCTCCAGCAACAAAGGTGGAGGCCTTCATGGTGGATAAACAACCCACTTCTGAGCAGAAAAAGTCCGACAAAATAATCAAAAAGCCTGGCCCTAGGGAGCCGCTTGGCGGCTCCAGTGAACAGGGCGGAATCGCGCCGAGCGTCCATGACAAAGACCTTGTCATGCCCATTGGAAAACCAGGCGTCAGGATCAAAGACGAGAAGCGGTAGAGAAACTGCGAAGACGACATTTGATTGTTGTTCGAGCGGGGGAGAAAAACATGGCTGACGATAAATCAAAGCTGGGACAGGACCGCAGAACAATAGCGGCCGGAGAGCCGTACGAGGTCAACTACTTTGCGCGGAAGCACGGCCTCTCCAAAGAGGAGGCCGCCAAGATCATCAAAGAGGCCGGCGGCAATCGCGAGAAGGCGAATGCGTTGGCCGCGAAGAAGAAGTAAGGCGCCGCGCTCCCAGAAATACATCAGGCCCGAATTGCCGGCGCAGGAGAACCTTCGTGACCATGAAATCAATGCTGGTCGTCGCCATCGTTGGATTTACCGGCTTAATTCTGTCGAGTTGCGTCGACGATGGCTCCCTGTACCGGACCAGCGGATATAGCCCAGGCTATTACAGTGGTGGCGCCATCTTTATCGGAGGCGGCGACCATTACCGATATCGCTATGATCGAAACCACCACTACCGAACTCGCTATCCCATCACGACTATCACAGATCGGGCAGGCCGGAATATCGGGGTCATCGTCCGGAGTATCAGCACGGTCGTCCGGGTCGACATCAACGCATTATACCCTTCGACAAAAACTTGAGTCGGTGAGACGCTTCAATCTCGGTGCCAGCAAGTAAGCCGTGCTGCTTTCAGATCTGTGCAAAGCATTTCCTGCTCTACATCCGAGAGGCGGGATTCTCATCTGTGGGTGTTCCACCGCAGTCTGATGCTCGGCGTTTCGGCCGTTCCTCTTCGAAAACGGTCGAGATCCGGGCAAACAAGGCCGTGTCTTTCAGACGCTCGACAGGAATGCGCAGTTTCAAACACCAGTTTGGGTATTCTTCAGCAGTGCCGGGCACATTGGTTGACCGATCTTCTCCGACCATATCAGCAAGCCGAGGAGCAACGAGCATGCTGTTGGTTTTCGCCAGCAAGCGGTGAAGCGCGACCACGGCTTCGTCCGGCAGGTCGGCGCCTTGGCTGCACTCCAACAACGTGATGTCGATCAATCGTGCCTCCGCAAGTTTATGAAGCAGGGCTCTCTTTTGCTTGTCTCTGTCTTCGCGCGAGCGAATGGCCGCGTCGGCATCAGACCATCCTAGCCCTTCGGCAAACAAAATATCGTCCCCGCGCCACCATCCTATGAGTGGAGGCAAGTCATGGGTCGACAGACATGCGAGCGACAACGAGGCAGGGAAGGCCGGATCGATATTCAGGGCGGCGATATCTTCGAAATAGAGGACCTTGTAGCCCAGGATGCCCGCCTTCTCCATCGCAGGCCGAAATCCTTCCGGAACGTTTCCAAGATCCTCGCCGATAATTAGGGTTTGTCGTTCCCGCGACACAACGGCGAGGCTCGAAATCATGTCCGGAAACGGATAACGCAGATATCCACCCGCTGCGGCCGTCTCACCGGCCGGTATCAGGAAAAGTTGCCAAAGGCCGAGAGCGTGGTCCAGTCTCAGCGCGCCGGCGAATCTTGCGGTTCGATCGATCAATCGCCGATAATTGGGCTCGCCAGGGTCGGCGAGGAGACCGGGAGATAGAGGCACGATCCTCCAATCCTGCCCTTTGGCGCTGAAGGCATCCGGTGGTGCGCCAATGTTCATCGTGGGTAGAACTAGATCCGGCGCCGACCATGTTGACGATCCATCCGGAACCTCTCCGATCGCAAAATCGAGATAAAGGCCGAAGCGAAGGCCTGCCTGGCGGGCGCAATTTGCAAGATTCTGCAATTGATGCGCGGTCAGCCACTGTAGCCAGATGTGAAACCCGACATCATCTAGATGGTCTGCAGCATAGCTCTCCACCGCCGCCGCATGCCGATTCTGGAACTCCGCCGGCCAATCCTGCCATCCGCTCCCATAGCCTCGCTCAGTCATGAAAGACGCCAGGCTTTCGAACAAACAATGGCCAAACAGCACATCGCCGCCTTCTTGCATGAAATCGTCGAAAGCACGCTTCGCCGCGTCCGCATCGGTGAGATCCGTCTTGTTCCACTCGTGCCACATTTGTCTAAGAACAGTCAGCTTGAGTGTGGCGACGGCGGCGTAATCCACGAACTCGGATGCTCGGACGTGCGATAGCCTCTCCTCATCGACCATGTCTTTTCGAAAGCCGGTAATCTTGTCGACGGCGAGGTATAGCGGATTGAGGAACAGGCGACTGGAGGGGGAGTAAGGGCTGCAGCGTCTTGGCTCCGCCAGGAACAGCGCATGAAGCGGGTTGAGCCCAATGAAGTCGGCCCCCGCTTCGGCCGCAATTAAGCAGAGTTGTCTGACATCCTCGAAGTCGCCGATGCCCCAATTGCGGCATGACGTGAGTTCGTAAACCTGAGTTGAGATGCCCCAAGCTCGTGTCGCGCCAGGTGAAGCGGGAAGAAAACAGCGGGCATCCTCCGGAACGTCCAGAGATGGCTTTGCCCATTGCTTATCGGGTCGCACCCCCAGACGATCAGGAAAACCGAGGGCTTGCAGGATTCGCAGCCTCGTTTCCGCCGGAACAGTGCGTCTCCTTCCTTGAAGATCTTCGTAGGTCGCAGTGATCCCAAGCTTCTCAGCCAATCTTTCGAGATCAGGACCAAGGCGTTGCTTTCGTTTCATCATGCCACCTAGCATGAAAGCTTGGCGAGCCGGATTTGCGAGAACCGAAGATGGACACCGGTTCCGTGAGCGGCGCAGGCTTCCCGCCGTCTTCTTTTGATGTCACGCAATTGAGCTTGTCAGATTTTTGCCGCCGGCTCAATTGCTCCGCCATGTCTTTGATGCGGCTTTGAGCCCGAGTGAGCCATGATTTGTTGCGCGCTCGGGTCTGCGAAAAAGCAATGTTTTAGCGTCTAGAAATTCATCTTGCGGTAGTATAAATTCGGCAGGCGAACAAGTTTCCCCGACACTTGAACGCACTGAGTGAGCCGTCATCCGGTTCCCGGCTCTGCCTTGCCCCACAAGGCAGAGCCGAACCTTCCACGCGAAGAAGTGCTGATGCCATCTTGATGGACGGGCGTGATTGCCGATGCTCCCTACCCAATAAAGGCGATGCTCACAATGCATCGTCCGAACTATTTCCGCTTTATCACTTTGATAACAAGCTCCATTTCGCCTTCCACGATACGCCCGCGCTCAGTGACCGTCTGTATCTCTTTTTCAGCCATTTGGGCCATGAGCAAATTATAGGCGATGGCCATAATCGTGGCATGAGACAAATTGCGGTAATCACGAGGAAATACCGGATCCTGATTGGGCATGCGGTCGCTGCCGAAGAGCCAACCAAAAGAATGAAAGGCAAAGCGGCAATAATCAGCGCGGCGTATCTGATGAAATTATCGAATTTATACATGTTTTCATCAAACGGATCGCGCCGCCGGTCCTGGTTCCAGATGTGAAGATTGAGCTTCTGAGCCTCGACATCACCCTTGTTCCATGCCTGTGTTTCTTCGCTGAAGAGATCGAGCTTTTCAGGCTTCGGAATGGATCGATAAGATCATGTCCCAGGACGTGGTGTAGCTTAGACGACCACGGCTCATCCCAGAGGGTCGGATGAGTATCAGCTTGCTGCTGGCAGGCTGATGAGCGGATCATCGCTCATTGTGGCGATTGTCTCAAGTGTCATGTAGCGGGATCGCTGGACGGCCCATTCATCGTTCTGTTCGAGCAGCAGCGCACCGACCAGGCGCACGATGGCGTCGTCGTTGGGGAAAATGCCGACGACCTCTGTGCGCCGCTTGATC
>NZ_JARWGH010000098.1:0-972 GCF_036528765.1 Rhizobium sp. BR 362 | reverse complement strand
TGCCATGGCGGCGTGCCGTTGCCGAAACCTGCCGGGGAGCGGAATAACTCTCCGCCACGATAGCAAGTTTGGCTTCTTTGCTGAAACGGCGACGTCGTCCGCTATCGACAATCTCCATCCGGCTGACTTGCGGCCGGCTCTCTATCGTTAAATCCACGGTTCTCACACTGTCTATATCAACGTCCATATAGACAGATCATCCAACTCGCCTCACTTCTCAGCAAGGCGGCCCTCCTCGGATGCGTACGGCGTTGCCGAAGTTGAGAATGGCGTGAGCGAACGCGACCACCTGGTAGTCAAGGAAACGGGATTCCTCGCCGTAAACCATTCGCCCCGCCCACGGCACGATCGTCAGAGCATCCTGTGTGAGCGATTGCCGGAGAATTGCGCAGGTTTCATCCGTTGAACCATTGTCATAGACGATGAAGTGGCGGATACCGACAGCCTTGTGAAAACGAACCCACTCACCGATATAGGCTCCCTCGTTCTTCACGCACACAGCGATCGCGATACCATGTCTTTCTGGCAAAGGCGCCGTCGGCTGTATCGTCAGTCCCATGTGGATCACTCCGTTGCCCTCGTCGCTCACCGCGTTGGGGGAAGGTTCACATGGCTCAATTCTCAATGGAAATTATGCGCCTAACCGGCTCAGTTCCGCGTGAAAACCAACAGGCGGGATCAACAGTAGAATGCGCTTCGCCATTTCCATGCTCCTGCTGATTCGTATGTCGAATCAATAGGATTCAGAAAGTTGCACCGAAATTGCGGAAGAGCCCACTTCTGGGCAAATTTCATCCGGCATTGACAAGATGTTCACCTCAGGTTCCGCGCTTTCCGCAAGGATCCGCGCCTTCTCCTCGTCAGTCCAATTCCGCCGCTGCCGCCGACCGGTGATCACCTCGATCCGACGATACTTTCCCTCATGCCTGGCTTCATGCATGCCTTCATCCATGACTTCAAGCATGGCATCAG
>NZ_JARWGH010000097.1:0-1005 GCF_036528765.1 Rhizobium sp. BR 362 | reverse complement strand
GCGCTTAGTGCGGCTGCAAAGCCGATGAAAGATAGTTGATGAAAGTTCAGTACGGAGAAGAAGTGGCGAATCACTCTGACCCCGAGTCATGCGGCGCACATCRCGAGGTATGCGTCGAAGCGTTGACAGGGGAAACCGGCAGGCCAGCCATAGAGCCGCGAAATGAAAAATCCGGGATGCCGACGCTGTTAAGCGAAGCGGAAGGCAACACGGTGCATGGCGTCAATCGCAAGCCATGCCCCGATCCCGCGCGGTCGGAGACCCTGTGCATGCCGGGAAGTCTTTCATACGGAAGCAGCGAKATCTCATCGGTGTCCAGTGCAAATGGACTGGACGGGACTGGGAAGGTCGTTGACCGCAAGCCAGTCATCGACGCTGATGAGAAGTCGGATACACCCATAGTACCGGGGAAGTTGCCGAACAAGGGAGATGATCCTGCGGAGGCAATGGAGGGAAGGGGTGTAGTCGGAGGGAACGCCTTCGAAACTCCAGCGTGCCGGACACAGAGCCGGATCAAACACGTTTCGATGGGGATCGACGGTGTACGGGAGGCCGCCAAGCGGAACCCGAAGATGCGTTTCACGACGCTGATGCACCACATCACTCCGACGCTATTGGTGGAGAGCTTTCATGCGCTTCGCAAGCAGGCGGCGAGCGGTGTGGACGGCGTGACGTGGTACGACTATGAGAAGACACTCGAAGGGCGCGTGCACGAATTACATCGGGAAATTCAATCCGGTGCATATCGCGCACAGCCGTCCCGACGGGTCTACATTCCGAAGAATGACGGAAGACTACGTCCCCTCGGTATTGCAGCGTTGGAAGAAAAGGTCGTGCAGATGGCCGTGTCCACGGTTCTGAGCGCGATCTATGAGCAAGACTTCCTCGGCTTCTCATACGGGTTCCGGCAAGGAAGGGGGCAGCATGACGCGCTGGACGCCTTGTGGGTTGGGATCGACAAGCGGAAGATCAACTGGATACTGGACGCGGATATTCGCTCGTTTT
>NZ_JARWGH010000096.1:0-1161 GCF_036528765.1 Rhizobium sp. BR 362 | reverse complement strand
ATACGGCTTCTCATTGATCAGAACGCATTGGCCCATTCTCTGCGTCCGATGGACATGATGCGCCAGGGCTGACTTTCGAGTTTTCGCCATGCGTCGCAACAGTGATTGACGATATCGTCGTAGGATTTGAAGACTCGGTTCGAGAGCCAATTCTCGCGCATGAAGAGCCAGAGGTTTTCGACCGGSTTCAACTCTGGCGATTTCGGCGGGAGCGGCAGGATCGTTATGTTTTCGGGCACGACGAGATTGTTGGACATGTGCCATCCCGCCTGATCCATGATGAGGATGGCATGGGCGTCATCGGCGACATGACGGGCGATTTCGGCCAGATGCTGCGTCATCGCGTAGGTGTCGCACCACGGCATGACCAGCGCTGCCGCTTTGCCGAGCTTCGGGCAGATTGCGCCAAAGATGTAGGCCGATCTGGTGCGTTGATCATGCGGCGCTGAAGGTCGCGTTCCGCGCTTGGCCCACCGGCGCGTGATCTTGTTCTTCTGACCGATGCGAGCTTCGTCCTCGAACCAGATTTCTATTTGCTTGCCTCGTGCCGCTCCAGCGGCAATTTCTGCCACCGCGGCGGGGAACTTTTTTTAAATTCCTCAATGGCTTGGGGGTCTTGCGCGTGATGTTTGGGCCGTGCGGCMAGCTTGCGATAGCCCATGGCTCGCACCTCACGGCTCAGCGTTTGCTCGCTCACCGAGATGCGAAACYCTTCCCAAAGCCATTGAACCAGATCGCACAGACGCCAACGCACAACGCCGTCAAGATAGGGCGTCGGTCCGCGCTCGATGGCCTGTGCCAAGGCCGCACGCTGCTGATCGTTTAATCGCGACTGCGGACCGGGAGCCTTGCCGTTGATCAGGCCTTGGGGACCACGCTCGTTGAAGCGCATGACCCAGTCCCGAACGATCTGGAGCGTGACATTGCCGAGACGGGCGGCATCGGAACGCGAGCCTCCGTCATAGATCGACGCGAGCGCCAACAAACGTCGTGCCTGGGCGGCGTCCTTCGTCTGCCGCGCCAGCCGCCGCAGACCTTCTCCGTCAAAATCCTCACGCAATGAAATCCCTGATCGCATCGCAGACCTCCGGTTTGCTCCAGAGATTCAGATTCACCGCGTTTTGGGAAGGCCAAAGAGTCAAGTTAAACGGGACGCGGTAT
>NZ_JARWGH010000095.1:0-1164 GCF_036528765.1 Rhizobium sp. BR 362 | reverse complement strand
GGTCCCGGTAGGGACGATGGTTACCCATCGCCCCCCGGTCAGTTCCGTACGTGCGGCACTACCGCATACGGCTCCTATCGGCTGTAGTGACGGTAAGCCGAGCATCAGGATGCGGATGCATCAGCCGGCACGGTGGCAGGTATTTGCGGACGAGCCTTTGGAAACGATCCCAAGGCAAGCGGTGTCGCTGGCTTCGGCGCATCAAGGCGTGTCGCCAAGCTCGACCAACTTCCCAGCGGAACCCTCCCAATCGTCGCAGATTGTCAGGCACCGCATGGTAGTTAAAATACCCCTGTAGCACTTGCCGTAACCACCGACCTACCTTTGCCATTGGTTCATGGCGTCGTCGCATCAGCGTTTCCCGTATTGCCGTCAGCGTCGTGCGCATGCGCTTCTYGATCGTCAGACGGACAATCTTGAAGCCCCCATCATTGCGCCGCCTGCCGCAGCAATGCGTGAATCCCAGAAAGTCGAAGGTCTCTGGCTTGCGGATACTACGTTCCCGGCATTGTTGCACAGCATACCGCCCAAAGCGTATCAGCCGCGTCTTTTCCGGGTGCAGTTGCAAGCCAAACTGGGCGAGACGCTCCCGCAGTTCTTGCAGGAAGCGCTGCGCCTCTCCTTCGTACTGGAACCCAATCACGCTGTCGTCGGCATAACGTACAATGATCACGTCGCCTTTAGCATTTCGAGTACGCCATTGCTGGACCCATAAATCCAATGCGTAATGCAGGTAGATATTGGATAGCACGGGGCTAACTACAGAACCTTGAGGAGTTCCTCGCGTTGATGCGACGCGGCGGCCATCCTCAATCGTGCCCGCTTTCAACCATTTGTGGATCAGACGTATCAGCCGGCGGTCACCTACTCGATGTGACAGGAAACGAAGCATCCACTCGTGATCGATTTCATCATAAAACGAGCGAATATCCGCGTCCAGTATCCAGTTGATCTTCCGCTTGTCGATCCCAACCCACAAGGCGTCCAGCGCGTCATGCTGCCCCCTTCCTTGCCGGAACCCGTATGAGAAGCCGAGGAAGTCTTGCTCATAGATCGCGCTCAGAACCGTGGACACGGCCATCTGCACGACCTTTTCTTCCAACGCTGCAATACCGAGGGGACGTAGTCTTCCGTCATTCTTCGGAATGTAGACCCGTCGGGACG
>NZ_JARWGH010000094.1:0-1200 GCF_036528765.1 Rhizobium sp. BR 362 | reverse complement strand
AACGAAGTTCGACCAGGCAATCCGAAGACGTACCTGCAGATCGCGCCACGGGCGATCCAGTTCCTGGGCCTTCACGATCTCGCGGACGGCGTCGCGGATCGGGATCAGCTTCTTGATGATGCGGACATGCTTTTCCGAAATTCCCTGGCCGCTAYGCGCCTTGCGCACCGCGATCTGACTTGCTTCACCGTCGACCACCTGCATCAGGCCATGCCTGACATCGATGAAATAACTGCCCTCGCGGACCTTGGCATTGTCGGGATGAAGATCGACGATCTCGCCGAGCTCGTCCTCCAGATCGACATCGATGGGAGTAGGCACTCCGTCATAAAGAGCCTCCGGGAGGAGGGCGATGGCTGCCTTGAGCACTGTCGCGACGTCCTCGGCGCCGCGCGGCCGGCATGTATAGATCTCACCAAACGGACCCGAAGTGAGCGTATGATCGCCGAGCACGAATTCCGGATGCTCGGCGAACCAGCGGTTCACGCTGATCGCACCGTCATCGGCGGTCGCAGATCGGACCTCCTGCAGGTCGAGCCAGGACAGGTCGCCTTCCTTCTCTCCCGTCTTTCGCTTGCGGAAGAACAGGATATCAACCACGACGTCCGTGCCGGCGGCGCGGCGGAAGCTGCCTTCAGGCAGGCGGATCGCCGCAATCAGGTCAGCGGACTCGGCAATGTGCTCACGTGCGGCGCTGTCAACCTTGTCCATCGTGCCGGCGCTGGTGACAAAGGCCGCTAGGGCGCCAGGCTTGAGGAGATCGGTCGACCGGGCAATGAAATAGTCATGCAGCCGAAGACCCAGCGAACGATATTGCCGATCAGAGCGAACCGCCCGATCGGAGAAGGGCGGATTGCCGATCGCGAGATCGTAGACGGCGTTGAGGTCGGTGCGCGCGAAGTCGGCGTTGATGATGCGCGCCTTCGGCTGAAGCAGCTTCACGATGCGCGCGGTGACGGGATCGAGTTCGATCCCGGTGACATAGCTGACGTTGCGGTACTCTATCGGCATCAGTGCCGGGAACAGCCCGGTTCCGATCCCCGGTTCCAGCACGCGGCCGCCGCGCCAGCCAAGCCGCCGCAAGCCCGTCCAGATCGCCCGGATGATGAACTCGGGGGTGAAATGGGCGTACTGTGTGCAGCGGGCAAGCGACGCATATTCCGCCTCGCTGACGGCCGTCTCCAGCGAACTGCCGAGATC
>NZ_JARWGH010000093.1:0-1225 GCF_036528765.1 Rhizobium sp. BR 362 | reverse complement strand
ATGCTCGGATGATTTCGGCCATGTATTGTGGGTTTCTGCCTGCTTTGTTTCGTCTGAGTTTGATACTGCGCTTGTCGTTATGGCTTCGAACCATGTTGATGGCGAAGTGTCGGACGACGGCCATGTTGGCTGGTCCATGCCCGGTTCGAGATCGGGCGGCATCCTCGTTGAAGGTGACGTCGAGTACCCAATGGAGGGAGTTCTCGATGGCCCAATGGCCACGTATGGCCTCGGCGAACTGGAGCGCGGTCATCGACCGTGAGGAGATATAGAAGCGGACCTGGCTGCTTTGCCTGGACTTTTCATAGACTTGTGCTTGCACCTTGACGATGGTGGCGATGGACGGGAAGCGGTATTCGCCGGGAAAGCGCCTGTCGCCGGAGAGCCAGTCGATTTGAGTGGAGACGGTGACCCGCCGCTCTTCGACCCGGCCATGGCCCTTGTCGACTTCGGTCACGGTTGAGGTGAGGTTTGCCGGAGCGTCGGCAAAGAAGCGCTCGATCTCACCCATCAGGCCGGGCTGATTGGCCTTGGCCGCCAGGAGGTAATCAGCGCCTGCATCGAGCACCGCCTGGGCGGTTTTGGCATTGCAGGCAATGGCGTCGATGGTCACGAGCGCGCCTTTCAGGCGATCCTTTTCGGCCARCCGTTCCAGCAGCAAGGGGATGGTGTCCTGCTCACAGCTTGTCGTTGCCACTGCCTCTTGTCCRAGAACCAGCCGTTCACGGGTGGCGAAAGCCGAGACGAGATGCAGCGCCGCCCGGCCGTTGGCCCGGTCATGACTGCCGCGCGAGGTCTTTCCGTCAATCGCCACCAGCGCCGGAGCATCGGGTCGAAGCGTCGCCGCCCAGGATATGAAGCAGTTCGAAAACAGGTCCGGATCGATCCGGTTGAGCAGAATGCGCAGCCAGCGCGAACCCGGTATGCCATGGTGATAGGGAAGAAACCGACGTAAAAACGCCAGGTTATCCTCCCCCCATTCGACGATCTCGTCAAAATCGTCGCATGCGCCGATCGTCCCGCAAACGACCAGAAGAAGCACCTCGGGTAACGGATGGGCGACCCGCCATTGCTCCCGCTCATCCTCAACGAGACTAAAATGGTCCAGCAAAACCCGCAGCCGCGGGCGATCGTCTTCAAACATGTCGGCCTCCAAATCACCGACACTCTTGAATCACACCCAAACCGTTCAGGGAAGAAACGTTAACCCGAGTTCAGAGCCGTG
>NZ_JARWGH010000092.1:0-1286 GCF_036528765.1 Rhizobium sp. BR 362 | reverse complement strand
ACGGGCATCATCCGTCTTCACATATCCGACGGCAACAGTCAGATGAAGTTCGCCGCGCCGCGCTTTTTGGCGCATGGCCTCGACGGATCGTTGCCGAAACACGGATAACTCCATCTCGCTCATCGTACCCTTCATGCCAAGAAGGAGACGATCGTTAGGCGAGCGCGGATCGTAAATAGCCTCTTCGTCAACGATCAGAGTGCCGACCAGACCACAAAATTCCAGCAACGTATGCCAATCACGGCCATTGCGCGCCAGACGTGAGGCCTCAAGCGATACGACTGCTCCCACCCGACCTTCACATATCGCCGCCAACAGCTTCTCGAATCCTGGGCGGGCGATGCCACCTCCGGATCGTCCAAGGTCATCGTCGACGATCTCGACGGTCTCCCAACCCAACTGTCGAGCACGCTCGACTAAGCCGTACTGCCGTCGTTGGCTTTCCAGGTTATTGGCAACCTGGTAGGCTGTCGACTGCCGGACGTAGACGAAGGCGCTAAGGCTAAGATGGTCGGCGGTAATCTTACTCATTGCCCGCCTCCTTTCCGCCGTCGGCGAACCGCTTGCCGGCCAGCTTTGCCGCCGCTTCCGTCAACAGTAATTGAAGGAGTGTTAAGGCTTCCCGGCGCTGGGTGTCGCTCAGGTCTACCGGCCGGGCTGTCACGAACAGATCCAATTGCATGCGAAATTGCTTTCTCATGGCTTATCCCTTCGGCTTCTTGAACCGAGCGAAAAGGTACGTGAGAATCAATGAATGCGCGCAGTTCAATAAGCTTGGCTGCCGAAAGGCGCGGCTCGGCTACAATCTCGATCGAACTTGCCGCAGGATCAAACATCCATGCGGGGATTTGAAATGAGCCACCATGGGCTTGTCGAATCAGCAGATAATGAACACCTTCGTGCTCATGGCTGCCGGTTACCAATACGGTTTGGTCAACCAGTGGATGGAAGGGATAAGTGACCGTGGACTCGAATGCCAGAAACCCGGCATTATGAACCCGGCTTCGATGAAGGGGGCCGCAACTGGGCCCGGTTTGCCAGCCTGATCGGCACTTGTAAAATGAACAGCGTTGAACCCTACGCCTATCTGTGCGATCTCTTCGTCAGCCTCGCAAACGGCCACCTAGCAAAAGACATCGATGCCCTCATGCCCTGGGCCTACGCCGCCCGCATCAAGGCCTCACAATGAGCTCGTCAGGTACTCTTCGGTGAGCTCATTTGACGGGCCGTAGATCAACCTCAGATCACTGCAACTGAAAAATCGATGGGGCGTGGACGCCGCATAC